>NZ_JBIMEN010000003.1:0-302267 GCF_043673995.1 Corynebacterium sp. L4757 | reverse complement strand
AACTTAAACAATGTTGATAAACAATATGCACCGTTAAAAATAATTACAATATTTTCAATGCCGAGTATCTAACAACCCCCGACATCCGGCACACACCAACAACCAAACAACCCCGAAAGGCCATCCAATCCAACATCATCCTCATCCATACAACACAGACAAAAATAAAAAAGTACATTGGCACACTATTGAGTTCTCAGACAACAACCACACCACCATCCATGAAACACAACATTGTTGCGTCCATAAACAAGTGAATGGAAAGTCAAAAAATAATTTTGAATGTCACCGGAGTGTTTTCCTACCGCCATCTCACCAGAACCTCATGCTCTGTGCGGGGCGTTGTCGGTCTCGCTGACTCACATAAAGTTACACGCCACCCACAACCAACACAAATCCCCAGCACAACGTATGTTTCTGTCGAAATGAGAAGTGCGCATGAATGTTAAACATTCATGCGCACTCGTTGTGGTTAGTAGATAGTCTCTTCTTGGCCCCGTTCAATCGTGGCTCCCAATGCTTGGAGGTTCTCCACGAACTTCGGATATCCGCGGTCGATGTGGAAGACATCGTGCACCGTGGTCTGTTCATCCGCGCATAGTGCAGTTAGTACTAAGCCCGCACCCGCACGAATATCTGAAGACCAGACATGAGTAGAAGACAATTTCTCTTGCCCACGAATAACAACGTGGTGCCCATCAACCTGAGCATCCGCACCCAAGCGAAGCATTTCATCAACAAAGCGGAAGCGAGACTCAAATACATTCTCAGTGATTACCGCTGTTCCCTCTGCAACCGCAGACAGACCAATTGCCATCGGTTGTAAGTCAGTTGGGAAGCCTGGGAATGGCAGCGTTTGGTAATCCACGGACTTTGGACGGCCGTCCATACGAACGCGGAAACCGTTCTCATAGGTCTCGATATCCGCACCTGCGGAACGCAGCTTTGCCAAAGGCAAGTGCAGGTGACGTGGCGCAATCCCGCTAACAGTGATGTCACCGCGGGTCATTGCCGCTGCATAAGCCCAGGTTCCCGCAACAATGCGGTCACCAATAACCTCGTGGTTAGTTGGATTGAGCTTCTCCACACCATTAATCGTGATGGTCGACGTACCCGCGCCGTCAATATCAGCACCCATTTCTACGAGCATGGTGCACAGATCAACAATCTCCGGCTCTCGGGCAGCGTTGTCTAATACCGTCTGGCCATCGGCAAGCACGGCAGCAGTCAAAATATTCTCGGTCGCACCAACCGAAGGGAAATCCAACTTAATCTTGGCACCCTTTAGCTCTTTGGCTTCTGTGACCACGGCACCGTGTTCAATATGGGTCGAAGCGCCAAGCTTCTCTAAACCGGACTGGTGCATATCGAGCGGGCGGGAACCGATGGCATCACCACCGGGAAGAGCCACCCGGGCTCGGCCACAGCGTGAAGTGAGTGGGCCGAGCACACAGACGGAGGCGCGGAACTGGCGGACAGCATCAAAGTCGGCGTCACTGCGCAATTCGGCTGGGGTATCAATGGTCACGGTCTTTCCGTCAATCTCGACCGTGCAGCCCAAACCCTCAAGCACCTTCTTCATCAAAGGCACATCGAGGATCTCGGGACAATTTGTCAGCGTTGTAGATCCTTCAGCAAGCAATGCGGCGGCCATCAGTTTCAACACTGAGTTCTTAGCGCCGTCGATTTTTACAGCGCCGGAAAGGCGCGCACCACCTGAAACAATAAATAGATCTTTCACGCCTAGCTATCTTACGGCAAAGCACCGATTCGGCGGGCAGCGTTAACTGCTTCGTACCTCGTGTGGGCGCCCAACTTACGCATCACTGAACGCAGGTATGACTTCACCGTTTCCGCACCGATGCCCATTTCTTCTGCCGCTTCAACATTGGTGTGTCCCAATGCGACGCAGCTTAAGACATCGAGTTCACGCGCCGACAGCTTGGTTGACTGCTTGACGCGTACTGGAGAAACCATTTGATCACAGAGGGCCTCTAGTTCCTTGCGCAAAGATTCATCTTCAACACGATTAGCCAGCATACGAAGTTTGGAGTGAGTGGAACGGACCTGCTCCCACTCAGCACCATTCATTACATGGCCACGGCCGGCACCGGACTTGCCACCATCAGTGCGGCGAAGCGCGGAGTTAACAGCCAGATCTTGCTCCAGACTGCGTGCAGTCATGGTGACCTCTTCAATCACCTTGTCGCCCAAGCGCACCGGTGAATGAACACCAACATAGATAACACCGCGAATCTCACGCTGAACAATCACGGGGACAGCCACGATGGAGTGCAAACCCTCATCCTGGATGTAGCGGTCATTCTCATGTGAGATGGTGTTAGCGCGGACATAATCCGATACACCTACTGCGCGACGAGTTGAAACCACACGACCACCGACGCCGACACCCGCTTCAATAATGAGATTCTGCAGCGCAGGAGTACGAAGGCCAACCCACTGGGTGATCTGAAGTCGGTTATCCGGCAATAGTGTTCCGTACATAGTGACGGGAATGCCAGTGGCAGTCTTCAACGAAGCCAGCGCGGTGCGGACGGCTTCATCGTCGTCTTTGATCCGATGCGAGTCCATTGACCCAAACTCCTTAGAACCCTTAAAAACGGGGGTATTCCAACACGATTATCCACATGTTAACCGTTATTCGGGGGTAATCCTAACCCAAAGCGTTACGCGATTTCCAATTGGACTCACATCTAGTTCCATAAATCCAGGTACACCCAATTAGGTGCACCCGCTTGAAGAAGAATCTAAATACCCAGCCGGGCAACTAACCTATCGGTCTAGAATAAATATACAGTGCGGTCTAGTCATGTGGTGTAGACTGGCTCTAAACCTGCAAACAAGCTATTAAAGGAGCCCATTTACATGGCTAAGATTTATGACAACATCCTGGACACTATCGGCGGCACCCCACTGGTTCGCCTGAACAGCCTGACCAAGGACATCGACGCAACCGTTCTGGTCAAGGTTGAGTCTTTCAACCCAGCAAACTCCGTCAAGGACCGCATCGGCGCAGCCATCGTTGACGCTGCAGAGACATCCGGTGAACTGAAGCCAGGCGGCACCATCGTTGAGGCAACCTCCGGTAACACCGGTATTGCGCTGGCACTCGTTGGCGCAGCTCGCGGCTACAAGGTCATCCTGACCATGCCTGAGACCATGTCCGCTGAGCGTCGTGTTCTGCTTCGCGCATACGGTGCAGAGATCGTCCTCACCCCAGGTGCTGCTGGCATGCAGGGTGCTGTTGACAAGGCAAACGAGATCTTGGCTGAGCAGGAGAACGCTGTTCTGGCTCGCCAGTTCGGCAATGAGGCTAACCCAGAGGTTCACTACAAGACCACCGGCCCTGAGATCTGGGCTGACTCCGGTGAGAGCGTTGACGCATTCGTTGCAGGTGTAGGCACCGGCGGCACCGTGACCGGTGCTGGCCGCTACCTCAAGGAACAGAACGCTGACCTGCACCTGGTTGCTGTTGAGCCTGCCGACTCCCCAGTTCTGTCCGAAGGCAAGGCTGGCCCACACAAGATTCAGGGCATCGGCGCTAACTTCGTACCAGAGGTTCTGGACCGCGAACTGCTCGACGAGGTTCTGACCGTCACCAACGAAGAGTCCATCGCTATGGCTCGCAAGCTGGCTACCGATGAAGGCCTGCTGGTTGGTATCTCCTCCGGTGCAAACATTGCTTCCGCTCTGAAGGTTGCTGCTCGTGATGAGTTCAAGGGCAAGACCATCGTTGTTGTCGCCCCAGACTTCGGTGAGCGCTACGTCTCCACCGTTCTGTTCGAGGACATCCGCGACTAATTAAATCGCAGACCGCTGTGGCACTTTAATTCACAGCGTCAATCCCGGCTATCCAACGTTATTGGGTAGCCGGGTCTTTTTAATTGCTGGACGCTTAAAAGTTTAACGGTAGGCTTTCGCATATGAACCCTATGACGATAGTTTCTCGGATTCGGGAAGATCTTAAAAACGCGCGTGAGCATGATCCAGCAGCTCGCGGCGACTTAGAAAACGCTGTTGTTTACTCCGGCCTCCATGCCATCTGGATTCACCGCGTCTGCCATTGGCTGTGGCAGCGCAATCTTAAAGCCCCTGCGCGTATTCTGGCCCAATTCAACCGCTTTTTGACCGGTATTGAAATCCACCCTGGCGCAACCATTGGCCGCCGCTTCTTCATCGACCACGGCATGGGCATTGTTATTGGTGAAACCGCCGAGATCGGTGATGGCGTTATGCTCTATCACGGCGTTACTTTGGGCGGCCAGGTCCTCACCCAGACCAAGCGTCACCCAACGTTGAAGGACAATGTCACCATTGGCGCGGGCGCCAAGGTTCTCGGACCAATCACCGTGGGTGAGGGCTCTGCTGTCGGCGCAAATGCCGTAGTGACAAAGGACGTTCCAGACTTCCACACCGCTACCGGCATTCCAGCAAAGAATCGTCCTCGCAGGAAAGAAGAACAGGTCAAGCTGGTTGACCCAGATTACTTCATCTAATCCGAAGATACTTCTAGAAATATTAAATGGACGGTACCGCGTTGATGCGGTGCCGTCCCTTTATTGTTTACTGGGTTGAATTCTCAGCTGAATCTAACTCTCGATGTCTGAAGCCTTGATGACGATGTCTTTGTACTCACCAGTGGTGCGCACCAGCTTACGAACTGCCGGGCAGGTAGCGATTACTTTAAAGCCGTCTTCCCAGGTCTGGTTCAGCGCGGAGGTAATTAGAGGCTTTGACAGGCCTTGGCCCTGGAAAGCTTCATCCACGACTGTGTGGTTAAAATCGCGCACGTTATCAGCCGCCAGCACATAGTGTGCCGCGCCGGCTTCTTGGCCATCAACGAAGAGGACAAACTTAGTGTTTGCCTCATCATGCGTGACTTCGATATTGCGATCTTGAGCGGTATTCTCAGTGCTCAATTTCTACCTCCTCATCCCCATCCCGCTTATTTAGCGGCGGATGAGATCTTCGTACTCAGGGTTCTTGGAAACAAAGTGCTGTACGGCCGAGCAGGACGCAACTGCCTGGAATCCTGCTTCACGGGTGTCATCCAACGCCGCCTTAATCAGCGGGGAGGAAAGCCCTTGTCCACGGAAATCTGGGCTGATGACCGTGTGGTTAAAGTCGCGGACATCCTCAGAAGGGAGAAGATAATCTGCGTGTCCTGCTACTTTGCCGTCAACAACGATCTCAAAGCGCTTGCGGTCAGTGTTATGAGTTACTTCATTTGCCATGTAGATCAGTCTACCGGAATACGCAAAGAAAGCTCCTAATGTTTTCACACTAGGAGCTTTGCATTGTGGCCAGAGCCAGGATCGAACTGGCGACCCCACACTTTTCAGGCGTGTGCTCTACCGACTGAGCTATCTGGCCAAAGATTGCCGCAAGGACAATCTTGCGACCCTGACGGGACTTGAACCCGCGACCTCCGCCGTGACAGGGCGGCGCGCTAACCAACTGCGCCACAGGGCCATATTTATTTTTTATCTGTGCCCTTAGGCACGATAGGTTACTTTACATAACCCGCGCCAACCAACACAAATCCGCACCATAACCACCAATTTCCCCTACCCCTGAACGTTGCCGCATCGCACTGGGATTCTAGGACACCGCCGGCTATGCCCCGCCTCGAGCTTTAACCCTCTCAGGAAAAAGCTCGAGGCTCAAGGACCACGCTCAAGGAGCGGGTTAAGGTTTGAGGGACCTACTTCTTTCGCAGCTTCAATCCCATGGCAACGAAGATGCCGATTAGCGCTAAGACGAGAAGCCCGACCACGCCCCAAATTAGAGCGCTGAATCCTCCTTCGGAAGAGCCTTCCGCGGCAGTGTTTTCGGTTTCCGCATCAGCCGCTGCTTCTTCAGAAGTTTCCACCTCCGCGGTGGCTTCCTCTGAAGCCGCATCATAGGTTGGTGGCTCATCGGTCGGTTCCGGTCCAGGCTCAAAAGTTGGGACCCAGTCATTAGGATGCTCATCCACTGCACCGGTGACATCAACCGCTAACTCATAATCCTGCTCGATGCCCGAGAGGCTGTCCTCTTGTTGGGGAATCGACATAGACACCGCAATGACATAGTCACCGGCGATTGAACTTCTATGTCCTCCGAGGTTTGCGTTTCGGTTCTCATATCGCACCGGACGGTCTGCCATCAGCTGAGATACTTTGGTGCTGTCGGATACCCAGGAGGACGTGTAATCATCCGCGACGATATTGCGAACGGGATTAACCAACTGGGTAGACATCCACGCATGATCGATATTTTCATTCAATCGACTGCGGACAGCGACTTGAGGCACCTGTCCCCATTCCACTGGAATCTTGTAATAGTGCACTTCACCGCCTACAACTTTGTTGCTGTAAGTACCAGGCTCGATTTCCACCGCATCATTGAAGCTGGTTCCATTTTCAACCTCTTGCCCATCGCCGAAATCTACGTCCGGCTCGTCTTGGGATAGTGAGCCAGAGTCACCTTCAGGAAGAATTGCGTTCTCAGGTGGGACCGGTTCGAAGAAAACATTGACTTCCGCGGTGATTTCTTCACCAACCAGGTTATTTTCATGGTCTGCGGAGAATGAATGCCCGATAATCCATTCATCCATGTCGCAGTCTCCAGGATCTTCGCCCTCGATCATCACAACCTGTGGCTCGGTTGGAAAGTAGTTACTCAGATCGATTTCGCCCCCACCGACATTTGAGGTACTGCTGCCGCGACAGTCAGATCCGTCCATATGATTTGAAACTTCCTGCGAACGGATGAATACATCTCCATCCCTTCCTGCCGAGGACTGGCCAGATCCATCTCGGTCAGCAATACCCGTTGCTGAAATGTGCGCGTTATGACCTTCGGGTACTGCAACTCGGAAGTATCGGACGTCATCATCGGTCTCGGTGACTTCCACGCGGGTTTGGTACTGGCCTTCGCCCAGCCACTGTGCGTCTTCGATGGTGTCGGCGTATTCGAACTCGGTGCCGGCGGTTTCGTAGCCCACAACGTCGCGCTGTGCCAGGAACTCCAGCTGGTGTCCCAGCTCTTCGGCATCGTTGGCTTCGACGTAGGTGCCACCGGAAACCTCAGATACACATTCGAGCTCTTCCTGGGCTGCTTCATCTGCTTTAAAACCGACAGTGTGAATGGTCAGGTCAAATCCTTCGCCGGCTAGTTCCTCGGCGACATCACACACTGGAGGAGGCGCGCAGGTATCAATGCCGTCGGAGACCAAAATGATCGAGCGATCGCCTTCACTTCCAAGCTCATCGGCAGCTGCACGCAACGCATTGCCCATTGGCGTATAGCCTTGGGCTTCGATGCCGTCGATTTCGGCCGAGAGTTCTTCTTTATTGATGCGCTCGACGGGAGCAAGCACGTCAATATCCTCACAACCGCGCCCGCGGTTATCAGGGGCATTGGATTCGGAAGCACCGTAGACCAGCATGCCCATCACGGCAGTCTCAGGCAGGGAGTCAACAAGCTGGTTCGCCGCTTGCTTCGCCGCATCCAGACGAGTTCCGCCGTCGACATCCTCAGCCATCATGGAATCGGATGCATCCATGATTAGAGCGACGCTGGAATCTTCATCGGCAAGCTCTTCTTCCGCGGTGGAGGTGGATTGGGCTAATGCTGGCCAGGCAGACCAGGCGGCAACGAACATCACCGTCACCAGAAGCGCCAAGAATTGAGTGGCAGACCTCTTTTTTCCTTTTATCATCGAGGGGGCTCCTTGAAGTTCAAATCAGCCACCCGGGAATAGGCGACCATGCCCCGCACACTATTGAAAAATGGTTAACAACGGTGAAACGACTCACAACATCTTTATATCGCCCACGATGACCACCCCTAAATAAAGGCAACCATGGCAACGCAAAAAGCGCCAGCTTTCGCTGACGCTTCTTAACTCACAATGCGACCCTGACGGGACTTGAACCCGCGACCTCCGCCGTGACAGGGCGGCGCGCTAACCAACTGCGCCACAGGGCCAATTTGCTGTGGAATTACTTCCGTACCCCCAACGGGATTCGAACCCGTGCCGCCGCCGTGAAAGGGCGGTGTCCTAGGCCGCTAGACGATGGGGGCCTGTCGCGCTTGGCGACTTCTAAAAATATACTTGAAGTAGACTGGTAGACAAAATCGCACCCCCCCTTAGCAAAAGAAAGGGCAGGTCATGACCGAAAAATCTAGTACTTGCAGTTGCCATAAACCCGGACAACACGGATACAACTCCGATGTTGAATCGAAGAAGAAATACCTCGCGCGCCTGAAGAGAATCGAGGGTCAAACACGCGGCATTCATCGCATGGTGGATGAGGACCAATACTGCATCGACATCATCACGCAGATCTCCGCCGTGAAGTCCGCATTAGAAAATGTCTCCCTGGCTCTGCTGGAAGACCACATTGGGCACTGCGTGGCTGGCGCCACGAAGGAAGACGGCACCGTGGATCAGGAGATGCTGGATGAGGCCATGCGGGCAATCAAGAAACTTCTCAAGAGCTGATCTCACGTTTTCTTCTGACTCAACGTCTACTCAGTAGAACAAAACAGAAACCTTAGAACCAGGAGGAAGCGTTATGCCGGACGTAATGCACACACTTCATGAAATACCCTTTTGAAAGAGTGGTTCTTGACTTTGGTGACACCGTCCTGAGGGTCTGCCGCGCGGTACTTGGACCCAGCATGGACGCAGATGACGCCTGGTCAGAGACTTTTCTATCCGCTCTTAAAGCGTGGCCCAAACTTGATGAAGATACCAACGTGGAAGCCTGGTTGGTTACTGTCGCGCATCGCAAAGCTGTCGATATCACCCGCCAACACGCCCGGCGCGCTCGTGCACAACCTTCGGTCGCACCGGAAGATTTCGAAAATCTTGAGAATGGGGCTAGCGGGGCATCGGCAAGCAATGGCGATGCCCACCTTGCCGCCATGGAGATCTGGACATCAGTTGCTAACTTGCCTGAAAAACAGCGACTGGCCATTGTCTACCATTATCTGGGCGGATTAAGCCATGTCGAGACTGCGAAACTTATCAACAGCAATGCGGACGCAGTTCGACGCGCGGCGGCAGACGGAATAAATACACTCAGAAAGGCTTATGGCCATGAATACTAATTCGCTCTTCCCACTTGAGCCGGGGAAAACTACGGACCTGCATTCTCGGTTGGTGGCTAACGCTGAAAATCTGGGGCTTGTGGACGTGGCTTACCGGATCGTGGATTCTCCTATTGGACCGCTGCTGCTCGCCGCTACCGATCGCGGCCTGGTGCGCGTGGCTTTTGAATGTGAGGACTTTAATACGGTTCTCGAGTCTCTTTCTACAAAAATCAGCCCCCGAATCTTAGAAGCACCGAGCCGTTTGGATGCTGTGGCACAGCAATTGGACGAATACTTTGCCGGGCGACGCCAGGGATTTGATGTTCCCTTGGATCACGCGTTGTCCGCAGGGTTTAGGCACACCGTGCAAAAGTTTCTTAAGAGCATTGATTACGGACATACGATGTCATACAAGCAAATTGCTGAATCTGTCGGGAATCCGAAAGCCGTTCGTGCGGTAGGCACAGCGTGCGCCACCAACCCGCTGCCCGTAGTCGTCCCATGCCACCGAGTTTTACGTAGTGATGGATCTCTGGGTGGCTATTTGGGTGGAGTAGAAGCAAAAACAACCCTGTTGTCATTGGAGCGTGCAGCATGAGCGACAAACCACAGCAAACCCTATCTGATTCGGGAATTGTCATTGGTGATGACGGTTTAGCACGCCCTCAATGGGCCTCGTCGAATGAGCTTATGCGGAAGTACTACGACACTGAATGGGGCATGCCCGTTCGCGACGAGCAGGGACTTTTTGAGCGGCTCAGCCTTGAGGCTTTCCAAGCCGGGTTATCCTGGGCGACCATTTTGCGCAAACGGCCCGCCTTCCGCGCCGCGTTTGCAGATTTTCTCCCTGAAGAAGTTGCCAGCTTCGGAGATGATGACGTGGAGCGGCTTATGAATAATGCTGGAATTGTCCGCAATCGTAGGAAGATTCTGGCCACCATCAACAATGCTCATGCCACAATCGAGCTTCGGGAGAAAGGTGGTCTGGCGGATTTCATTTGGTCTTTTCAACCGACAGAAACTCCGCAGCCGAGCACGATTGCAGAAATTCCCACTAAGTCCGCAGAATCCTTGGCGCTTTCCAAAGCTCTACGCAAGGAAGGGTTCAACTTTGTTGGCCCCACCACCATGTATGCGCTCATGGAAGCCGTTGGAATAGTGGATACTCATTTGCTGGGATCTCACCGTCGCGGTTCCTCAGGGGTATGGCCGGCAGATATATCAACATCATGACAGCACAGGCTCGATTTCACCTGCATGCCAATGGACCTTTCGACCATGCCGCGGTGATGGCGAATTTAAGTTCTCACGCGGTGACGGGATTACATGACTTCGATGCCACCACACAACAGTTTAGCCGCTGGATCAATATCTCCGGCACACAGCAGTGGGTGCAGTTAAAGCTTGCCGATGACGGCGTTTTGGTCACCACGGACTCCCCCGATAGTTCCATCAACAGTGGCGTTGCCGCACGAGTTAAGCACTGGTTTGATTTGGACACCGACCTGTCGGATATTAACGCGCACCTTCGCCGCGATGACATCTTCTCACAACAGGTTAAGGAGCGGCCTGGAATCCGCATTGTTCGCCACCAGGCGCCATTTGAGGGGGCTATCTTGGCCGTCCTAACTCAACAGGTGACATTAGCCACCGGGCGGCTTTTTGCGGCCCGCTTGGTCGAAGCATATGGCAACACGCCAACCGCTGGGGCTCCATTGCGGATGTTTCCGAGTGCTAAAGCAATAGCCTCAATATCACTTGATGAGCTGCGTGCCACGCTCAAGCTCACGAACTCTCGCGCCAAAACCATCCATGAGGTGGCACAGTTCTTCGCTGACCGCGGGTATCAAGCTGAACATGTTCAACTCCCTGCAGCTGATGAGCTGAGCACCGTGTACGGAATAGGGCCTTGGACACTTGCTGTCTTAGCCATTCGCTCCGCCGGTGATAAGGATGCATTTCCCACCTCCGACGCAGTACTTCGCCGCATGATGAAAGCCTCCGAACCAAGATTGGGTCAGGATTCAAAGCACGACGAGGCAAGGATTAGTACGTGGAGTCCTTACCGCAGCTATGCTGCCCAGCGCCTGTGGGCAAGCGCGCAATAAGCGGACTCAACTACAGGGTGCCCGGGTACTGAACGCTTGCTTATGCACGCATATGGGCGAGTATGAGACCAATAGGAACGCTGACTATCAAAATAATTAGCGCAGCGATGAGTAGCCAGCGCCCGACTATCGCTACAGAGGTTCCTTCACCCTCTACAGCGGCTTTCCGCCGCATCGCAATCCACAACAGATACCCCAGCGGGATGAGAAGGACTACTCCCCCGACATCGACAAGCAGCGGCAACGACATCAGCGAGCCCGCAATGACAGCAGCGTTTCCCAGGTTCCAACCCGCTAGGAGTGACCAACCACCGCGGCCACATATCCAATGTGGAATAAGCTGTCCGATCAAATACACAGGTACGCCGGCAACAAGCACCAGATAGGCCGAAAGCCAGCTTCCTTTAGCCAAGTCCAGCGGTGACGCCACTGCTGCCACGGCACCACCAATGAGGACAAAACCACCGCCAATAACCATCAGCCAGTTCTGCAGCAATGCCAGGGACTTACCCTGCTGAATGTCATTCAGTGGCATCGTTTTCTCCCACCTAATTCTTGAAGTCATCATTTCCTTGGACATCCCGAACACGCAGACTCACGGGAGCTTTATCCCACCCACCATGAGAACTGCGGACACCGCGTATATCCTCGCCGCTTTCGTCCACTGAGACCAGCTCAAAGCGGGATAACACCTGTGTCCAAAAAGCTCGCAATTCCAAAAGGGACACTGTCTTTCCTGGGCAATAATGCGGTCCAGTGCCCCAAACCAAGTTGGTTTCAGCGTTTCCTGCCGGATCAAAACCGTCAAAGACCTTTGGGTCCCGGTTGGCGGCAGTCCAGTGAATCCGAACCAGAGCGTTCTCCGGGAGGTGGGTCTGCCCGATATCAACTGGACACGTGGTGATTCGACGGTTGCTTACAAAGGGGTTGTCTATGCGCAGTATTTCGTTCGCTATGGCGTCAAACTCACGATGTACAGGTTCCGCCTTGCCCTGGAGATTTTGTTGGCTCAAAATTTCCCTCACGCGGTCTTGTAAGGCTGGCGTTTGAGCAAAAGCGACCGCCATGACCCCGATACAGCGCGCCATGGAACCTAAATCTCCGGCGGTCCAGTTGCGCAGAATAGACACAACCTCTGCATGCTCTAAGCCATGCTGGGTGGCCAAGCGGTGGGTCTCCGAATCTTCCGGGGCTTCAGCAACCGCGACCCGAATAATGTCATCAAATTCCGCGGCTACCCGCGCGGTCCACTCCCTGTCACCGCTACCACGCGCCTGATCGTTATCATCAATCCAATCCAAGAGCCGTTGCGTTAAATGCTGCGGCCACTGCAGCCAAGCCTGCATTGCACGCACTGCGTACAGCTGCGCCAGATTTTCAATTCTCACAGAGCCTGCTGTTTCACCTTCCGCCCCCGCCGCAGACTCTGCAATCGCACTGCGCGCAGCACCATTAAATTGTGGCAGCAACTCGCATACGCGGTGTGGCTCCAAATACTCATCCACCAATCTGCGTGCCGATGCATGCTCCGAGCCATCTAACCCATTGGGGATTTGCAAATGTGCTGAAACCTGCGAAGAGAATCTTGCGGGATCTTGTGCAACAGCAGTTACCTCGGCATGGCCAACCACAATGTATTCACCACCCCGAGAGACCACCGTTAGTTCTTCAGCATGAGCTTCATCTGCAAATTCTCTAGGGTCCACGCCCAAACCCTACCATTAAACGGAAAAAACCGTGTTTAATATTGTTGGCAATCGCTTTACCACCAACGCTCACGCCACCAACACAAACGTAGAAAAATAAAAACGCCGCTGACCTGAGTCAACGACGTTTTCTTTGGTGGGCCCTGCGGGGATCGAACCCGCGACCTGCGGATTAAAAGTCCGTAGCTCTACCAACTGAGCTAAAGGCCCAACGGGAGACTATCTTAATACCCTTTGTCCCGAATGAGAAAACCGGGTCTAGATAAAGCTGGGCGCGGGCCTTACACAGGAGATCCTGTCAAAGGCCCGCGCCCATTTAAGCAGCTATATCGCTTCAGTTATGAGGCAGTCTTACTTCTGCTCACCGCGCATGTCGCCGTGCTTTGCAAAGTTGATCTGGAAATCAAATGCGGTCTCCAGGTCATGTGGGGTGTGAACGAACTTATTCTCCAACGCACGGTTGTAGTACGCCTGCAGTTCCTCACGGTAATCAGGGTGAGCAACCGAGATAACACGCTCAACGCGCTCACGTGGAGCTAGGCCACGCAGGTCAGCGATACCGTACTCGGTGATGATAACCATGGTGTCGTGCTCAGTGTGGTCGGTGTGGGAAACGAATGGAACAATCGCGGAGATTGCACCGTCCTTAGCCACGGATGGGGACACGAAGGTGGTGATGTAGCCGTTACGGGTGAAGTCACCAGAACCACCGGTACCGTTCATGATGCGGGAGCCGCCAACGTTGGTGGAGTTGATGTTGCCGTAGATGTCGGCCTCAATCATGCCGTTGGAGGACACCAGGCCAATGCGGCGGATGACCTCTGGGTGGTTGGAAATCTGCTGTGGACGCAAGATGATGTGCTTTGCGTAACGCTCTGCTTCTGCGTTCATCTTGTCTGCGTACTCAGGAGACAGTGCGAAAGAGGTTGCGGAAGCAACGGTCATCTTGCCAGCGTCAATAAGGTCCAGCATGCCGTCCTGGATAACCTCGGTGTACGCCTTGATGTTTTCAAACTTGGAATCCAGCAGGCCAGCCATCACAGCGTTAGGGACGTTGCCCACGCCGGACTGCATAACGAAGCGGTCGTAGGACAGGCGGCCAGCAGCTACTTCGTCCTCCAGGAACGCGATGAAGTTAGCAGCAATCTTCTCAGAAACCTCATCTGGAGCCTTGAATGGCGCGTTTCGGTCTGGAGCGTTGGTCTCAACAACTGCAACGACCTTCTCAGAAGGCAGCTCGATGAAGGTCTCACCAATGCGGTCTTCAACCTCGGTGATTGGGATTGGCTGGCGGTTAGGCAGCTTGGCAATACGGTAGATGTCGTGCATGCCTTCGAGGTTCTCGGACTGCCAGGAGTTAACTTCCAAGATGATCTTGTCAGCAGCCTCGATGTACTCCAAGTTATTGCCTACAGCGGAGGAAGGAACGATGTTGCCATCTTCCAGGATGCGGACAACCTCGATGATTGCTACCTGGAAGTCACCGTTAAAGCCCTCCTCAACCTGCTGGCCAGAGTGGGAAAGGTGAATATCCTGGTAGAGAATCTCGCCAGCATTAGCCTTATTACGCAAGATTGGATCAGAGTTGTATGGGGAGCGGAAACGCAGTGCATCCGCTTCAGCCAGGACACCGTCACAGTCAGGGGCGGTAGAAGCGCCGGAGAACAGGTCAATCTTGAACTCTTCGCCAGCCGCGTGAGCAGCCTTTGCCTTCTCAGCAATTGCAGTGGGCAGGGCCTTCGGGTAACCAGCACCGGTAAAGCCGGAGATGCCTACACGGTCACCATGGTTAACGAACTTGGCTGCATCTTCAGCAGACATGACCAGGTCCTTGTAATTGCCAATCCTGTCAGACAAATTAATTACCTCCTAGTAGTTACGCCGCTACTTCGCCTGTCAAAGGGCATGTGAAATTTCAGCAACGGCGCTTTAGTTAGTTACATAGCCCACAATAGCGAACTTCTACAGTTTACGCCCAATTGTCCTGCATGCGAACAATGGCTCCCCACCACACTGTGACCTGCTATGGGGACATGTCACGCACACTTGCCATTTCACCTGCATCAAGAGCACAATATCCCCCGTGGCTTTAACAATCGGAAACATTGAACTCTCCTCCCCCGTCATCCTTGCACCGATGGCGGGGGTAACCAACGTTGCCTTCCGCTCGCTGTGCCGCGAACAGGAAGTAGCACGCACTGGCACCGTCTCCGGGCTTTATGTTTGCGAGATGGTCACCGCGCGTGCGCTGGTTGAGCGCAATGAAAAGACCATGCGCATGACCACTTTCGCGCCGGACGAGGATCCGCGTTCCCTGCAGCTGTACACCGTCGATCCGGAGTACACCTACAAGGCCGCGAAGATGATTGTGGACGAGAACTTGGCCGATCACATTGATATGAACTTCGGTTGCCCCGTGCCAAAAATCACCCGTCGCGGCGGCGGTTCGGCATTGCCCTATAAGCGCCGCCTGTTCGGAAATATTGTCGCTGCTGCCGTTAAAGCTACCGAAGGCACCGACATTCCTGTCACCGTCAAGTTCCGCGTGGGCATCGATGATGAGCACCATACTCACCTGGATGCTGGCCGTATCGCCGTCGAGGAAGGCGCAGCCGCCGTCGCATTGCACGCCCGCACCGCAGCCCAGCGCTACTCCGGTGAAGCCGATTGGAATGAGATCAAGCGACTCAAAGAGCACTTGGATCACACAAATATTCCGGTCTTGGGCAATGGCGACATTTTCAAAGCAAGCGACGCCGACCGCATGATGACTGAGACCGGCTGTGACGGCGTTGTGGTTGGACGCGGCTGCCTGGGCAGGCCGTGGCTCTTTGCTGAGCTCTCAGCGCAATTGCGCGGCGAGGACATCCCTTCTGAACCCACCTTGGGAGAGGTTGCCGCCATTATCATCCGCCATGCAGAATTGATGGCCCACTACGACGGCGAATCTCACGCCACCCGCGACATCCGCAAGCACATTGGTTGGTACCTCCGTGGCTTCCCAGTGGGCGGCGAGGTACGCTCCGAGCTTGCTCGCGTGGAGTCACTTGCCTCTTTGCGCGAACTTCTCGCACCGTGGGCAGACTCGCCAGCGCTTGCCGATGACGCCGATGGCCCACGCGGCCGTCAGGGCTCCCCGGGCAAGGTCGTACTTCCCGATGGCTGGCTAGACGATCCTGAAGATGAATCGGTTCCTGAGGGCGCGGAGCTAATGCACTCCGGCGGATAGATCATGTCATTCCTCCAGCTAACACGAACAAATTCAAACATGAACTAATAAATCATTGAATTTACCCACATTCGGGGTCTACCAATAGCAGACATTTTCATTTCGGCGCGCAGATCCCCGGCCGATGGCTTAAACTACCCCTATGCGAAATGCTTATAGGGAAGAACTCAACGCTTTCGCACATGACTTGATCGTGATGTGCGATGGCGTTTCTGCGATCATGCAAAAGGCTTCCCAGGCGTTGTTGACGGCTGAACTTCAGCCCGCCGAAGAAGCTATCACACTATCTGATGAGCTCGATGCCGTAAGGGCACGTTGCGAGGAACGCTCCATGGAGCTCCTGGCACTAGAAAACCCTGTGGCGAAGGACCTCCGCCAGGTGGTTTCATCGATCTATATCGTTGAAGAACTTCAACGCATGGGCGATCTGGCAAAGCATATTGCTAATGCTGCGCGCCGCCGCCACCCAGAATCAGTCGTTCCTGATTCCTACTTGGGCTACTTCAAGGAACTCGCGCGCTTGGTCGCGGATATGGTCTCCATGACCCGTGACGTTCTCGTGGACCCTGATACTGATGTCGCGCTTCGTCTGACTTCTGAAGACGATGCCGTGGATGACATCAATGAGCACTTGCTCAATATTTTGACGCGCCGCGAGTGGACTGAATCTACCCGCGCAGCCGTTGATATCGCGCTGCTTTCCCGGTTCTACGAACGCTATGCTGACCACTGCGTTAACGTTGCTGCCCGCGTCGTATTCCTCATCACTGGCATGACGCCCAAAGAATACCTCGCCGACCGTGAGGTAAGATCAGAACGCGCTGACGTCGAAGCCCGGTTTGCTGAACTTGAGCGCCAATTCCGCAATTAATTAATCAGACCCGCCCTTGCCCAACATGGCAGAGAAAACCTGAAAGCCCAGTTCTTCCCAGTCCCGCATAACCGGGATAAAGGGAGGAACTGGGCTTCTGCTCAGACAATCATTAAGAGCGAATAACCAGATCTAGCCGAAAGGTTTAGCCGAAGCGACCGGAGATGTAGTCTTCGGTTTCCTTCTTATCAGGATTCTCGAAGATCTTCTTGGTCTCGTTGTACTCAACCAGGTGGCCTGGCTTGCCGGTTGCTTCCAAAGAGAAGAAACCGGTCTTATCAGACACACGTGCTGCCTGCTGCATGTTGTGGGTCACGATAACGATGGTGAAGTTTTCCTTCAACTCGTGGATCAGGTCCTCAACAGCCAGGGTGGAGATTGGGTCCAGTGCGGAACAAGGCTCATCCATGAGCAGAACCTCTGGTTCGACTGCAATTGCACGAGCGATGCACAGACGCTGCTGCTGACCACCGGAAAGGCCGCCGCCTGGCTTGTCCAGACGGTCCTTGACCTCTTCCCACAGGTTCGCGCCGCGAAGAGACTTCTCAGCAACTTCCTTGAGCTTCTTCTTGTTCTTCTCACCAGAGAGCTTCAGACCCGCAACGACATTGTCCTCGATGGACATGGTTGGGAATGGGTTAGCTTTCTGGAACACCATGCCGATGGTGTTGCGAACAGATACTGGGTCGACCTTGTTGCCGTAGATGTTCTCGCCGTCGAGCAAGATTTCACCCTTAACGTAAGCGCCCGGGATGACCTCGTGCATACGGTTGATGCTTCGCAGAACGGTGGACTTACCGCAACCGGATGGGCCAATGAACGCAGTCACAGCTTGTGCTGGGATATGCATGTTGACGTTTTGTACGGCGTGGAAGTCACCGTAAAAGATATCCACGTCATTAAGTTCGAGCTTTGACATTTTTACTCCTGGAACAAATCAAGTGTTGGGGTGGCGTTACTGCTTGATGGAGAACTTCGCTGAAATAACGCGAGCACCAATATTGAGGATTGCGATGATCAGAACCAGCGTGAACGCTGCGCCCCACATCTTGTCAAGAACATTCGGGTTCAGACCGGCCTTGTACATATCCAGCATCATCAGAGGCAAGGAAGACATAGGGCCCGAGGTTGGGTCCCACTTAAGTGCTGGGGTGGTGCCCACCAGAATCAGAACTGGTGCGGACTCACCCATGACGCGGGCAATTGCCAGCATGATACCTGTCGCAATACCGGACAGGGCGGTTGGAAGAACGATTCGTGCGATGGTCTTCCACTTTGGAACACCCAGTGCATAAGACGCTTCACGCAGGTCCATTGGGACCACGCGGAGCATTTCTTCAGTGTTACGCACGACAATTGGAATCATCAGCAACAGCAAGGACCAAGCCACAGCCAGACCGGAACGGTCAAAGCCCAAGACGGTAATCCAGGCAGCGTAGATGAACAGTGCAGCAACGATGGAAGGAACACCAGACAAGATGTCCACCATGAAGGTGGTTGTGCGGCCCAACCAGCCACCGCGGGAGTACTCAACCAAGTAGATAGCGGTGAATACGCCCACTGGGATAGCAATTACGGAAGCAATTGCAGCCTGTACGAAAGTACCGACGATAGCGTGCAGTGCACCGCCGCCCTCTTGAGCGTAACGAGTACCCAGCATGTCTTCGGCCCACCACTCGATGTTGAGTACTGGTGGAAGGCCCTTGGAGATGAGTTCCCACAGCACGGCAACCAGCGGAATAATCGCCAGTGCCATGCACAAGTAGATCAATACCTTAGCGGTAGTGTCGCCAGCCTTGCGGCGGCCAGAAATCTGCAAGAAAGCAGAAGTCTTCTTAACTCCGGTTTCTGAAGGAGAAGCTACGTTAGTCATTTTCTCTCCCCTACCCTATTTCTTCTTGCCCGAGACAATGGAACGAGCAATTGCGTTAACCACGAAAGTCAACAGGAACAAGACCAGGCCGGCTGCGATGTACGCACCCGCCTTAATGTCATTGTTAAATTCTGGTGCTGCGTTAGCAATCGCGGTAGCGAATGTTGTACCACCATCGAAGAGTGAGAACCTGAAGGCCGACGATGGAGACACGACCATATACAGCGCCATGGTCTCACCCAGCGCGCGGCCCAAGCCGAGCATCGCACCAGAGATATAACCGGAAAGACCGAATGGAAGAACGGTCATGCGGACCACTTCCCAACGGGTTGCGCCAAGTGCGAGTGCGGATTCAACCTGCCCCTTAGGAGTCTGAACGAAGACCTCACGTGCGGTTGCCGCAATGATCGGCAGAATCATGACTGCCAGGACGATGCCACCGGTGAACATGTTACGGCCGGTAGCGAACGATGGAGAGTTGCTGTAGGTAGCGAAGAGGAAGAAGTCGCCGCCCCAGCTTTCAATCCACTCGTAGAAGCCAGACAGGAATGGGCCCAGAACAAGCCAGCCCCACAGACCGTAGACGATGGAAGGAACTGCAGCCAACATGTCGACCAAGTAGCCCATTGGCTTAACCAAGGACTTTGGTGCGTAGTTGGAGAGGAAGAGTGCAACACCCAATGCAATAGGCATGGCAATAATCAATGCCACAACCGACATCATTACAGTCGCTGCGAACAAGTTCGGAATACCGAAGTACATGTTCTCAAGATCTGAGGTATTCCACGTATCGGAATAGGTGAAGAAGCCAAGGTAACCATTGGCGTTTCGGTTCAGTGCAGGAATTGCACGGAGGATTAGGAAGATACCGATAGCGGCAATGAAAACCGTAATCAGCGTTGCGGATGCGGTAGAGAGAAATTCAAATACGCGGTCGCCGGGACGACGAACGCCTCCCTTTTTTACACCTTCATTCGTACCTGCAGGCTCAGATCCACTGGAATTGACGGTAACCGGATGCGCTTCGGCATTACGGTTATCTTCCAATTTCACGTGGTCGCCCGCGGTCGAGTTGTAGTCAGCCATGTGGCGCAATCCTTCAACTTCGTGGGTTCTATTTTTGGTCACAGTCGCCGGCTAAGCGGCGCGAAGCCCCCGAAGCTTGTATCGGGTGCTTCTGCACACTTTACAAGCTAGCGGGGGCGCTTACTTCCCCAAGGTTAATGCCATTAGGAAGCGCTGGTTATTTAGCTAAATAACCGATTTCGAACTAGCTGTTGATAGCCTGAACAGCCTCAACCAGGCGGTCGTAGTGGCCACCGGTGACTGGGATGTGGCCAGCCTCAGACAGGCCCTCGTCCTGAGCGGACAGAGCGGTCATCAGGAAGTCCTTAACCAGGTTTGCCTCGTCCTCGGAGTAGCCACCGGAGCAGACGATTTCGTAGGTGGTCAGGATGAGTGGGTAGCCAGCATCAGAGCCGTAGAGTGCCTCAGAGTCAACAACCATGTTGTGACCCTCGGTGGTGAACTCCATTGACTCAAGTGCCTGACCAACAGTCTCTTCGTTCAGCTCGGTTGGGCCCTGGCCGAAGTCAATGTTAGCGATGCCCAAGCCGGAGTCAGCTGCGTGAGAGTGCTCAACGTAGGTGATGCCGCCATCAATCTGCTGAACCTGAGTTGCAACACCGGAGGAGCCCTGTGCGCCCTCGCCAACTGCGGTTGGGAAGTTGGTGCCTTCGCCCTCCCAGCTGCCGGTGGACTCGGACAGGAAGGACTGGAAGTTGTCAGAAGTACCGGACTCATCGGAGCGGTATACAACAGAGATGTCGGTGTCTGGAAGCTCAACGCCCTCGTTATCAGCAGCGATAGCGTCATCGTTCCAGGAGGTGATGTCGCCGGAGAAGATACCAGCCAGGGTCTCGGTGGACAGGTTCAGTGGCTCTTCTACACCCTCAAGGTTGTAAGCGATAGCAACTGGGCCGATAACGAATGGCAGGTGCCATGCCTCGTTGCCACCACAGCGCTCAGCTGCTGCGTCAACCTGGTCATCTTCCAGTGGGGAGTCGGAGCCCGCGAAGACGACCTGGCCAGCTACGAAGTTGGTGCGGCCGGAACCGGAGCCGGTTGGGTTGTACTCGAGGTATGAGTCGCCGCCGGTGACTTCCTGGTAAACGGAACCGAAGTAGTCCATAGCGTTCTGCTGGGAGGATGCACCCTCAGCAACCAGACCACCGGTAGCACCGGACAGGGTGTAACCGCCAGGCAGCTCTACGTCGGAGCCGCCTTCTGCGGAAGAGTCTGCAGAGGAATCTTCTGCGGAATCGGAGCAAGCTACGAGGGCGACGGAAGAAGCAGCGACAGCACCAATGAGGGCAGCGGTGCGCTTGAAGTTGCGAATCACGGGAAACCTTTCCGGTTGGGAATTTGGAGAGTTTGATTGTCCGAGCACTGCCCCCGCAACCCGCGTAGTTTATCCATGCTTTCCGTTAAAGGATTTCTAGATATACAAGCAGCGAAATCACAGGCTGTTGTGCTCACGAGTTGCTAACCTATCCGGCGCGGGTTAACCGCAATAGGTGCATCTGGTTAACAAAAGGTTAATTTCGGCGATTTTTCTCGTGAGACTAGTCACTTGTTGTCATCTCACCTAGGTTTCGTCTCATAAACCACATGGTTTTCGGCAATCCCGAAACCAAGACGCTCATAAGCTTTCACAGCCGGTCCGTTATCGGCTTCCACATATAAAATCACGTGTTCAGCACCTTTTTCGACCATGCGAGCTAAGCCAGCGTTAAGCAGTGGACCGCCCAATTTCTGGCCACGGAACGCATCAGCCAACCCGACCACGTAGACCTCTCCAAATCCCGGATCTACTTCATTGTGCCATTTTGTCCAGTGGAAACCTGCCATTTCCGGCTGGGATTCACCTGTGGATTTATTGGCAGTTCCCCAGAAGAAGATGACGTCTTTCTCATCAAACCAGTCGGCTTCCATTCCCCGGTGCAAACGCTCAATGTCCCAGCCCCCTTGCTCTGGGTGCCATGAGAAAGCCTCATTATTAGCCTTGAGCCACTGTTTTTCCACATGCTCCTTGCCAAACTGCGCAACCGAATCTGCGTAGTTAGCAACCAATTTGTCAGTATTCGGCACCTGTGCGGCCTTCTTCAATGCATCGCCTTCGATGGCCATCACCAGTAGATGCCGTGAAATCTCCATGCTGTGCTTCTTGGCTAATGCCTGGGCACCCTCAAAATTGCCATGGGCCCACACTGGTGTTGGTGAGACTGCCTCAAGCAGAGCGGTGCCTCGCCCTTGCTGACGCAGCTCGGGTGCGACAAATAGCTCAGCGCTCGCGCCATCGCTAGCAGCGATAGCTTCCACGGTGCCATCGGATTCAATAATCCAGTGCTGATGGTTTAAGCGCTCATCGCGCAAACCGAGCAAGAACCGTTCTGAGAAAGGATCAATTCCATCGTGCTTGCCGGCCTGCTGCGCAGCGGCCTCCACAGCTGCCGCGAGTTCAGGATCACTCAGGACATTGGCGTTTTTAATCTCAAAAGTCATATCCCCACCCTAGTGTTCATGGTGACGCTAAGTAAGATTTCCTATAACGAGCAATGAAAGTAAGGAATTCATAGTGAGCACACCTGCGTATACCGCCACCGTAACTGTGCCTGCGCGTGCAGTAAAGCCGCTCAAGGTGGTTGGCGGAATCGTGGCAGTTGTCGGTGTATTCGGCGTTGTGGATACGGGTTTCGCCATTCATGCTGAGCACACCTTGGCGCAGCAGGTGAAGGCGGAGGCTCAGCTAGAAAACACCCCTCAGGTTTACATCGGAGGCATGCCATATCTCGGCGCCGCCGTCACACCCGATCACGAGATTCCGCTGATTGAAGTTAATGCTCTTGATATTGAAGTACCTCGTCTGGGACTGGTGAATGCGTCCACCACGCTGCGTGATGTTGAAGTAAGCCCCGATCAGCTCTTCAGCGGCAATTTTTCTGGGGCCGCGGTCTCCACGTGGTCACGCGCGATTTCAATTGATGCGGTGTCACTGGGCCGATTGATGAATATCAATGACTTGCAGATTGCAAATCCAAAGAACATCTCCCCTACATCTGGCACCTCTGCCGAAGCCAGCTTGGTAGGCACCCTGCCCGGCGATGAAGAGGCCACTACCGTTGAAGTTACGCTGCGGCTGGTTGATGAAATGTTCATCATGACTCCAGTCGACGCGGAAAGTGAAGAAGTCCACGAGGCCTTTAGCTATGAGCTCGACACTCGTCTGCTTCCGCTCTCCGCCCAAGCTACAGCTGTACGCCTGCAGGGTGGCTCCATCACTTTTGAGACCCAGCACCGAAACACCACGTTAGATGTCTCAGAGCTCTCACCTGTTGAAATCGACGGTCGCTATGACAGCGAAGGCCGCGAAAACTAAAGTTCGAGCCCTGAGTCGAGGGATTAAAAGACTCGGATAAAGTCGCGGACAATCTCCCGTATTCCGCGTTCATGTGGGGCGCGAGCTTGTCGCGGCGCGTAAATTTCTACCGCATCCGGCACAGCTCGCAGCTCCACCACGGTGTGCTTGCCTTCGGATTCGCCATCTGCTTGGAAGCGATGCGGGCTGGGACAGCTAAGTTTCACAGAACTTGCGTGGTCGAACTCAATCGTGCGTGCATTAGTGAACTTATTCAGCACACGCTTGGGGTCCGCACCAAAGAGATGCAGCACGCCAACCAAGCCACCTAGTCCGGAAAGATCGGTGACGCCGAAGAGGCTCAAGCCATCATCAAAAGAGTTTTCCGGGTTCGTTCCGACTGGCAACGGTCCTAGAAATGTCCACGGATTGGTATTTGAAGCGAGCAATACTGGTGCTTCCGTGATGGAGAATTCCTCGCCCTCAAATGAGGTTGCGGTGGCATTAATCTTCGGTGGACTCTTTCGCGCGCGAAGAAACGCCCGAGAGCCAATGGAAAGGTAGCGAAATGGTGTTGCGGCGAAACCTTTTTCGCGCACGCGGTCTACCTTCGCCAAGACATCCGCGTCTAGGCCGAAACCAGCGTTGACACCAAACCACCGGTCATTCCACGTGCCCAAAGAGATGGTGCGCGAGATATCCTTATTGATCAGCCGAGACAGAACATGCGCGGCTTCCACTGGGTCGGCCGAGAATCCGAGTGCTCGCACTAGAACATTCGCCGAGCCAGTCGGAATGACAGCGAGCTTAGGCAGGGTATCTGGTGCAGGGTTGTCAGTCTCCGCTGAACCCAACAATCCGTTGACGGCTTCATTAACGGTGCCATCACCGCCGAGCAAAATGATCAAATCATAGTCAGCCCGCGTAAGACCTTTCACCATTTCTTCCGCATGGCCTGGATATTGAGTGAATTGGGCAAACAGCCTCAAGCGCTCAATAGCAAAGAGCGGCGGCAAGATTTCTCGCAGCAGTTCAGCAGATTGAGTGGTTGAGTTCGGGTTTAGGATCATTAGTGCTCGCACACCTGTAACACTATCTTTCTTTGTTTCCCAATGTGGTGTCCATAACGACAATTGCCAGGAAATTAAGAACCAACCATGCACTATGACTAGGCTGGTGCACCATGAGCGAAAACAACAATGAATCATCGAATTCCATCCCCGACTCCGCTGCTGATGCGCTAGCAGCTAATTCTGGTGAGGGTGGCCGCCTTAACGGTAATGACGCGGTCAATCTTGCTGCTGAGGCATGGAAAGATGCTGCTTCGCAGAATATCCCTACTTTCACCTTTGCCGATGAAGCATTGGAACCTGATACCGCAAACTTGCGCCAGGGGCCTTCGCTTAACGATGCCCTCTTGGGCCTTCTTCCGCTCGTCGGCGTATGGCAGGGCGAGGGCGAGGCACATGCTTCCGATGGCAGCCAGTTCCACTTCGGCCAGCAGCTCATTATTGCCCACGATGGCGGCGAGTACCTGACGTTTAGCTCCCGAACCTGGAAGATCGATTCCGAGGGCAAAGCCGCAGGGCAAGGTGTCCGTGAGACCGGATTCTGGCGTATTTCTGCCAAGGATGAAATTGAAGTAACCTACACTTCATCTAATGGTGTCGTGGAAATCTTCTACGGTGAAGTCTTCAATGAGCGCGCATGGCAGCTTCAGTCGGCATCCACTATGGTCACCGAAACCGGCCCGAAGAATCTCGGACCCGGCAAGCGTATGTATGGCCTGATGCCAAACAACAACCTTGGCTGGGTTGATGAGCGTTTGGTTGATGACGAGATGCGCCCATACATGTCGGCTGAGCTGCGCCGTGTGGCCGGCTAGCCGTTAGATCCGCCACGCCGCTTAACGCTGGCAGGCTGTGAAACTAGCCTGCCAGCGTCATAGCAATATCGATAAGGTCCCGGATTTCTTTTTCATTACCCGGGGCCTTTAATTTATGCTCCCCCAAGCGCCTGACGCGTGTTGCGATGCGAATGGAAGAGACCAGCCACACCGAATCCGCATCCAACAGATAGTCCAAATCAAGGACTTTTTGTTTACAGCGATATCCCTGCTCAGTCGCATAATCAAACAGAGCGGCCTGGGTTGTGCCCGGCAAGATGGTGTCATCATATGGGGTGCGGATTTTATCGCCCTTGACCGTCACCACCGTGGATGTCGCACCCTCGAGAACATGGCCTTCATACGGGTCGGTGAAAATCACATCATCAAAGCCTTTATCCCGCGCCAGCCGCAACGTCGCCATCGTGGCGGCATAGTTCAGTGTCTTTGCCGGCAATTCTGACGGGAATGACCAATCGCGCTCGCTCAGCATCACCCGCACGCCTTCTGCACGCTGGGCAATCACGTCATCGGATACCGGCTGGATCGATACCCATGCGGTGGGTAAACCAGTCGATGCCCGGCCCCGCGAATAGGTCCAGGTGCATTTGCCTTCACCGTCACCAAATTCTTCGATGGCTGCATTGGTCGCCGTTATCCAAGAGTCCAGGATAGGTTTGGGCAATCCCAATGCTTGTGCAGAAGTAGTAAATCTTTGTGCGTGGCGCTCAATATTGGCTGCCTTACCATCACGAATCAATATCGATTCAAAGATCCCGTCACCGCGGGTCACTGCATAATCATCCCAGTAAATTAGTGGGAGGGAAGGATTATGCCAACGAATCGAACCACCGAATGGTTCAACAACAAAGATAACCGGCTTAGATGAAACCATACTTTCGATTATGCCTTGCCTCATCAATTAAGTCTCGGCGAATATCTCACAGCACAGCAATTTCATCGGCTAGCTGTCCACCAGAGCGACTGAAAGGCGTTCAATGGCCCAGGGGTATCATTAATTGCCTTGGGCAGGTAGGGTGGCTTCTGTGAGTTATACTTCGCCCCTAATGCAATTGCCGGGTGCGGCGGTCGTCCAAGACACCACGCTGATTGACTCCCAAGGAGTCGCGTGGCACTACGGAGACCCGCTAGTTGAGCAACGAGCAATACATTTTGATACCCCTGTGCTGGTAGATCGCTCGCAGCGTCGAGTCATCTCGGTCACCGGACCTGATGCCCCAGAGTTTCTCAATAACCTGCTGTCGCAAAAGCTCGATGACGTTAATGCCGGCTACACCGCAACCGCGTTGGATCTAGATATCCAAGGCCGCATTCTTCACCATGCAGATGTTGTCCGTACTGAAGAGGGCTTCTTTTTAGACACCACTGAGGCTGAGTTCTCAACATTCTTGGACTTCCTGACCAAGATGATTTTCTGGTCGCAAGTCGAAGTGAAAGAAGCCGACCTGGCATTGCTGACTCTCTTAGGTCCAATACCGGAGCTACCTACCGAGGTAACAAGCGAAGCCGCATTTGTCCGCGATGTTCCAGCCTGGACTAAAACTCCACGCACGGATATTGCTATCCCACGTGACCAACTGGCTACCTTGGCCCGCACTTTGATTGATGCTGGCCTGAAACCTGCCGGGCTGATGGCATTTACCGCTGAGCGCATCCGCAACTTGGAACCAGAACGCGCTGCAGATTTGGATGATAAGTCCATCCCGCACGAAGTGTGGCATTGGATTGGCCGCGGCGAGCTTCCAGGCGCTGTGCACTTGGAGAAGGGCTGCTACCGCGGTCAGGAAACCATTGCCCGCGTTGAAAACTTAGGCCGCTCCCCTCGTCTTCTGGTTCTGCTCTACCTGGATGGTTCTGCGCCTGAGATGCCAGAAATCGGTGCAGAAATCACGTCAGGTGGCCGCAAAGTAGGCCGAATGGGCACCATCATTGATGACTTTGAATATGGCCCCATCGCTTTGGGCTTGGTCAAGCGTTCCGCGTTGCCCGCCACCGAGGATGCAGATGCCGCAGCAACTGAGCTGTTAATAGGTGATGTCGCCGCAACCATCGATGTTGACTCTTTGCCTCGTGATGAAGGAATCAAGCTCGGACGCAACGCTATCGATAAGCTGCGCGGCAAATAAGTCGCGCCCCACTTAAAGGCTTCAAATTTTAAGCAAGCCTTTTGTTGCTTAATTTACCGCACTCCTCCCCTTAACGCCCTCTACCGACTCATAAACATGCAGGTCAGCGCAGAGGGCGGGGGTCAGTGCGGCATTTTTGGGCTGTACAGGCTATTGTGTCTAACAGGAACATATACAAGATTACAGCCGATGGGGCGTCCGAATTCCCTGGATTGCCCTACACACCTCAAGGGGGTCATGCACATGGGACGCGGACGCGCAAAGGCAAAGCAGACCAAGGTTGCACGCCAACTAAAGTACAACACTCCTGATATGGACTTGGATTCTCTTCAAAGGGAGCTGGCTTCCCAGCGCCCTGGGGATTCTCGTTCTCAGGATGATGACGACGATTACGGCGACTCATATGACGATTA
Organism: Corynebacterium sp. L4757; assembly: GCF_043673995.1. Lineage (NCBI taxonomy): Bacteria > Bacillati > Actinomycetota > Actinomycetes > Mycobacteriales > Corynebacteriaceae > Corynebacterium > Corynebacterium sp. L4757. Next base: position 274,513 of record NZ_JBIMEN010000003.1, on the reverse strand, counting down.
TGTCGATGAGTGGGACGACGACCAGGATGAGGATGACCGGCGTTAGTTACTCTTAAGCGCCCTCGCGTGAGTTGTATGACTTTCAAGGGTTGTTCTTTTAAGCCTTGAGGGTTTTATGTAACTCTTCAACTCATTCGCCAGTAAAACATTAATACCGCACCACGTGGACTTCTCGGTTCCTAGAAAAATCCACGATACGGTGCGGTATTTGTGTTTTTCACCCCGTCCCCCTCTGCCACAACGCAGGAAAGGAGGGGTTACTAATGTAAAAACGCGACTCAACATGAGAGCTCGATTCAACGTGACAGCACGCGTCAGCGAGCTGGCACGCTAGAAGTTGGTGTGCTCGCCCTGCATGATGACGCGGGCGGTATCGCTATCCTGGGTGGTACGGACGGTGCCCAGCTCCCATGCGTCCAAGTGGCGTGCGGTGAGCATCGCGAGTGCACGGTCACGGTCTTCTGGAGAGACAACAGCAATCATGCCTACGCCCATGTTGAAGGTCTTTTCCATCTCTTCCAAAGAGACCTTGCCGAATGACGCGATGGTGCGGAAGATTTCTGCAGGGGTCCAGGATGCGCGGTTCACTTCAGCGGTGAGACCCTCTGGGATAACGCGCTCGAGATTGCCAGCCAAGCCGCCACCAGTGACGTGGCAGAAGGTAGACACTTCGCACTCTGCTGCCAGTGCCAGGCAGTCCTTAGCGTAGATGCGGGTTGGTTCCAGCAATTCTTCGCCGAGGGTGCGGCCCAGTTCATCAATGTAGCCATCGAGCGGTAGGCCAGCCTTTTCCAGCAGGACGTGGCGCGCGAGCGAATAGCCGTTGGAGTGCAGGCCGGAAGAACCCATGGCAATCAGCACATCACCGTCGCGGACCTTAGTTGGGCCGAGCAACTCATCTGCTTCAACAACACCGACCGCGGTAGCGGAGACGTCGTAGTCATTTTCTTCCATAACGCCTGGGTGCTCAGCAGTCTCGCCGCCGAGCAGAGCACAACCAGCCTGAACGCAGCCTTCTGCAATACCCGCGACGATCTGCGCGACCTTTTCTGGCACGACCTTGCCCACAGCAATGTAGTCCTGCAAGAACAGTGGTTCGGCACCGCAGACAACGAGGTCATCCACGCACATTGCCACCAAGTCAATGCCGATGGTGTCATGCTTATCCATTGCCTGCGCAACGGCCAGCTTGGTGCCGACGCCATCGGAACCAGCTGCCAGGATTGGCTCCTTGTACTCGCCAAGCTTAAACAAGCCGGCGAATCCACCAAGGCCACCCATGACCTCAGGGCGGGTGGCGCGCTTAGCGTGTGGCGCGAAGAGTTCTACGGCGCGGTCGCCTTCTTCAATGTTGACGCCTGCCGCGGCATAAGTATTTTCAGACATGTTGGTCAAACCTTTCAGTTTTTCTCGCCGAGCAAGGTCCGCACAGCGTCAGCATTGGGGTTAGCAGTTGGAAGGCCAAGTTCATAGTTGCCGTCGAAGCAAGCGGTGCACAGCTCATTCATTGGCTGGTGGGTTGATTCCACCATGTCTTCAACAGACACAAAGCCCAACGTATCAGCACCGATGGCTTCACAGACTGCCTTGGTGATGGATTCTGGATCACCAGTTGGATCAATATTGGCAATGAGCTCCCCAGGGGATGCGAAGTCAATGCCGTAGAAGCATGGCCACTTCACGGGTGGAGAAGCTATTCGCACGTGAACCTCGGCCGCACCAGCTTCACGCAGCATGCGAATCAGCGCGCGCTGGGTATTACCGCGCACGATGGAGTCATCTACTACCACCAGCTTTTTACCTTCGATGACCTCACGCAAAGGGTTCAGCTTGAGGCGAATACCCAACTGGCGCAAGGTCTGGGTTGGCTGAATGAAGGTACGACCCACATAAGCATTCTTCACCAGACCATGTGCGAAAGTCAGCCCAGATTCGCGGGCATAACCTACCGCAGCTGGATTTCCGGACTCTGGAACCGGGATGACCATGTCGGCATCTTCAGCCGGATGCGACTTAGCCAGCGCACGTCCAATGTCCACGCGGGTGGCATTGACGCTACGGCCCTTGATGACGGTGTCCGGACGAGCCAGATACACGTATTCAAAGACGCAGCCCTGACGCTTAGTCTGGGCAAAACGCTCGCTGCGAACTCCGGCTTCATCAATGGCAATCAGCTCGCCCGGTTCAACCTCCCGGATAAACTGCGCGCCGACAATGTCTAGTGCACAGGTCTCCGAAGCTACGACCCAGCCCTTTTCCATCCGCCCCAGGACAAGCGGACGCACACCATGCAGGTCGCGTGCCGCATACAAGGTGTGACCATCAGTAAAGGTCAAGCAGAATGCGCCTTCGACTGAAGGGAGCAATTCTTTCGCGGACTGGAACACATTCTTGCTATCACTGACGCCATCGGCAAGCAATGCTGTAAGCACCATGGAGTCCGAAAGGGACTTCTCATTTTCTTTAAATAGCCCGCGCGTGACTGCGTGTTCACGCAGCTCCTGGTAGTTGACCAGGTTGCCATTGTGTCCAAGCGCGATGTCCACGCCATTGGGCGTGGTATTAAACATCGGCTGCACATTGGACCACTCTTTGCCGCCAGCCGTGGAGTATCGGGTATGTCCGACACCAACGTTGCCGTGGAGCGAGTTCAGGATAGATTCATCAAAGATATTTGAGACCAGCCCCATGTCTTTAAAGACAACCAGGCGGTCACCATCGCCTACGCCGATACCAGCGGCTTCCTGACCGCGATGTTGAAGAGCAAAGAGACCAAAATAGGTCAGCTTCGCAACATCCTCGCCAGGGGCCCAGACGCCAAATACACCGCATTCATCGCGGGGTCCTTGCTCGTCTTGGTCATCTAAGTTCACGTTGCTGGGGAAAGTAGTGTTCACCACGTGCCTGATTCTACTAAGTAATCACCGCGATAACTAACTGCATTAATTGAATCACTGCACAATCGGGGGCGTATACACCCAATTTCCTACAGGGTGGGAAACTTTTATCTCCTGCACAGACCTTAGCGGCGCTTCAGAGGAATGATTGGCAGCCACTGCGCGATCTCTTGAGCACGTGACCCCGAAGCATCCACATCAGCCTCCTCCCAGGAGATTAGTCCGGTTGCCAACAACAGCCAGGTACGCGGTGAGCACTCAACCACATTAGGTGGGGTGCCACGGGTGTGCCGGGGACCTTCGATACATTGCACTGCCACAAAAGGGGGTACCCGCAACTCCACGGAATGGCCCGGCGCGTCATGTTCTAATGTGCGCGCGGTAGTGCGTACTGCCTTTGCCAATTCAGTGCGGGCTGGGGATTTTGCCTCTTCGGGGGCAAACAACCACTCGGAGATGGCATCGATAGCCGCTTTAGTTTGATGCGAATCAGGCTTGGCGCGTTGAGGACTCATGCGGGCAATTATAGTGACCTGCTAATTTGTTGTGTATGTCCCAAACTGATTCCACTGAACAATCACAAAAAGAGACCCAGTCGCAGGAGTCGCTGAAGTCTCCTTCGATCACCTTGCGGTTTATGGCCGCGCCTACCGATGTTTTGATCGCCGGCTCCCAAGGCATTTCCGGCGGCCGCGTCCTGGAGTGGATCGATAAGGCCGCCTATGCGTGTGCGGTTCAGTGGTCTGGCCAGTACTGCGTGACCGTCTATGTTGGCCATATTCACTTTATGCGCCCGATTGAATCCGGCCACTTGGTGGAGGTCCGCTCACGCCTCGCCATGACCGGCACGTCCTCCATGCACATTGTTAATGAGGTGTGGTCTGCGGATCCGCGTGATGGCATTTTCACCCGTGCCTGTGATTGCCTGGTCATCTTCGTTGCAAAGGACCCTGATACGCAGCGCCCTACCCCGGTACCAAAGTTCGTTCCGGAAACCGATGAGCACATTCGCGTTATGGAAGCTGCCCAGTCCCGCGTGGAGCTGCGCAAGGCTATTGAGACCGAGATGGCAAAGCAGACTTATGATGGCCCTTCTGATGCACCGCGCATGGTGAATCGCTTCTTGGCTAAGCCGACCGACATCAACTGGGGCGGCAACGTCCACGGTGGTACGGCCATGGAGTGGATTGATGAAGCTGCAACCGCCTGCACCATGGAGTGGTCAGGTGAGCACACCATTGCCGTGTATGCCGGTGGTATCCGCTTCTATAAGCCGATTCATATCGGTGACCTGATTGAAGTTGATGCGCGCATGATGCGTACGGATAATCGCTCGATGCAGATGTCCGTCCATGTGCGTTCCGGCGCCCCGAGTGGCGGCCGTTCCGATCTGCAGACCTCAATTCACGCAACGGTGTCCTACATCGCGATGGACCGCGACTGGAATCCGATGCCTGCGCGTCAGTTCATTCCACGTACTGAAGAAGATAAGCGTCTGGCTGAACACGCCACGACTCTGCGCAATCTGCGTGGCCAGTACACCCCGCTGCCGCTGGTGGTTGCGCCAAGTAATCAGCACATCGATTAATAAGCGGCTTGTACGACGGCCATCCACACGGCGATGAGATGCACGATTGCGGCGATGATCGTCGCTGTGTGGAAGTGCTCGTGATAGCCATAATATTTGGCATTACGCCCGGGCCATTTCAGTCCATAAACTAGCGCGCCGACGGTATAGGCAACACCGCCCGCAGCCAGCAGCCACACGACGGTGGGCCCTAGGTTTTGCCACAGGGTTGGAATGAGTGGGATCACCAACCAGCCGAGTACCAGATAGACGGTGACATCCAACCACCGCGGGTGGTTAATCCACACCATATTCAAGATGACTGCGAATAATGCGCCAGTCCAGGCGATTCCCAGCATCCACGCGGCGATAGCCGGTGAAAACGCGATGATACACAGCGGCGTGTAGGTAGCCGCAATAAAGACTGAGATGGTGGCATGGTCAGCTCGGCGCCACCATTGAACGGCACGTGCCGTGGGCCAAGGCCAGCGGTGATACATCGCGGACACAGCAAAAAGTCCCACGAATGCCACGCCATAGATGGTGACGCCTAATGCTTCGACCCATCCGATGGTCATCCACGCAAACGTGATGAGCACGGTGGAAGAAATAACAGACAAAATTGCGGCAATCAAATGTCCCCAACCGCGTGTCAGCGGGCGGGGCCCTCTATCCGCGATCCAGAAACTACGCTGGATTCGGTCCGTTAAGCCGTGATTTCCTGAAGTCATGGTGACCTGCGTATCTTCCAGCGCACTCGCTGGGACATCATGGGGTTTGTCACTGTCCAGAGATTTACGCATCAAGCTCCTCAATTAAATGTTCTCAATGCCTAATACACCAATAGTATCTAATAGAACTATAACCTACGTTTACGTAGCTTACATGGGTAAGGACTATTGCATAGCGAAACAAACCACTAAGGTAAGTATTCGTGTTTAAAAACCTGCCGTCCTTCAGCCGCACTCGGAGCTTTACTGCACTGAGCGCAGTCGCCGCTCTATCCCTTGTCGCCACCGCGGGCTCCCCCATTGCGCTTGCACAATCAGCAACTGGTCCTGGAGCTCTTTCAGCGGAGCAGTCTTCCAACTCTGAAGCCTCGTCGGGCGCGATTGATAACGCGGATGAGATGTCAGCGGAAAATTCCGACAATTCATCACAGAGTTCTTTTGGTTCTTCTCGTGCACTGGACCCGCTGCTTGAGCCTCGTGGTTCCGCGCAACTGCCGGATTCTGTGGGCTCTGGTGATGGCAGTGCTCAAGGCGGATGGCTGGGCAGCGCTATTACAGACTGGCAGGCGATTCTAAACAGCTTGTCTTCAGTTCAAGACGCCAGCTCCAATGGCTCGTCCGGCGAGGATTCCTCGTCAGAGAGTTCCTCGAACGAGGAGCTCAGCAGTTTCAGCGAAGACGGAGCCTTGCTGGGCAGTGCTGCATTAGGCAGCTCTTTAGCTGGAAGTTCCGTGGACGAAGAAGGCAATTACTCCATTGCTAAGGAACTGAGCTCCGGTGAAGATCGTGGTGTGGAAGAGGAAATTGACCACGGTCCAGAGCCGCTACTCATGGATCAACGCCACATTGAGGCCAATCTCTATGAGGTCGATATCTGGTCCCCGGCAAACCAAACCATTATCACTAACCTGCTGCTTCTTCCTGAAGATCCCACACCAGCCCCCTCACTGGTGTTGATGTCTGGCGCTGATGGCGGTGCCGGCGGCGCGAACTGGGCATCGGAGACCGACTACGAGGATTTCTTCGCAGATAAGCACGTGAACGTGATCACACCCATGGGCGGCGGTGCCTCCATGTACGCCAACTGGCTACATGATGACGCTTATGCCGGGCGTAATCAGTGGGAAACCTACCTGGGTGAAGAAATCCCGAAGATTCTAGATAAGGAATTTGATAGCAGCGAACGCAAGGCAATCGCCGGTCTATCGATGTCAGGTGGCCCCTCCCTCAACATTGCTGGAAGCTACCCCGACACATTCCAGGCCGCAGGCTCCTTTTCCGGATTCCCGGCATCATCTGGCCTGTTGGGCCGCGCACTAGTGAATTCCGTCATCAATGGTGGTGAAGGTTCCTCCACCAATGCCTATGGCCTGTCCTCTTCGGATGCATGGCAGCTCAATGACCCTTCCTATACCCCATCAGCCTTGGTCGGTACTCGTGTATTTGTGGGCACCTCTTTGGGCGTCCCAACCGCAAATGAGCTGCTCGGCGATTGGGGCGGCATGGTGGGCATCGAGGTCATTTCTCAATACACTTCCAACTACTTCACTCGCGTTGCCGAAGAAGCAGGCGTAGAGGTTGACCGTCACCACCAATTCTATGGTGCACATACCTATAGCCTTTTCGAACGCCAGCTTTACGCTGCGTGGGAAAGCACTTTCGCGCCAGTGTTATATTAGTCAGCGGTCATGAACCCCGCGGTGACTAGTAGCGCGGATTTATCCCATCCAAATAAAACGATGACAATAGCACTGGGGCAGCAATAGGAAGTGCGCTCAAAATCAGCTGGTTCATGAGGACGCTATAGCTCTCATCATCCAGCAATCCGCGCGAGCTATTGATATTTTGCTCCCCATTAACATTTTGAGCCATCGCCGGGGATGGCGCTGCTAGCCCAATGGCAAGCACACCTGCTAGAGCAAAGGAACCAATCCTTGTGACCATGATATTGCCCTTGCGTTTAGCAGCCGGTGGTATCGAACAGGGTGCATTGCTCGAATCCCAGCAACGACAGAGGGATTGATGATGCCATGAAGGTTGCGTACGTAGACAACAAACCAATCTCTGCAGTCTGTCCCGCTGGATCTTCCAGAAAACCCTGGGAGCTTGTTTGTACTGATTCGCTGAAATCGTTGCCAGGCGCAGCCTGTGTCTCGTTTTGTGCAAACGCGGGTGCGGGCGCAGCAACACCAAGCGCTAAAGCTCCTGACAGAGCAATAGGTGCGATTTTCTTCAACATGACTTTCTCCTTTATTGAGCGGTTTTCAGATGAGGATGAGGGAGGTCGAGCAAAATGCGCTATTCAAATTCCAGGCCGCTTAACGCCTCTGAAGACAGCATGAACGGTGCCAATGCAGACATCGCGATGAGCCCTTGAATAACTTGAACCTGTTCCTGACCGCCAATCAACTCCGAGCACGCGCGGGCTGATTGCCCGAATTGCTCGCCAGAGCTTTGCTGTGGTGTGTCCTGTGCCAGCGCCGGAGCTGGTGCGGCCACGCCTACTGCGAGCGCACCTGCCACGACGATGGACGTAAATTTCTTCAACATGTTTGCTCCTTGAGGTCGTTGATTACGTTCCGTGGCAGCCTCGGGTATCAAAGAGATTGCACTGTTCACCGAAGAGTGATGAACCCATGGTGGATAAAATAAACGGCGTCCAGATGGCCGACCCCAACATGCTTTCGACCGCTGCAGCGGGATCATCGATGAAGCTCTGGGCGCTTTGCTGAGAAGTTTGAGCGTTGGCAACCGCTGGGGCAGTTCCAGCGATACCCATGGCGAGTGCACCTGCCATGGCGATAGAGGCGATTTTCTTGCGCATGATGTTCTCCCTGTTAGGCGTTCGAATATCCCGTGGGACGAACGGTACCAAAGCAGAACCAATATGTCATTAGGGAAAACTATCTTGATTTATCAACAAAATCTAAGAACGATGACCGCGGCATGTTTAGCTTCGCAGACTTGTGTGCCCGTGCGGAAACCCGCGGATCGCTAGAAAACTCGGGCACCTGCGTGAACAACTCCACGAGTGCGCAGAGGCATAAACACGCAGTTAGCGTGCAGGAATCTAATTTCCTGGCAAGGTATCAATTTGGTTTCGATGCCCAATTACTCAGGCAAGATATCAAATCCTGCCCAGGAAGAAAGCACAAATGGCGCGATAGAGAGCATGCCGATGCCTCCCAGTGCGGTGCCCGCGGGATCGGCGAGGAATCCCTGGCTCAGGCTTTGTGCAGATTGAACGAAGGTGCCGGCAGCGTTATCGTTGGCTCCCTCGTCCTGTGCGAAGGCAGGGGCGGGTGCTGCAACGCCGACGGCCAATGCGCCCGCTATAGCCACGGAAGCGATTTTCTTGTGCATGATGTTCTCCTTAGGAAGTTGTGGGTCACACTCTGCGGCGAACGCTACCAAACGCGTCGAGATATGTCTGCAGGCAAAAGTTCCTGAGCTCACGCCTTGACACGATGCTGTCAGATTACTTCTGCCGCTCACCAGGAATTTCCGGCCCTTTAGGTCCAAGTATGCGCGTTGGCTGAAGGTTTTATATGAAGAATCGATGAAACTGGGAGGGGTAAAGATGAGAGTTCTTTAATGTTGATTTTCATAAAGCCAGGCTGGTGCATTTTCGCATTTCATGTACGGTTTTAACGCTTGCCGCACGCTGTGAACGCTGGTTACCTTGAAGGTGTAAGACCCCATCACCCCAGCTAGTGACAGTAAAGGAACTGATCATGAACGCAATCATCGCATCACTTGTTGCCGCACTCGCATCATTGGGCATCGCTGTTCCAGCGAATGTGTCCGACAATATTACTCAGGTGGCGTCCTCCAGCGTCTCGCCAGCGCAGCAAGCACCGAAGTCCAATAACCAGAGCCCTGCCAATAACTCCACCACCATCTCCCGCCAGCAGGCTTTGGATATCTCCTACCGCCACGCAGGTATCACTGCCAGCCAGGTCACTCACTACGATGACGTTGAACTGGACAGCGATGATGGCCGCCGTGTCTGGGAGATTGAATACAAGACTGGCCGCATGGAGCACGAGTTCGACATCGATGCCCGCAGCGGACGCGTCCTCAACTACGAGCGCGACTGGGACGATTAAATACGCCCTAAAATGAAAAGCACCAGGGAGAGGATTCCTCTTCCTGGTGCTTTTCTTTGTACTAATAGCTAAGACGCTTGGTCTTAGCCAATGGTGGAGTTTTTATTCGACGACGGAGTTTGCACCGACAGCGTGGCCAAATAGGTTTGGCAAGGTCGCAGACCATGCCTCGCGCAATTCAGCGACAGCCACCTCTTCACCCGCAAAGGTGAAGTTGCCGGAAGCATTGGTGGTGCCCACAACAGCAGCTGGGATACCCAGCTCAGCTGCGCGAGCCAGCACACCATCGAGGTGGTCAGATGCGGTGGAGATGAGCACGCGGGAGGCGGACTCACTAAACAGTGCGGTCAATGCGTCCTCATGAACCACAGACAGGTCTAGGTCCACACCGACACCGTTCTTCTGAGCCATCTCAAAAGCCGCGATACCCAAGCCGCCCTCAGACAGGTCATGGGATGCGCTGATAGAGGTATTGCCCACGAAGAACTCAGCCAGTTTCGCCTCATTCGCCAAATCCACCTGTGGTGGCAGGCCCTGCAGCCCGCCACCGGAGACCTGCTGCCAAATGGAGCCGCCGAACTCGTCCTTGGTCTCACCCAGAAGAACGAGGGTCTCTGGCTCTTCCACGGAACCCAAGTCATGGGCAAACGCGTTGTGCACATCATCAATGACGCCCAAGACACCAACCACCGGGGTAGGAAGGATTGGTTCCTCGCCAGTCTGGTTGTAGAAGGACACGTTGCCGCCGGACACTGGGATGTTGAGCTCCTTGGAGCCATCGGCAAGCCCGTGCACTGCTTCGCGGAACTGCCACATCACGTCAGGATTCTCAGGAGAACCGAAGTTCAGGCAGTTGGTGACCGCGTATGGGCGGGCACCGGTAACAGCCACGTTGCGGTAAGCCTCAGCCAGGGCCAACCGTGCGCCCATGTTGGGGTCCAACTTGGTGTAGCGCCCGGAAGCATCGGCAGAAATAGCAACGCCGCGGGAGGTCTCCTCATTAATGCGCAGCACACCGGAGTCCGACTGCTTCGCCTGCACGGTGTTGCCGCGCACGTAGCGGTCATACTGGTTCGTGATGAAGTCACGCGAACTCAACGCTGGGGAAGACACCATGTCCTTGAACGCCTGAACCAAAGACTCAGGGTGCGCAATCTCAGGTTCCTGCTGCAGTTCATCCTGCCATGCAGGACGTGCGAATGGGCGCTCATAGACTGGACCCTCATCGATGGTTGATGGCGGAGCATCAATGACCAATTCGCCGTTATGGTAGACGTGGTAGGTGTCCTTCTTATCGGTCACTTCACCGATCTCAGCGCAGGTCACGTCCCACTTTTCACAGATCTCGCGGAACTTTTCCACGTTTTCTGGGGCCACAACCGCACACATGCGCTCCTGGGACTCAGAAGCCAAGATTTCTGCAGCGGACATGTTCTCTGCACGCAGTGGAACATTGTCCAAGTTGACTTCCATGCCGCCATCGCCAGCTGCTGCCAGCTCGGAGGTCGCACATGCCAAACCGCCGCCGCCAAGGTCCTGAATACCAACCACAACGCCAGCCGCGTACAGTTCCAGACAGCACTCGATGAGAACCTTCTCAGCGAATGGGTCGCCAACCTGCACTGCGGGCAGCTTGCGCTCTTCGCCTTCTTCGAAGGACGCCGAGCCCAGCACCGACACGCCGCCGATACCGTCTAGGCCCGTACGGGAGCCAAAAAGCATCACCTTATTGCCGGTACCAGAAGCGAAAGCCAGCTTCAGGTCTTCCACGCGCAAGGTCCCCACACACAGCGCGTTGACCAGTGGGTTACCAGCATAGGACTCATCAAAGACGGTCTCGCCGCCAATATTTGGCAGACCCAAAGAGTTACCGTAGCCGCCAATACCGGAGACAACGCCAGGCAGGACGCGAGCGGTATCAGGGGCATCGGCAGGCCCAAAGCGCAACTGGTCCATCACAGCAATCGGGCGTGCGCCCATCGCCATGATGTCGCGGACGATGCCGCCAACGCCAGTCGCTGCGCCCTGGTATGGCTCAACGAAAGATGGGTGGTTGTGGGATTCCACGCGGAAAGTGACCGCGTCACCATCACCGATATCCACCACACCAGCGTTTTCGCCAATACCCGCCAGGATCTTGGACGCCATCTCCTCAGTGGTGGTTTCACCGAAATAACGCAGGTGGGTCTTCGAGGACTTATAAGAGCAGTGTTCAGACCACATCACGGAGTAGACAGTCAGCTCAGCATCGGTTGGGCGGCGACCCAAAATGCTCACAATCTTGTCATACTCATCTTGTTTCAGGCCGAGCTCTTCCCACGGCTGGTCCAGCTCGGGAGTGGCCTTCGCATTATCTACTGTGTCATTGGAAACAGTCATGTCACTCTCCTAAACAGTCGCCGTGATGGCATTGATGGCGGAAACAAAAAGACCCAGACCATCCGTTGATGGACCGGTCAAAGTCTCAATGGCGTGCTCTGGGTGCGGCATCAGGCCGACGATGCGGCCGGTTGGGTCAGTAACACCAGCGATGTCATTAAGGGAGCCATTGAAGTTATCGGTGTAGCGGAAGACCACTTGGCCTTCGCCTTCCAGCTTGTCGATGGTCTCCTGTGACGCCTGGAAACGGCCCTCACCGTGCTTAGCTGGGACATAAATCTTGTCACCAGCAGCGAACTCTGTGGTCCACGCGGTGTTGTTGTTGACTACCTCGAGGTGGGTATCGATGCAATGAAAATGCAGGCCCTTATTGCGGGTCAATACACCGTCTAGCAGGCCTGCTTCAGTCAGAATCTGGAAACCATTACAAATACCCAAGGTTGGCATGCCTTGGCGCGCGCGGTCAATAACTGACTGCATCACTGGTGCCAGTGCGGAAATCGCACCGGAACGCAGGTAGTCACCGTAGGAAAAGCCACCGGGTACGACCACGGCGTCAACGCCTTTGAGGTCAGTATCCGCGTGCCATAGGGCTACGGGTTCTGCCCCGGCCAGACGCACAGCGCGTTGTGCGTCAACATCATCGAGTGTGCCGGGGAAAGTGATTACTCCGATTTTCGCGGTCAATTTACTTGACCTCCAGCCCTACAACCTCGTAGTCCTCGATCACGGTATTCGCCAGCAAGCTAGCGGCCACCTTGTCCAAGTCTGCTGCGGAAACTGAGTCATCCACCTCAATTTCAAAGCGCTTTCCCTGGCGGACATCGCTTACTCCGTTTACGCCGAGGCGGCCCAGAGCACGGACAACTGCTTGTCCCTGCGGATCCAGGATTTCAGCCTTAGGCATGACATTGACAACAACACGAGCCATAATTTAAAAGCCTTACTGTGCGAGTTTTACTGCTTGTCTGCAATTGCCCACTTTAGCTGTTAGGAACACAAAACTCCTATACGGGTCGAACGTGGACCTCCCCATTATTAGCCCCGTGGCAAAGCGTGCACCCCACGCCGAATGCTTATGCCACCCCCGTGCCATGAACAAAGACCATTAGTTCATCAAACAACAGGCAAACACTAAGGGGTGAATTAATTAACTGCCAGCTCGCATCTATTTTTGCAGTTGCCCGCGTTATCAAGTGGTTATAGAAACGAAATAGTTGCTTTACCGCACTATTCTTTTCCCGCCTGCTTGACAACTTAAAGGGTTCTACTTCTATGTCCACACCACGGTCTTCTCGCCGTTTACGCACGCTTGCACTGGCAGCGTGTGCCTCTACTTCCCTTACCGCTATCGCTATCCCTGCAGCTCACGCAACTCCAAAAGGTGACAATGTGGTCATCAATGAAGTCTATGGCGGTGGCGGCAATTCTGGTGCGCCTTTGTCCCATGATTTCATTGAGCTTTTCAATCCCACGGACGAAGACATCGCCCTGGATGGTTGGAATGTGGAGTACTTCTCCGCTGGCGGAAATTCCGGCGGGACCACCGCACTTTCTGGCACCATCCCTGCTGGCGGCTACTTTCTCATCCAGCAAGCTGCCGGCAATAACCAGGATTTACCTGGCCTACCTAGCGCTGATGCCACCGGAAGCTTGGCCATGGCAGGTGCCAACGGAGCAGTAGAGCTTACCGATGCCACCTCTGACACAGTCGATCTCATCGGCTACGGCACCGCTAACCGCCATGAGTCCGCTGCTGCTTCGGCACTGAGTAACTCCACCTCGGCTTCTCGTACTGAGGATGGCGTGGACACTGACGATAACTCTGCCGATTTCACTACTGGTGCACCAAGCCCGACCAATGCTGCTGGTGAAACCACCGGCGATAATGGCTCGGAAGAACCAGTAGAGCCAGAAACTCCTGTCGATCCTTCTGAGACCATCGCGATTGCTGATATCCAGGGCACTGGCGCTACTTCCCCGCTTGATGGTCAGACCGTGACCACCCAAGGTGAGGTCACCGCGGTCTATGCCGAGGGTGGCCTTAATGGTTTTGTCATTCAGACCCCCGGCACTGGTACCGAAGTACCAGCGGCTACCGATGCCTCTCACGGCATCTTCGTCTTTATGGGCAACCGCCCAGCGGAAGACTACCCAAGCATCGGCGAGGTTCTCACTGTCCGCGGCACCGCGGGTGAGCACTATGATTCCACCCAGCTTTCCAATGTCACCTTTGACACCGCTGAGGGTGAGTTTGAGCCGGTAACTCCGCTGGCCATCGATACGCTGCCCGCCGGCGATACCGAGCGTGAACCTTTTGAATACATGCTGGTTCTGCCCGGCGCGCACACCGTGACGAATAACTACGCGCTCAATACCTTCGGCGAAGTAGGCCTGGCTCCGGGCGAGGAAGCTTTCCGCCAGCCCACTGATGTCATGGCACCTGGTGCGGAAGCAGTCGCTCAGGCGGAAGAGTACAAAGAGCAGCTAGTCACGCTTGATGATGCACGCAGCGCCAATTACATGCAGTCGGATAAGAACACCCCGCTGCCATACATCACTTCCGATAATGGCGAGAACATCAAGTCTCTACGCACTACTGACCAGGTGGAATTCCAAAACCCGGTCATCGTGAAGAAAGACTTCGATCTGTGGCGCTTCTTGCCTACCACTCCGGTGACCGGCAATACTGCCGCTTCTGATTTGCCTATTACCTGGGAAGATTCTCGCGCAGAAGAGCTCGGCGCAGTGGACAATGTCGCGGGCGATTACACCATCTCCGCCTTCAACGTTCTCAACTACTTCACGTCTCTTGGACAGGATGAAGAAGGCTGTGACGCGTACACCGATATCAATGGCAACCCGGTTTCCACTAATTACTGCAACGTGCGTGGCGCTTATTCCGAAAGCGCTTTGGCCGACCAGCAGGAAAAGATTGTTGCTGCCGTCAATGGCCTGAATGCCGATGTCATCGCGCTGTCCGAAATTGAGGAAACCTACGCTGTCACCGGTGATATCGCACGCCGCGATGAAGCACTGCTAACGCTCGTTGATGCTCTCAACGCTGCCGACGGCAACTGGAAAGCTGTGGAGTCCCCAGCTGATGACGAGGTCCCCGCGGATCCTGACGTTATCCGCGTGGCATTCATCTATAACCCAGACCGCGTTGAGCCAGTTGGTGAGTCCCGCATCTTCGTAGATGCGCGCTTCACCGGCACCGCGCGTGAGCCTTTGGCGCAGGAATTCAAACCCGTCGATGAAGACGTGACTGAAACCTTCGTGGCAGTCGCCAACCACTTCAAGTCCAAGGGCTCCATTGCCAATGGCGATGAAGACATGGGCGATGGCCAGGGCAATAACGCCAACCTGCGTGTCTCCCAGTCCGAGGCAGTGTTGGAGCACCTGGCTAAGCAGACTGATTGGAATGACAAGGCCACCTTCGTCATGGGTGATTTGAATACCTACACCCGTGAGCATGCGCTCGACCCATTCCGTGAGGCCGGCTATTCCGTGCCGCAGGAAACCTACAATGCCTCCACCTCTTATCAATTCGATGGCATGCTCGGCTCCCTCGACCATGTCCTGGCCAATGAGCATGTAGACCTGCAGGACGCTCAGGTGTGGAATATCAACGCTGATGAGTCCATTGCCTTCGAGTACTCCCGCCGGCTTTACAACGTGGTTGATTACCACGATGCTTCCCCATTCCGCTCTTCCGACCACGACCCAGTCAAGGTTGGTTTCAACCTGGAGACCGAAGATGCGCCAGTAGACCCAGAGACTCCAGCTACAGATGACATCGCCTCCACTACCTTCGATGCGAAGGTAAACGCCGGTGACACCATCGAGGTTGACGTTCCTGAAGCCTTGGCTGAGCTTCTTGATGCTGACATCGCCTCCACGGACTCCGACCAGGACGCCTTAACTGACCTGGATGACCTCATCGTCGAATTGGACGTCACCGACCTTCCTGCCGGATGGACCATTGACGGCTACCGCGATGGCGCAGTGGAAATCACCACCGCAGATGATGCACAGGGGGATCACGAATTCACCATCACCCGTGCTGATGATGACCAGGTCTTTACCGAAGCAACCGTCACCATCACCGAAGAAGACTCCACGCCAGCACCGAGTGATGATTCCTCCTCCAGCTCTTCCGATGGCTCAGCTACCAGCTCCACGGGTGGCGTCATCGGTGCTATCGCAGCACTCGCTGCTGCACTCGGCCTCGGCGCAGTATTCAGCGGTGTTGTGGATGACCACCTGCCACGCGAAGTTAAAAGCCTCCGCGCACAGATCATGAACTTCTTCAGCAACCTCTTTTAAGCTCCACTCGCCGCAGCACTCCACTTGTATTTTTCACAGCGATACGAGTGGAGTTTTTGCATGCTGCATGCCGCCGCCCCGCAGGCCACGCCCGCCCGAAATTGACAGCCAAATTTAGGCAAGGCTAACCTTTTGTTCATGTCTCAAAACTTCAGCCGCCGTGGCTTCTTGGGTGCCACCCTTGGCGCCGCCACTATTGCCCTAGCCGCGTGCTCCCAGAGCGGCCAAAATGGACAATCCTCCCAATCTTCTACCGATAACGCTGCTCCCAGCAGCACGTCCACCACAGTGGAAGGTGAGCAACGAATCGTTGCGCTCAATACCGGACAGTTGGATAACTTGCTGCTTCTCGGCATCACACCGGTGGGTGTGGCTGCGGCCAAGAACGCTGATTTGATTCCGCAGTTCCTCCGCGATCGTTTCGGGGCGGACATGGACTTGGACTCGATTGCTGACTGCGGATTCCGTCAGGAGCCGGACGTAGAAATAATCGCGAATCTGCAACCCACGCTTATCTGCGCCAATAGTCGCAGCGATGAAGCGTTACTGGAAAAGCTCCGCGCTATCGCACCGGTGGTACTCGGCGAAGGAGGCGGTGAAAATTGGAAACAAGACCTTGTAACCATCGCTGATGCCGCCGGCAAGGCCGATGAAGCGCAGGCACTACTTGATGAATACGAAACTGCGGCAGCTGCGGTCAAAGCCTCCCAGCCAGCAAACCCACCGACGGTGTCTTTCTTGCGCACCAATAAAGGTGAGTTCCAGATGTACGGAGCGCAGTCCATGGCCGGTACCGTCACCGCGGATTGTGGCTTCGCCCGCCCAGCGGCACAACAATTCACGGACCAAGCTGGCCAGGATCTTTCCCCGGAACTAATCAAACAAGCTGATGCCGAGTGGCTCTTCTACGGCGTACAAGACGGTGCCGAAAGCCCCGAAGATACTTCCTTATGGCCAACACTCGAGGCAGTCAAGAATGACCGCGCCATCGCAATTGATTATGACTCCTGGTACATGAATGCCTCGCTCGTGTCAGCCGGAGTCATCCTCGACGGCCTAAAATCGCACATTCTCGAAGCAGCGCCGTCTGCATAACATCGAAATCCGAATCAGAGAAGAAGGAAGAGAGCATGAATAAAAGATTTACCCGTCGAGGCTTCCTCGGGTTTCTCGTGGGAGCCACAGCTCTCTCTCTGGCTGCTTGTTCCCGTACCAGCTCACAGAACTCGAGCGAAGCTAAATCTGCTGCTAACGCGTCCTCCAGCTCTGAGGCGCCGGACTATCACAGGATTGTTGCGCTTAATTCGGGGCAATTAGATACGCTTTTATTGTTAGGCATCACGCCTGTCGGAGTCGCATCAGCAAAGGATGCTGACCTCATCCCACAGTTCATCCGGGATCGCTTTGAGGCGGAATATGACCTCAACAGCATTGTGAATTGCGGTTCCCGGATCGAGCCTGACTTGGAAACTGTCGCAAGCTTGGAACCTACCCTAATTCTTGCGAATACCCGCAGCGATGAAACCCTGTTAGAAAAGCTCAGAACCATAGCACCCGTGGCAACTAGCGTGGGCGGTGCTGATAATTGGAAGCGAGCATTCAACGATATTGCCGAAGTTGTGGACAAACGCAATGAGGCTCAGCAGCTCTTGGATGATTATGAAAGCTCAGCTACTGAGATTCGAGACAGCCTACCTACCCCGCCACCTGTCATTTCATTCCTTCGTGGAAATGAGTCTGGTATTCAGACTTATGGACTACCTTCTATGGTCGGTTCAGTAAGCGCTGATTGTGGATTCGCACGCCCAGCTTCGCAACAATTTACTGATAAAGCTGCGAAAGACCTTTCTCCCGAGCTTATTGCGGAAGCAGACGGTGAATGGCTCTTTTACGCAGTGCAATCCGGCGGTGAATCTCCGGTCAAGGCAGCATTATGGCCGACTCTTGACGCCGTCAAAAATGGTCGCACGGTCGAAGTCGACTATGACTCTTGGTATGTAAATGCTTCACTTGTTTCAGCTCAGATAATCCTCGACGGCCTAAAGTCGCACATTCTCGAAGCCGCCCCTACTGCATAGAGTCCTCAAGACGTAGCCACGAGAGAGTCTTCTTGTGGCTAAGACCCGGTTGCTTTGGCTTTCTTCTTCTCCGCCTGCTGCTTTTCCTTCTTGGAAGGCTGAAGGAAGACATTATAGGAAGCAGGCTCGGCACCGGCTTTCATGGCTTTGCCGATGGCACGCATGAAATCGTGCTGGACTTTCTTCTCTCCCAAGTTGCGCCCAGAGACGGACAAACGCACGGTGTTGCCGCGGTTAGCACCACGCTCGGCTGCGGAAATGATGGAGCGACGCCACCATTTCGCGGCACCAAAGCCCTCACCATAAGACAGGTTGCGGGATTGGTGGAACTCATCTTTGCGCAGGTCATGAATCCCGGTGGAGGACACTGCCAGTGAGAAATCAAAATAGGGCAACACTTCCAGGGTGCCAGGTGACATGCGCCAGCGCGGCGGCGCGAAGATGTCGAAGTCAAACCCCATCTTCGACATCTGACGCGTCGCGCCTTTTAACCGCAGATTCGCTTCGTGCGCATCCAAGTTTGCAAACTCAGCGCGACGGCCTTGCACTGCTTGGTCGAAGCCGTTGAGAATCAAAACACGGCCCGATTCGCGTTGATCTTCCAGCCACTGCTTTGTCGTCGGGTCCTTCGCCAAATGCCAGTTACCGTCAATATGCGGTGCAACAAGCAATGAAACGGGCACGCCTTCTTTATCCAACTGCTCAATGAGCCGCGCAGCGGACTTCCGGGTGTCGTCGAAAATAGATGAAATCGAAACCAGAAGATGCCCATGCATGCCCTCCATTATCACACAGGAGGACAGTGCCCGCGCGGCAAGTGAGCTATCTTATTCCACCAATCCGGTGGCTTTATTGATGGTCCACGCGTATTCAAAAGCGGTCTGGTGCCAACGGGCGTAGCGTCCAGAAACACCGCCGTGACCAGCAGCCATCTCGGTCTTGAGCAAGAACTCACCACCGGTTGCTACCTCACGCAGCTTGGCAATCCACTTCGCTGGTTCCACATACAGCACGCGGGTGTCATTGAGTGATGTCACAGCCAAGATATCCGGGTAGTTTTGCGCCTCAACGTTTTCATATGGCGCATACGTTGCCATGTAGTCATAGACTTCCGGATCGTGGAACGGGTCGCCCCATTCTTCCCACTCGCCCACGGTTAGTGGCAGCTCAGGTTTAAGAATTGAGGTCAGTGGGTCCACGAATGGCACTACCGCTTGAATGGCCTTAAAGCGGTCCGGTGCCATGTTCGCAATCGCGCCCATCAGCAGTCCGCCAGCGGAACCGCCTTCGGCAACCAGTAATTCGGGCTTCGTCAAATTTGTCGCAATGATGTGGTCAGCAACGTCGATGAAGTCAGTGAAGGTGTTCTTCTTATTCATCAGCTTGCCTTCGTCGTACCACAGCCGGCCCATCTCGCCGCCGCCGCGCACGTGCGCAACAACGTACAGCATGCCACGGTCCAGCAGCGACAACCGCGATACGGAGAATCCTGGGTCCATGCTGGCTTCATAGGAGCCATAGCCGTAGATGAGCGTTGGGCGCGGTGTATCGGTCTCAAGGTCTTTGCGCTTCACGATGCTGACGGGGATCTGCGTACCGTCTTTCGCTTCCGCCCAATCACGGTATGCCTCATACTCCTCGGGGTTATAGCCGCCTGGCACTTCCTGCTCTTTGAGCAAAGTACGTTCACCAGTAGCAATGCGGTACTGGAAGATCTGCGCTGGCTGCGTGTAGGAGGTATAGGACAGGCGAATGACTGGCGCGTCCCATTCTGGGTTGCCGGCGGAACCTGCGGAATAAACTTCCTCATCAAAGTGCAGCTCCTCGAATTCACCGAAGGTACCGCCATCAAATTTCATCACCGCAACGCGTGGAATACCGCCACGGCGATAAGACAAGGTCGCGAAATCGCGGTAGGTGTCCACGCCTTCAATACGCACCTCATCATTGTGTGGCACCACAACTTCCAACTCACGGATGCCGGGCAATGGACGTGCATCAGATGCTGCCCAACCAATTTCGAAGTTCGGGCCGTGCGCATTGTGCGTAACCAGCCAATAGTCTTTGTCATTCAGCACTACATGGTCAATGTCATATTCCACGCCGGACTCACGCTCCCAAAGAACCTCAAAGTCACCCTCGGGGTTGTCCATATCCAACACCCAATACTCTGAGGTCAGTGGAGAACCAGCTGCGATCAGCAGATACTTTTCGCTACGTGTGGAGCCGATGCCAACACGGAAGCGCTCATCGTCTTCTTTAAAGACGCATACGTCTTCGCTTTGTGGCGTTCCCACCTTGTGACGCCAGACGGTATCGGGGCGCCAGGCATCATCAACTTTCTGATAGAAGATGTAATCTTCCCCAGCCCAGGTCGCGCCATAGAAGATATCTGTCAAATGGTCTTCGAGCAGCTCACCGGTGTCCAAGTCTTTGATGAAAAGTTCAAAGCGCTCATCACCGGCGGTATCGGTGGAATAGGCCAACAAGCGGCCGGACTTGGTAACCGATGCGGCACCGAGGGCGAAATAATCATGGCCTTCAGCCAAGGCATTATTATCCAGCAGGATCTGCTCACCCTCTGGTTTTCCTTCTTCAGGAATAACCGGTGGCTCCCACGGGTCTTGACCTTCGGAGACTGGAATACGGCAGCTATAGCCATATTCCTTGCCTTCTTCAGAACGACCGTAGTACCAATAGTCGCCTGCGCGCGACGGCACCGACATATCGGTTTGTTTAACGCGCGATTTAATCTCTTCAAACACATTCTCAGTCAGCTGCTTCAAATGTGATGTTTTAGCCTCAGTAAATGTGTTTTCTGCATTGAGGTAATCAAGAGTTTCTGGTGATTCTTTGTCACGCATCCACTCATATTCATCAACGAAGCTTCGTCCGTGGAATTCACGGACGAAGACTTCCTTTTTAGCAATTGGCGCCGATGGGTTATCGAGATGATTTTCTATCATAAGAAACCACCCTACCCGGCGCGAATTGATGAGGTTTTAGCCGCCAATCCAATCAATGAAACGCTGTCCAGACAGGCGCTCATATGCCTCAATGTAGCGCAGACGCGTCGCCGCGACGACTTCTTCTGGTAGCACTGGCGGCTGGGTTTCAGATGCTGCGTCCCACCCGGATTCATCGGAGGTTAGCCAATTGCGTACGTATTGCTTATCAAAGCTCGGCTGCACCACGCCTTCAGCATAAGAATCAGCCGGCCAGTAACGAGAAGAATCTGGGGTTAAGACTTCATCACCTAATACCAGGGTGCCGTCTTCATCAAGGCCGAACTCAAACTTGGTATCTGCCAGGATGATGCCTTGTTCTTCGGCAATTTTCGCTGCCTCAGAGTAGATGCGCAGGGTTTCATAACGCAGCTGCTCAGCGCGTTCTTGGCCTAGGTCTTGCACGACCCGCTCAAAACTCACGTTCTCATCGTGATCTCCCTGCTCTGCCTTGGTCGCAGGGGTAAAGATTGGTTCCGGCAGACGTGATGCCTCCACCAAACCTGCTGGCAATTCAATGCCACACACGGTGCCATTGGCGTTATATTCCTTCAAGCCCGAGCCAGTGAGGTAACCACGTGCAACACACTCGAATGGCAGCATATTAAGCTTTTTGACCACAATCGCACGGCCTAGGACCTCTTCTGGGATCCGTTCATCATCGATGGGTCCCGCTAGGTGGTTGGGGAAATCGATGGCATCAAAGAAAAACATCGTGGTCGCGGTCAATACGCGGCCCTTATCTGGAATGGCTGGTTCCAACGCAAAGTCATAGGCAGAGATGCGGTCGGTAACAACCATGAGTAAAGTCTTGTCATCTACTTCGTAGATATCGCGGACTTTTCCGGAGGACAGGTGCTGATAATCAGAAAGCTGAGGGCGCATGCCCTAAATATTAGTGCATGCGCCCAGTCTTACTTCGACCCGTGGTGAATCTGGTTAGAGGATTTCACCCGGGGTGTACTTCACTGCTTGTGGATGCTGGTCAGCCAATTCCTGGATGCGGTTCAATACTGCCGCAACCTGAGATTCCGCGGCACCGATAAAGGCATGCTTATCGGCCAGGGCTTCCTCCAGCTGTTCCTGGGACATCGGCAAGCGGTCATCGGCAGCTAGGCGCTCAAGAAGATCCTGGTCACCACCGTTTTCGCGCATATTGAGTGCAACTGCCACGGCGTTTTCCTTGATGACCTCGTGTGCGGTTTCGCGGCCCACGCCGGCACGCACAGCAGCCATGAGGATGCGGGTGGTTGCCAAAAATGGCAGGTAGCGCTCCAGCTCACGGTCAATCATCGCTGGGAAAGCACCGAACTCGTCCAAGACGGTGAGGAAGGTTTCAAACTGACCATCGATAGCGAAGAAGGCATCAGGCAGAGCAACGCGGCGTACTACCGAGCAGAATACGTCGCCTTCATTCCACTGCTGACCAGCCAAATCCGCAACCATGGTGAGGTAGCCGCGCAGGATAACCTGCAGGCCACCCACACGCTCGCACGAACGAGCATTCATCTTATGCGGCATGGCAGATGAGCCGACCTGGCCTTCTTTGAAGCCCTCGGTGACAGTTTCATTACCGGCCATCAAACGGATGGTGGTTGCCAAAGACGATGGCGCAGCGCCCAGCTCAACCAACACGGAGACCGCATCAAAGTCCAAGGTGCGTGGGTAAATCTGGCCAACGGAATTGAACACGCGCGCAAAACCCAGGTGGTCTGCAATGGCGGTCTCTAGGGCTGCGAGCTTGTTTTCATCGCCGCCCATCAAATCCAGCATGTCCTGCGAGGTACCCATTGGGCCCTTAATGCCGCGCAGCGGGTAGCGGCTGAGCAGGTTGTCAACGCGTTCAATCGCCAGCAACATCTCATCACCGGCGGAGGCAAAGCGCTTACCCAAGGTGGTCGCCTGTGCCGCCACGTTGTGGGAACGGCCTGCCATCACCAGAGACTGGTATTTTCCGGCATGCTCACCGATGCGCGCCACGACCGCAATCGCCTTATCGCGCACCAGCTCCAAAGAGCGGTAAATCTGCAGCTGCTCCACGTTTTCGGTCAGATCACGTGAGGTCATGCCCTTGTGAATGTGCTCATGGCCAGCTAGGGCGTTGAACTCTTCAATGCGCGCCTTCACGTCATGGCGGGTCACGCGCTCACGCTGGGCGATGGAATCCAAGTCCACCTGGTCAATGACTGCCTCATACGCATCAATTGCGTCAGCCGGGATGTCTACGCCCAGATCTTTCTGGGCGCGCATGACCGCGATCCAGAGCTGGCGCTCCATAATGATTTTGTGTTCCGGGCTCCACAGGTTGGAAAGCGCTGCGGAGGCGTAACGCGAGGACAAAACGTTGGAAATCTTCTTCTTATCAGCCACGGGCTTCATTATTCCACATAGCTAAAGGCGCAAGTACTCTACTTGCGCCTTTCATTCTTATACGATGCCCACAATCCTTTCGTGGGCCTCCATCATCAGCCGATGCTGATGCGGCCTTCCTCAGCTGCCTGACCAATATCAGTGCGGTAGAAGCCATCAGCCAGCTCAATATTCTTGATGACGTCATATGCCGCGGCACGTGCCTCAGCGAGGGTGTCGCCCTTGCCAATCACGTTCAGCACACGTCCGCCATTAGAGATGACTTGCGCGTCTTTCACGCTGGTACCGGCGTGCAAAATCTTGTCTGCATCCGCTAGGTCTGGCGAGGTGATCGCATCACCCTTACGCGGGTCAGCTGGGTAATTCGCCGCAGCCAGAACGACGGTCACGGCATAACCATCTTCCCATTCCAGCGAAGGAAGTTCTTTCAACGTGCCAGTTGCGACGGCATTGAGCACACCTGCGAGCGGAGTCTTCAGCAAAGACAGCACCGGCTGGGTCTCAGGGTCACCGAAGCGGCAGTTGAACTCAATGACCGATGGGCCCTCTTCGCCCCATGCCAGACCTGCGTACAACAGACCGGAATAGGGAGTGCCGCGGTTGACCATTTCTTTAGCTACTGGTTCGCAGACTTCTTTCACAATGCGGTCAACCTGGGCATCAGTGAGCCACGGCAACGGGGTATATGCACCCATGCCGCCGGTGTTCGGGCCTTCATCATTGTCATAGGCACGCTTGTGGTCCTGGGCTGGCAGCAGGGGCACAACGGTTTCACCATCGACCAGACAGAACAGGGAGACCTCAGGGCCATCCAAGAAAGACTCAAGCAGCACCGGGTTACCGGCAGAGTGCACGAGGTGAATATGTTGACGGGCCTCCGCACGGTCAGGGGTCACCACAACGCCCTTACCGCCAGCCAATCCATCATCTTTCACCACGTACATGCGGCCAAAGAAGTCGAGTGCATGTTCAATATCATCGTCAGACATGCCTGCTGGCAGGGTCTGCGCACGTGCGGTAGCTACGCCCGCTTTGTCCATTACTTCCTTGGCGAAAGCTTTGGATCCTTCAATCTGTGCCGCCGCAGCATTCGGGCCAAAGACCGCGATGCCAGCTTCACGGAGCTTATCGGCCACACCGGCCACCAGCGGAACCTCAGGACCCACCACAACCAGATCTGGGGAAATGCTTTTAGCAAGCTCCAGCATGCGGTCAGGATCCGCCACTTCCTTGTAGCCACCGTGCACGGTAGCTAGCGATGCAAATGCTGGTGAACCAGGTGCAACGTGCAGGTCAGTGGTAGCAGGGTCGGCCGCAAGGCCCTTTAAGATGGCGTGCTCACGGCCGCCGGAACCAATTACAAGAATGCGCATGCAAACTATCATAACTTTATGCAGGCGCCTCTTCCCCAACCTGCAGCAAATTTCAATCAAACAATAGGATCAGTACTTAGCGGCAAGCCCGCAGAAATCTATAGCATGGGGCTTATGACTGAGATTGAACCTTCTGTATTTACCAAGATCCTCAACGGCGAACTTCCCGGCCGTTTTGTCTACCGCGATGATAAATGCGCAGCTTTCTTAAGCATTGAGCCGCTGCGCTACGGCCATACCCTGCTGATTCCTAATGAGCAGGTGGATAAGTGGACCGACCTGGATTCTGAGGCCTGGCTGCACCTATCTACTAAGGCACAGGAAATCGGTGAGGCCATCAAGACCGCATATGGCACCCCACGCGCAGGTTTCATCATCGCTGGTTTCGATGTCCCGCACGCACACATCCACCTCTTCCCTACTGAGAAGATGGCTGAATATGACTTCTCCAAGGCCATGGCTGCCGATGCCACCGATCCCAAAGCCATGGACGAAGCCGCCGTCCGCATTCGTCAGCACCTCAACACCGACGAAAACGGTTACCTCAACAGCTAGCGGTCGCGTTCCGGCGCACCATTATTGCCACCATTTTTCTTGCTGTTTCTTCCGTTACCATTTTTGCCATTCTTGCCGTAACGGAAGGAACGGCTTTTGTGTGAGGCTTTCACTGGCGCAGCGTCCGCGTCGGAGGAATTCGCCGCACCTTCGGCGTTACCAGTGCCGTCGGCATTACCAGTGCCATCAACGCCCTCGACACCCTTGGCATCCGCAGCATCCGCAGTTTCCGCGGCTCCTGTGCTGTCCTCGGCCTCATCAGTGTCATCGGAGTCATAGTCTTCCGGCATTGGCGTTGGGTCATCGGCGGCGGGCAGCCGCACCGTGAAGGTGGAACCAACGCCCAGCTCGGATTCAACATCGATGGAACCGCCGTGCTGCTCCACCAGGGACTTCACAATGGCAAGACCCAGGCCGGAGCCGCCGGTATCGCGGGTGCGCGAGGTGTCCTCGCGGTAGAAACGCTCAAAGATGTGGGAGCTAACCTCGGGGTCCATGCCGCGGCCAGTGTCAATGACTTTAATGAGGATGTCATCTCCGTCGCGCTCGAGACCAACGGTAATCTCGGCGTCCTCACCGCCGTGGCGCAGACCATTAGTAATCAGGTTCAAAATGACCTGATGCAGCCGGCTCGGATCGCCATAGACAACCGGCACGCCGGAGGTGTTATTGGAAACATTAATAACGCGCCCGGTAAATGCCGCGCGTGCAGAGGACGCCACTGACAAGGACAGCTCAAGGACATCCACCGTGCGGATATCCAGGCGGGAACCTTCCGCGCGGGTGAGTGCCAGAAGGTCCTCAACCAGATATGACATGCGGGAAGATTCTGCATCAATCTTGGACAACACCAAGTCCACGTCATCAGTAATTCCGGAGCGATACAACTCGGTATATCCACGCAGAGAGGTCAGCGGGGTGCGCAGCTCATGCGAAGCATCGCCAACAAAGCGGCGCATCTGTTCCTCTTTACCTTGTGCATGCTCGATTGATGCCTGCAGCTTAGCCAGCATGATATTCAGAGCGCTGGATAGCTGACCAACCTCGGTGTGTAGGGGCCATTGCGGTACGCGCTTGCCCAGGTCGCCGGCAGCGATTTCCGATGCCGTCTTTTCCACCACACGCAAAGGCCGCAAGGCCCGTCTAATAAACCAGAATCCCGAGATCGCGATAAATATCAGCACCACTGCCGCAATCATCAGCTGCAATATAGCGAGCCCACGCAGCAGCGATTGCTCTGTATCCAAATTCTTTGCCACGATAGTGATAACACCATCGCGTTCAGTGGCCATGGCCCGCCACTGAACAGCAGATTCTGATTCACCGGTGGACTCCACTGTTTGCGGCGCTGCACCGATGACCAGCTCATCGACTTGCGGCATCGAATCATAAGGATTCAAGTAGCGAACAGAACCATCCGGATAGATCTTAATCAGCGAATATTCTGTCGGCGGGCGGCCTGTCATATCCACGCCAAAAATATTGGCGGTACGCGCCCAGCCCACATCGGCATCATGGAGTTCTTCATCGACGCGGTTATAGAGAACGTCGCGCATCGCGGCAGAAACTGCCACTGACGCACTCACCAGGCCGAGACCAGAAACCACAACCAGCAATACCACCAACCAGGTACGCAGCGGCATCGCCTGCGGCGAGCTAGACATCCCGGGATATAAATATCCCTGCACGCGTTGTTTAAATGACCGCGTGTCTTTGGGGTTTGTTTTGTTGGCGCCGCTATCTGTGGTTGCCGAATTGCTCACTTAAAGTGCCTGTCTTTTTACCTTCTAGGAACGTGGGGTACGCAGAACGTAACCTACACCGCGGACGGTGTGAATCAATGGCGCATCACCGGTATCGATCTTACGACGCAGGTAAGAGATATAGGACTCAACCACGTTGCCGTCACCGCCGAAGTCGTAGTGCCAGACATTGTCCAAAATCTTGGCCTTGGACAGCACAACTTCTTTGTTCTGCATCAAAAAGCGCAGCAGGTTGAACTCGGTTGGTGAAAGATCAATAATCTCTCCACCCTTGGTGACCTCATGAGTGTCATCATTCAAGGTCAGGTCGGCATAGGACATCGTGGCATCACCGGACTCATCCTGGGCTGCACCACCGCGGCGCAAAATCACGCGCAGGCGAGTGATGACTTCTTCCAGGCTGAAAGGCTTGGTCACGTAGTCATCAGCCCCAATGGTCAGGCCATGGATGCGCTGGTCAACGCTGTCTTTTGCGGTCAGGTACAGCACTGGGCCATCCAGGCCTTCGGCGCGCAGCTTGCCCAGCAGCTCAAAGCCGTCCATGCCCGGCATCATTACGTCCAGGATGTAGGCCTCAGGGTTGATCTCACGTGCGATGCGCAGAGCTTCCGTGCCGGACGTTGCGCTGCGGACATCAAAACCCTGGAACTTCAGAGACACAGTCAACAGTTCAACAATATTCGGCTCATCATCAACCACCAAGACTGTTACTTGGTCATTATTGGTGTCTTCCATGTTGCTTCCTTCAAAGAATTTCAGAATATTTCGCCATTTCTTAACTAACCAGAAAGTCTGGCACACAGGCTATCAAAGCAACTGAGCATATTCTGAAAGAAAGCTGTGAGAGTTTTTCTCCGGGTTTATTCCCAGCACACGTTCGCTAAATCGATACCTTCTTCCTGCGCTTGGGCTTCGAGCAGGCTGAGCAAAAACTCACGATCATCGCCATAAGCGTCCGCAAAACGCTCATCCGCGACATACATCCGCGCAAGTAGCACCTGCTTGGAACGGCTCATCGGCATATAGGGCGCAATCGTTGCCAAATGCTTATCGATGACCCCTTTTGCCTCCTCGCTGCCTGGCTGCACGGCGCGGGAGTGGGCATCGGCAAGCATGTGCTTAAACTCTTCGGCTTCCTGCTTGGCCGCCTGAATATCAGCCTTGCTCATCTTGGAGACTCTTTCCTGATTGACCTGGTAGTCCTCAGTATCACCCCAGCGCTCGCGGGCTTCTTTGTCATAAACCGGCCAATTCTCACCGAATAGCGCAATCTTGTCTTCTGTATTCATGGTCTTTCCTTTCTTTTCCGTTTCTGCGGTCAACAGGGTGTCGACTGCCTGGATGAGTTGGTGAATGTGACCGGCCTTTTCCTGCAGAAGTTCGCGCTGGTTGCGCAAGATTTCTGCACGATTAGCACTGGAAGCATCAATGAGCTCTGCGACATCTTTCAATGCCACGCCCGCTCCGCGATAGATGAGGATATTCATCCCGCGCTCCACATCCGCTTCGGAATACAGCCGATGATCACCCCAGGTCCGCCAGCTGGGCTGCAATAGCCCAATGTCATTCCAGTGGCGCAGGGTCCGGGTGGATACCTGCAAAATATCTGCGGCTTCACCAATGGTGTATTCCAGCTCTTCTTGTTCGGTCACAAGAATCATCTTCCTCGTTGACGCAGCGTTAAGTTCAAGCCCCATCCTATTATTTCTTTAGCCTGCAGAAATGCAGGCCTGGTTTTAGGATGAGTAGTTATGACAAGCCCTGGGATTGAGAATGTGCCGGATTCCGCGAAGCGCACAGATAAACTGACGGTCTTTTCGTGGGCCATGTGGGACTGGGGATCCGCCGCGTTCAATGCGGTGTTGGTGACATTTATTTTCTCTGTCTACCTGACGGACTCGGTGGGCTCTCAGATTGATACTTCCCGCACGCCAGCGCAGTGGCTCTCGCTCTCGATGACCATCGCGGGCCTGTTCATTTCTGCCGTCACGCCAATTATGGGTCAGCGTTCTGATACCCGCGGTACCCGCCGCCGCTCCCTGGCAACCTGGTCTTTCATCACTTTCGTGTTGATGGCGGCACTGTTTTTCATCCGTAATGATGCACCGGAGTATTTCTGGATCGGGCTGGTGGTGCTCGCCATTGGCACAATTACCATCGAGTTCGCCGAAGTCAACTACTTTGCGCAGCTGGCGCAGGTCTCCACGAAGGAAAATGTGGGCAAGATTTCCGGGCTGGGCTGGTCTTTCGGTTACTTCGGCGGCATCGTATTGCTGCTCATCTGCTATTTCGGTTTCGTGGCCGGCGATGGCGGCATGCTGGGAATTTCCACCGAGGGCGGTCTCAATATCCGCTTGGTGGCGGTGCTGGCCGCCGTCTGGTTCGGGCTCTCTGTCCTGCCGGGGCTTGCCCGCGTGCCGGAAATTCCGCCCTCAGGCGACAAGGCCAGCGGAATTGCTGCGTCTTATGCCAAACTTTTTCGCGATATCAAACAGCTCTGGAAAGTAGACCGCAACGCCTGCTACTTCCTCTTCGCCTCCGCCATCTTCCGCGATGGACTAGCGGGCGTCTTCGCTTTCGGCGCCGTTCTCGGCGTATCGGTCTACGGGCTTAATGCCGGTGACGTGCTGATTTTCGGCGTCGCAGCTAACGTTGCGGCCGCTTTCGGCGCGCTCATTGGCGGGCTTATCGATGACCACGTCGGCCCGAAAATCATCATCCTCACATCGCTCTTCATCCTCGCTGGCACCGGCACCATCATGTACTTTGTCGATGGACCGCTCGCCTTTTGGATTTTCGGCCTCATCTTGTGCCTATTCGTCGGCCCCGCGCAATCCGCATCCCGCGGATTCCTCGCTCGCGTCGCACCGGCCGGCCACGAAGGCCAAATGTTCGGGCTGTATGCCACCACCGGCCGCGCAGTCAGCTGGATGACCCCGCTGCTTTTTGGCATTTTTGTCTCACTAATCGGCGACGGCGACCGCGGCGGAGTGCTCGCCATCGCGGTCGTCCTGCTAGTCGGCGCGCTAATCCTCATCCCCGTGCGCGACCCAAAGAAAGGGGGTGAGTCCTAAACGGACTCACCCGAAAACGGACTCACCCGAAAACGGACTCACCCAGAGAAACTTAAACGCTAAAAGTTCAAGGACCTAAGGGCGTGGGATATTGCGCAGGTTCGAAGCGGCCATATCCACCATATGGCCCACACCACCATCAAAGACGGTGCGCGCCGCGGCCTTAGAAAAGCCCAGCAGCTGGTCGATACTCAGCGTCGGCGGAATAGACAGCGCATTCGGGTCGGTGATGAATTCGACGAGGACGGGGCCATCGAAAGCCAATGCTTCGCGCACCGCTTTGCGTACGTCCTTCGGCTTTTCCACGCGGATCGCCTTGATTCCGGCCCCGGCCGCGATGTCAGCGTAATTGACTTCCTCGTGGTCAGTTTCAAATTCTGGCATGCCCTCAACGAGCATTTCCAGCTTCACCATGCCCAACGAAGAGTTATTAAACACAAACGTCTTCACCGGCAGGTTATGGCGTTTGACCGTCAGGAGCTCACCCAGCAGCATGGCCAGACCGCCATCACCGCTGAAGGTAATAACTTGGCGGTCACGGTCAGCAAATTGCGCGCCAATCGCGTGCGGCAGCGCATTCGCCATGGTGCCGTGGCGGAAAGATCCCAGCTGTTCACGCTGGCCATTCGGGGTGATATAGCGTGCGCCCCACACATTGCACATGCCAGTATCAACGGTGAAGATCGCGTCCTGCGCGGCCTCTTCATCAATGACATCCGCAACGTATTCGGGATGCAGCGGAGTCATCTTTTCTATATTGGAGGTATACGCATCAATGACCTGCGTTAGTTTCTTGTGATGTTCCTTGAGCATCTTATCCAGGAAAGAGCGGTCCTTCTTTTCTTCAACGTGCGGCAAGATGTTGGCAATAGTCGCTGCCACATCACCAGTGACCGGGTAGCTGACCTTGGTGCGCCGGCCAATATGCGCGCCATTGATATCGACTTGGGCAACCACCGTATCGCCCGCGCCGCCCTGTGGCAGGAAGTCTGCATAAGGAAAGTCTGTGCCCAGCAAAATTAGCAGGTCGGCTTCATTCATCGCATCATGCGCGGCACCATAGCCCAGAAGCCCTGACATCCCGACATCGAAAGGATTGTCATATTGGATGTACATCTTGCCGCCGAGCGCATGGCCCACTGGCGCCTTGACCTTCTCAGCCAACTCAAGGACTTCCTTGCGGGCAAAACGTGCACCCGCGCCGACAAAGAACGTGACCTTGTCGGCTTCATTAATCGCCTGCGTTAACGCGGCCGCTTCCGCTGGGTCGGGGAACGTAATTGGGTTACCGGAAGAAATCACCGACTCGGTAAACTGCTCATTTTCCGCCTCAAAGTTCGCGACATCACCGGGAATCACCAGCACCGATACGCCGTTGCCCGCCATCGTGGACTGAATCGCATTATGGGTAATCACAGCACCCTGCGCGGCAGAATTGACCATCTCGCAATAGCCGGATGCTTCTTTGAATAGGATCTCCGGGTGCGTTTCCTGGAAGAATTGCCCACCAATCTGACGCGAAGGGATATGGCTGGCAATCGCCAACACCTTCGCACCATTGCGGTGGGCATCATAAAGCCCCTGAATCAAGTGAGTATTGCCCGGTCCACAGGAACCCGCACACACGGTGAGCTCACCAGTAATCAATGATTCCGCACCTGCAGCAAAAGCAGCGGCTTCCTCATTATGAACATGCACCCATTCAATGTTGGAGCGGCGGACCGCATCCACAATCGGGTTGAGTGAATCGCCCACCAAACCATAAATGCGTTTCACGCCTTGTGCTTCAAGAGTGTCAACTAGTTGGTCTGCATATGTACGTGCCATGTCTAACCTCTTTCCAGGGATTGTTGGCCTTGGACTATCAGCCATTGCCCCTATAGTGCGTCCGTTTCAAATATTTCGCCACAACACCTCGCATCATCACCGCTAAAAGCCAGAGTGACGTTGATAACCAGACCCCAAAGCCAGCTTGTTACTATACCGAACGTGCGTTACAGTTATTGCGCATGACAACAGGAC
Source organism: Corynebacterium sp. L4757 (assembly GCF_043673995.1). Lineage (NCBI taxonomy): Bacteria > Bacillati > Actinomycetota > Actinomycetes > Mycobacteriales > Corynebacteriaceae > Corynebacterium > Corynebacterium sp. L4757. The sequence goes on along the minus strand of NZ_JBIMEN010000003.1, from coordinate 242,261 downwards.
ACAATGCGCGTTTAAGGAAGGCGCGCAAAGAATTCGCCGCCAATTCGACCCCGGCGCAGCGTTGGTCTTTCTTCGCTGCCATCTCCCTCGGCCTATTAATGATCGGCCTGGATAACTCCATCCTTTTCACCGCGCTTCCCACCTTGACGGAAGAACTCCACGCGGGTGAGACCCAGCAGCTGTGGATCATCAACGCCTACCCACTAGTGCTCGCCGGCCTACTGTTGGGCACCGGCACATTAGGCGACAAAATTGGTCACCGCCGCATGTTCACCACGGGTCTTATTATCTTCGGTATTGCCTCGCTCGCCGCGGCTTTTGCCCCCAATGCCGCATTATTGATTGCCGCCCGCGCGCTCCTGGGTCTGGGCGCCGCAGTCATGATGCCCGCAACCTTGGCGCTGATTCGCCTGACATTTACTGATGAGCGCGAACGCAACACCGCCATCGGCATCTGGGGTTCCGTCGCCGTGGTCGGCGCAGCGGCCGGCCCAGTCGTCGGCGGTGCCCTGCTGGAAGTCTGGTGGTGGGGCTCGGTCTTTCTCATCAACGTGCCCATCGTGGTTATCGCGCTAATTGCCACCGCTTTGCTTGCGCCACCGAATATGGCTAATCCCACCAAGCATTGGGATTTCATTTCCTCGCTCTTCGCACTCATCACGCTTTCCAGCTTGGTGCTGGCTATCAAGGAGCTGGCCAACCCGAACCGCTCCTGGATTCTCATTGCGGTGGCATTTATCGCGTGTGTTATCGGCGGATATCTCTTTGTGCATCGGCAAGCAAAGCTCGAAGAGCCCCTGCTCACCTTTGATATTTTCCGCAGCCGGCTCTTTGCGGGCGGCGTGATTGCTGCCTCGGGTGCGATGTTCATCATGGCCGGGCTTGAAATGATTACGGCGCAAAAGCTTCAGCTTGCCGATGATTTCTCCCCCTTCCACGCCGGCTTCATCGTCGCGGCGGCCGCGGTGGCTGCCTTCCCGATGTCCGCACTGGGTGGCGCAAACCTGCACCGCATCGGGTTCTTACCGCTGATTTCCGGTGGTTTCTTGCTTACCGTCCTGGGCACTGGTTTGGCAGCCTGGTCATCGCATATCGATTCTGTCCCTTTGCTGGTTATTGGCCTACTGCTCATCGGTGCGGGTGCTGGTTCAATTATGTCCGTTTCCTCGATTGCCATTATTGGTTCCGCGCCCATGCATCGTTCCGGCATGGCCGCGGGCGTGGAGGAAGTCTCCTATGAATTCGGCACATTAATCTCGGTAGCATTCGTGGGCTCTTTGACTCCGGCGCTGTATCTGAGCAACTTGCCGTCGCAGCTGCAACACCATGGAATGGAATCGCTTCATGGCGGGCTTGGCCATGCGGAGGCATCGACCGCGTATGCTTCTGCCTACGGCACCACCGTGGCGTTTATGGCCGCCGTGGCTTTCATCTTCATGGTGATCACCGCGTGGTGCTTCCGCGATAACCCGAAGTCAGGAGGAAACGGTGGCGCGCACTAGTAAGAAGGAAGAAGCGCTGCAAGCAGCCCTTTCCATCATTGAACGCGATGGCATCCCCGCCTTGACCTATGAGTCTTTGGCGGAGGCCACCGGTATGTCCAAGTCGGGGTTGATTTATCACTTTCCTTCCCGGCACGAGATGCTCATTGACATCCATGCCTGGTCCGCCAACCGCTGGGAAGATGAGCTCATTGCCATTGCGGGCGGGCCAGCCGATGACCTCACTGCTTCCCAACGCCTTCGTTCCGTCGTGTTGTCTCTGGGTAAAAATGACCCGCTGGTCGAGCTCATTTTGAGCATTCACACCAAGTCCCACCCCGATTTTGCCCAGCAGTGGGCCCCGGTTGATAGCCGATGGATTCCCAATGCCTCCGACCCGGATTTGAGCCCAGAGATGCTGGAGATTTCTCTCATGGCGAATGGCTTGTGGGTCTATGACCACATCTCGCAGCGCCCGCTTGCCGCCGCCAACCGCAAGCGCATGGTGGATAAGCTGCTCGCCCGCATCGACGCCGCCTAGCCAGGACGGATTCTAGCGCCCTCCAACGCATAATCCCCTTTCACCAGCGAAAATCATTGGTGAAAGGGGATTATTTGAGCTGGAGACGAGACTTGAACTCGCAACCTACGCATTACAAGTGCGTTGCGCTACCAATTGCGCCACTCCAGCGGTGCCTATTTACACTACAACATTCAGATTATAAAGTTCCAAATAGGCCCATTCCCGCTGGAAAGCGCAGAATATGCGGGTGAAAACTTAGCCTGACACGGTGGTGTGCACGATTGCGGATCCGGCATTAAAGTGCAGTACATAAATCATCACGCGCGCACTGTGTGCAGTTGAAACATTGAGGAAGTTCGTTGTCTGTATTTAGGTCTTTAAGAGAGCGCCTTATTAAGCACTCCGCCCCTGACACTTCTGCGCAAGATACGTCCACCACCAGTACTGTGCCGGATGAGGACTCCACTGTTCATGGCATTTTGACCGGTGAATTTCCCGAGGGCTTCATCAACACTGACCGCGTTGCAACGGTCGATACGGCAATCGCCGCGCCACCACCATCGCCGCTGGCACCAGTTGACCTGACCGACCCGGCGCAGGTGACCGGCGTGATGGAAATCGCCGCCCGCATCGGTGAGATTTTGCTCTTTTCAGGCAGCTCCAACTCCGATACCCGCGCGCAGGTCTGCCTGGCCGCCGCATCTTATGGTTTGCACTATTGCCACGTGGATATCGTGATGAACACGATTACTATCCACACCAATATCGGAACCGGTTCCAACCGTCAGCCGCTGACGGTGGTTCGGTCCGCACACAAGTGGACGATCAACTTTTCTAAGCTGTCTGCCGTGGACCGTCTGATTCGTTCCATCCACTCCGGTCTCACGCCGCCGGCGGTGGCTGAACAGGCGCTGGATGACATCGAAAAGCTCAAGTCCCCGCGCACCATTTTCACCGAGCTTTTGGGCTGGGCCACGATGGGTGGCGCGTTCTCCGTCATGCTGGGCGGCAACGCGTTTGTTGCCATCATGTCTTTCTTCGTGGCGTTTAGCATCATGGCCGTGGTCATTTGGATGGAGATCATCCGCATACCGCCGTTTTATCACAACATCGTCGGCGGTTTTATGGCCGTTGTGCCCGCCGCGGTCGTCTACAATATTGCGTCCTCGCTGGGGATCGCTTTTTCGCCCAGCCAGGTTATCGGTATGGGCATCATTGTCCTGGTCGCAGGTTTGACGTTGGTGCAATCGCTTGTCGATGGCATCACCCGCGCCCCCGTCACCTCTACCGCTAGGTTCTTTGAGGCCATATTATCTACTGGCGCCATCATCGGCGGCGTCGGTTTGGGCATTCAGTTCTCCGCGTGGATTGGCTATCCTCTGCCGCCACTGGCATCGATGGGCGCCCCTGTCTATTACGAGGTGCCCCTGCTGGTACTGGCCGGCGGAATTGGTTCCGCTGCCCTGGCTTATGCCAGCCACGCGTCCTGGCCGGAGGTATTGGTCTCCGGCGCGACTGCCGCAGCCGGCATGCTGTTTTACTACTTTGTTGTCATTCCTTTTGGCGCCGGAGTCGTGGTGGCATCGGGTGTATCCGCCATCGTCGTTGGCCTCGCCGGTGGTCTTCTGGCCCGCCGCTACTTCATTCCGCCGCTGATTACGATGATCATCGGCTATACCCCGATGCTGCCCGGCCTGACGCTGTACCGCGGCATGTATGCCATGCTCAATGAGCAATTCATCACCGGCATTGCCAACCTTGCCACCGCCATCGCCATCGCGGGCGCACTCGCGGCTGGCGTGCTGCTCGGCGAGCGCGGCGCACGTCGTCTGCGCAGGCCTAAGCATTTCCGCCCGTACAAGGCTTTCAAGCGCATCGGCCGCTATTCCGTCGACCAAGCCAAGGGTTTGGCCGCCAAGGCGCAAAAGATTCCGCGCGTGCCGATGGCCCCTCTCGCCCCCCGCGCCACCCGCCCCGAATTGCCGCCGATTCAGGGCCCAGTGGAGTCGCACGATACAACCAGCACCGTGTACGCCGATGCGACCCCAACGACCCAGTGGGAAGCGCAACCAGAAGAGCCGCTTCATGATGACGACTGGCCACCGCGCACCACCTTCCCCGCCCAGAACTGGCCCGATGAAGACGCCCCCACGGTGTACACTTCGCCGGGTACGGAGGAGTTCGTCGCCCAGCATGCAGCTGACGAGGATTCTGAGGGCGACGCGGCTTCACAAGGTGAGATACGGTAGAATATTCGGTCTGTACCCTACGATCGGTCGATCAACATTTTCCCTGCCCTAACCTGTAGGGAACGCATATAGGAGGAACTCGTGCCACCAAAGGTCACTGACACTCAGCCAGCAGCGGAGCAGATGCATGCTGTGGAGGAAGAGACCGCGAGCTCAGCACGCCGCGTTGTCGCAACTTATGCTCAAGATTTCTTGGACGGCGTTACTTTGATGTCCATGCTGGGCGTTGAACCAGAGGGTCTCATCCACCGCAAGGTCTTGGCTGAGCAGGTCGAAGCTGAACCAAAGACCACGCGCAAGAAGGCTACTAAGAAGGCAACGAAGAAGACCGCTGCCAAGAAGGCCACCAAAAAAGCTACCAAGAAGACTGCTGCGAAGAAGGCAACTAAAAAGGCCACCAAGAAGACTTCAAGCTAAAACCACCTTATAAAGGAGATGTGACAAGCCCATGAGTCCGAGTGCCACCGGTGACTTTGTTGTCGTTGCCAACCGGTTGCCTGTTGATATGGTCACCGCAGCCGATGGCTCCAAGACCTGGCAAGCATCTCCCGGTGGTCTCGTCGCAGCACTGTCACCGGTGCTAGAAAAACACAAGGGCTGCTGGGTTGGCTGGCCCGGCGTGGCCGATGAATCCCCCGAGACTTTCCGCACCGAGCGCGGCGTCTTGCTGCACCCGGTGACGCTGACTCATCACGATTATGAAGAATTCTACGAAGGATTCTCCAATGCCACCCTGTGGCCGCTGTACCACAACCTGATTGTCACCCCGGAGTTCAATCGTTCCTGGTGGGATGCCTACCGCGACGTCAATCTCCGGTTCGCCACCGAAGTCGCCACCATCGCTGCCGAAGGCGCCACCGTTTGGGTCCAGGATTATCAATTACAGCTGGTTCCCGGCATTTTGCGTCAAATGCGCCCCGATCTCACCATCGGATTCTTCCTGCACATTCCCTTCCCGCCTGCAGAGATCTACCGCCAGCTGCCCTGGCGCGATGAAATGCTGCGTGGGTTGCTCGATGCCGACCTCATCGGCTTTCACCTCGAATCCAATGTGCGCAACTTCGTCGAGCTGTGCCGCGCCTATGACCTGGATATCAGCGGGGACATCACCATCCGTGAAGCCGGAATTACCATCACCACTACGTCCGGCCACACCGTCGGCGTGGGTGCCTTCCCAATTTCCATTGATACCTCCGCCACGGCCGAACCCGATGAAGCGGCGTTGCAGCAAACTTTCCGCGACATGGGCTCACCTTCCACGGTCTTTCTCGGCGTCGACCGCCTTGATTACACCAAAGGCATCTTGCAAAGGCTCACGGCCTTCGAAGAATTGCTGGAATCCGGCGCGCTGAACCCCGCCGACGTCGCACTGGTGCAGCTGGCCACGCCGTCGCGCGAGCGCATCGATAGCTATCGCATCACCCGCTCCCAGGTCGAAGAAGCTGTCGGTCGCATCAATGGCCGTTTCGCCCAAATCGGGCGCCCCGTGGTGCACTACCAGCACCGATCCGTCAGCAAAGAAGTTCTGCAGCGCTACTATAAGCTTGCCGATGTCATGCTGGTCACCCCATTTCGCGATGGCATGAATCTCGTGGCCAAAGAATTCGTGGCCACCCGCGCCGATTCTTCCGGCGCCCTGGTGCTGTCCGAATTCGCCGGCGCTGCCGATGAGCTCACCCAGGCACACCTGTGCAATCCTTTTGATATCGAGTCCATCAAAAAGGCCATGTTGCAGGCCGCGCTGGGTCTGAAGAATAATCCCGAGACGATGAAGGAAAGAATGTCGGCGATGTATAACCAGGTCATGGACCATGACGTCGATCTGTGGGCCTCCGCATTTCTCGGGGCGCTAGAAAAGGCGCGCTCATGAGCAAGCGTTTTCTAACCGGCGTACTCGCTGCCGGCATGTTTGTGCTTGCCGGTTGCAGCACCCCTGATGATGCCCCGCCCGAGCCGCTTGGCGATGACCGCGTGGGCGGCAAGACCTGGCAAGCCATCGGTATCTACACCTCCCCCGATGCCAACGGCGGCATTTCTGAGAACGCGCTCGTGGTTCCGCGCGTGGTCTTTGGCGAAACATCCATGATTGGTTCCACTGGCTGCGAACGTTTCACCGCCCAGGTCAGTTACTTCAGCGATGATCCAGAATCCGAGGAGGATTCTTCCGCCGAGCTGCGCCGAGCCGATTCCGTGCGGATTGATTCCATCAACTATGACACCGAGGGCGAGACCGGCGATGTCGACTGCGCTGGCGAAATGCTGTGGGCACATAATAATTTGTCGCGTCTTTATACCGAAGGCAATCAGTTTGATATCACCGTGGACAAAAATAATCAGTTGATTCTGACGCTGCAGGATGACCTGGTGGATTCGCCTGCTATTCGCTACGTCGGACTCTAATCGCCACCACGCGCGGTACTGTTGTACCCATGTCTTTACCGATTGATTTCCGTGACGCAGCCCAAGCCCAAGAGCTCATTGACGCCATCGCCGCGACGGAGCGTTTATTTGTCATTTCCGACTTCGATGGCACCGTGGCCCATTTCTCCACGGATATCTATGGCGTCCCCGTCAATCAAGACTCCCTCGATGCGCTCAGCGCGTTCGCGCAGCTGCCTAACACTTTCGCCGCGGCCTTGTCCGGGCGCCACCTGGACGGCCTCAAGCGCGTCTTCCCGCTGCGTGACCCAGTCATGCTCGGCGGCTCCCACGGTGCTGAGACCGAAGGCGAGGAAAGTTCTCTCACCGAGGACATGAAGTCTTTCCTCGACCGCGTCGACGCCGAACTCAACGCGATTGCCGCCGACTACGAAGGCGCCTTCGTGGAGCAAAAGCCTTTCCACCGTGGCCTCCACGTCAAAGCAGTGTCCGAGCGCGACCCCCAAGCCGCCGCCGAAGCTCTCGCACGCGGCCTTGAAGTCGACCCAGGTGACTACTTCGTCGCCGAAGGCAAAAACCTCGTGGAATTCTCCGCCACCACCGCCAATAAGGGCACCTGGATCAAAACCCAGCGCGCAAACGTCGATGCCACCGCCGTGGTGTTCCTCGGCGATGACACCACCGACGAAGACGGCTTCAAAGTGCTCAATCAGCCAACCGACCTCGGCGTCAAAGTCGGCGACGGCGACACCGCGGCCTACCTACGTGTCACCGACATCGACGAAGTCGCCGAATTCCTGGCCTCACTGCTCAGAGCCCGCCAAGCTTTCCTCGCGAACTAACTATCGACGAGGCCGCGCAATAGTACTGCCCGGCGCGAGGTGAGTGTCCAGCAGCACGCGCAGCGGCGAGCCGTCTTCGTTTGAGGGGGCGGCGGTGTCGGCGACGGCGGCATCGATAAGCTCTGCAAGCATACCGCCAGCCTCCGCCCCTTTTTGGAAATTCGGCTGAATCACGGTGGTCAAGCCCCGAAGGCGCCCGGATTCAATACCATCAAAGCCGGTCACCGACAGCCACTCGGGGATGGAAATCCCCTCTTCTTCGGCATAATCCATCACGCCGAGCGCCATCGAGTCCGTCGTGCACAGCACAGCGGTGAGCTCAGGGTTCTGCGTCAGCAGTTCTTCCGCGGCCTCACGCGCGGTATCGCGGTTATTGATGTGGCGGGTGACCACGGGAATCGCATCGGCATCAAGGCCAGCATCAGCGAAAGTCTGCAGCGCGCCTTGGACACGCAGGCGCTGCACATCGAATTCGGCCGCATCCAGATTGTCGCGGTCGACGTGACCATCCAGCCGGCCGTGACGCAGACGAATAGACAAAATACCTACCTTTTTATGCCCGGCATCAACCAGCGCCTGGGCCGCAGGAGCAATCGCGGCGAAGTCATCGATGCCCACAAACGGCTGCCCAGTATCGCGCGGCTGGTCACACACCACAACCGGTAATCCGCGGGCCGTCGCCGCAGCCAGATACGGGTCATCATCGCCCACCGAATACACCACGAACCCATCCACTACCGCGCGGCCCAAAAGCTCCGCAGCGCCGGTGTCTTCAGCAGTATCAGGGCCTGCCGGAATCAGCGTCAGGGTGGTCTGCCTCCCTGCGAGTGCCTGCGCCATGCCCGCCAAAAAATCAACGGACGCGGCATCCTCGAAGGCATAGCTCAAGTCCTCGGTCAAAATCACGCCAATGGATCCCACACGCCGCGTGCGCAGACTCCGCGCCATCGGGTCAGGGCCGGAATAGCCATGGGCCGCAGCCGCTGCCAAAATGCGGCCCCGCAACGCCGGTGAAAGCTGGTCAGGGCGGTTATACGCATTTGACACCGTCGTCCGGGAGACCCCTAATTCGGCTGCTAATGAAGCAAGAGTCTTGCGAACCGGACCACGTTTAACCATGACCTACACCTTACCGCTCCCACGGCTTTGCGTATCGATGGCGGTTGATTCTTCCCTGCGCCGTTGACGCCGCCGAAAATAGTAGTCCACCGACAACCAACCCGCCACGAGAAGCAAGCCCAATAAGGTTCGCCCCTTCGTCCCCACATCGAAAGCGGTACCCAACACGATTCCCAAGACGATGAGTGACCCGAAGAAAATGAGCCAGGAGACTTGAGAATTGTATTTTATCTTCGCCATGTAAAAAGATGCTGCCACAATTTGCCGCCTGCTGAAACCCCGCCTTTCGAGGAATGAATTGCGCGAAACAACTGTTTGAAATGGAGGTTGGCACCATAATTCATTTTCAATCCATTTTCAGTTGACAATTGTTTTCAATAAGGCAATTATAGAGCTTATGCATTTACAGACTTCCCACTTATCTTCCCGCCGTCGCCGGGCCACGCTCGCTGCTGTCAGCATCGGTGTGCTCGCTTTCGTCTCCGCGTGTTCTTCCGCGTCTTCAGATGAAGCCAGCACTGATTCTGCCGCTGCCGATGACATGTTGAACATCGTTACCTCGACCTCCATTTGGGGCGATGTTGCGCAGTCCGTTGCCGATACCGCCGACGGCGCGAACGTGGAAGTCACCTCCATCGTTGAGGGCAATAACATGGACCCCCACCACTTCGAGCCGACCGCAGCGGACCTCGCCCGGGCTGGTGAAGCCGACGTCATCGTTGTCGGCGGCGGCGGTTATGACGCATGGCTTTACGATGTCATCGAAGACCAAGACAAAATTATCCACGCCCTGCCGCTAACCGCACACGACCACGATCATGACCACGGCGCAGAATCAGAAGATTCTGAAGAAACCGAGGATTCACATGACCACGCGCACGACCATGATCACGGCGAAGAGGGACACACGCATGATGTTTCTTCCATCGATGGCAATGAGCACATCTGGTATGACCCCACCGCGGTGATGGACGTAGCCCACGAGATCGCAGAGCACATTAATGAAGCTAACCCGGAAGCGCAAGCGAGCGATGAAGAAGTAGTCAACCTCGTCTCCGACCTGGACTCCCGCCTGCATGAGCTGCCGGAGCTGACCTACGCGCAGACAGAGCCGATCGCGGATTACCTGCTCGCGCACACCGATATGACTGATGCAACGCCAGAAGGCTACCGCCACGCAACACTCAGCCACGGTGAACCAGCAGCGGCGGACTTGGCAGCATTCATCGATGAACTCAAAGCCGGCAACATCGACGTGCTTATCTACAACCCACAGACCCAGACCGATATGACTAACCGCATCCGCACCACCGCGGAAGATGAAGGCATCGAGGTCGTAGAAATCGGCGAGACTCCCCCAGATAACACCAATTTCTTTGATTATTATGAAGAAGTCGTTTCCAGCCTGGAGGCGCTTGGCGCGTAAGATGGTCTGGCTTAGACAAGCTCACCCATCCTTTGGAGTTTGATGTTAGTTTCTTTTTCTCAAGCCGCCGTGGACCCATTGTGGTCCGGGCTGGACTTGGAAGTACACCCCGGTGAGTTCATCGCCGTGTTAGGGCCCAATGGCGTCGGTAAATCCACGCTGCTGGGCACTATTTTGGGCACCCGCCACCTGACTGCCGGCACGCTGGACGTCAACGCCCGGATTGGTTATATCCCGCAGCAGCGCATGTTCCCGCCGCAGTTGCCGTTGCGTGCGCGTGATTTGGTGTCATTGTCGTTGGCGCATGGGGTCATCGGTAAGCGTAGCCCGTCGAAGGCGCAGGTCGATGCGCTTTTGGCCGAGGTTGGCGCTGAAGGCATTGCTAACCGACGCGTCGGGCAACTATCCGGCGGCCAGCAACAGCTGGTGCGCCAAGCCCAGGCGTTGGCTAATGATCCGCAGGTCATTCTTGCCGATGAACCCCTGCTGTCGCTGGACCCAGCGCGCCAACAGATGACCATCGAGAGGCTGCAGCGCCGCCGCCACGAGAAAGACACCGCGGTGCTATTTGTCACCCACGGTATTAATCCGGTGCTCGATGTGGTCTCGCGCGTGCTGTATCTAGCGCCGCACGGGCACATGCTGGGCACGGTCGATGAGGTCATGCGCACCGAGGTTTTATCGGAGCTTTATGGCGCAAACGTCAAGGTGTTGAATGTCGATGGAAGGATTATTGTCGCCTAATGGATTTTCAGACCTTGGTTGAAGACACCGGCTATCTGCTCTCTGTAGATTTCGTGCAGCAGGCGCTGATTGCGTGTGCATTGCTCGGTGTGCTCTCTGGTGTGATGACCTCGCTGATTGTGCTGCGCCAGATGTCTTTTTCGGTGCACGCGACCTCCGAGCTCGCGCTGATGGGTGCTGCAGCAGCGCTGCTTTTCGGCCTCAATATTGGTTGGGGTGCGATTGCCGGCGCGATTGGAGCGGCGATTGTTCTTGCGGTACTGGGTTTCAAAGGCCAGCAAGATAGCGCCATTGGCGTGGTCATGAGCTTCGGTTTGGGTCTCTCGGTGCTGTTTATTCACCTTTATCCCGGTAACTCCACGGCGGCGATGTCGCTTCTGACCGGTCAAATTGTGGGTGTTTCTGGCGCCTCGATTTGGCTGCTCGCGCTGACCACGCTCATTATTGTCGGCGCCGTAGTGCTCTTTTGGCGCCCTATGCTTTTTGCGTCCGCCGACCCGGTCATGGCGCAGGCCGCCGGGATTCCGGTGCGCGCTATCTCCGTGCTTTTCGCTATCCTCGTCGGCCTGGCTGCTGCGCAGTCTGTGCAGATTGTCGGTGCGCTTTTGGTGATGGCACTGCTGATTACCCCAGGCGCTGCGGCGGTGCAGATTACGTCTTCTCCGCTGAAGTCCGTCATGTGGTCGGTCATCTTCGCCGAGATCGCTGCGGTTGGCGGCTTGATCTTGTCGCTAGCGCCAGGACTTCCGGTCTCCGTCTTTGTGACCACTATTTCTTTTGTCATTTATCTCATCTGCCGCGGTATTGGCGCAGTCAACAATCGCCGCGCGGTACGCGATGATATCGCTGCAAAACGTTCCTCTGCGTCTTTCGCAGCAACCGTTACCCCGCAGCACAATAACGCCGACCCGGCAGAAATCCATCACACCGACCACCACGATGATTAAGCTTTAGGCTTATGGAACAACGCCGGATTACATTCCAGGACACTGAACGCCGCTACGTTCTCATTCCACCGGAGAACCCCGAAGATTCACCGCAAGATTTGCTGCTGGTCTTTCATGGTTCTTTGCAGTCCCCGAATGTGATTCGGCGTTTTACTGATTTCACTTTTGATGCGCTCGCCAGCTGCAACACGATTGTCGCCTATCCGGGCGGTATCCATAATCACTTCAATGATGCCCGCAAGCATCTGCCGGAAAAGACGCGTGAGCTGGGCACCGATGACGTCGGGTTCACACGCGCCCTGATTGATGAGCTACGCGCCGAGTACAATATCGGCCGGATTTTTGCCTGTGGCTATTCCAATGGCGGGCAGATGGTCTTGCGCTTGCTTTTCGATGCCCCAGGTCTGCTTTCCGGCGCCGCTTGTTTCGCCGCGACCTTAGCCGCTGGTGAAAACCTTGCGCCGACCAATCCCATCGACGCCTATGAGCCCACGCCGCTGCTGATGATTCACGGCACGCTGGATGATAAAGCGCCCTATGAGGGCGGCATGGCAGGCATCCACGTCAAACGCACCCGCGGCGAAGTGCTCTCCGCTCCCGCGACCGGCGCGTTCTTTGCCGAGCACAATCACGCAGGTGAGCCTGAGACCAGCAATCCTTATCCTGATGTTGAGATCACCACATGGCCCGGTGCCAACCCGGTTGAATTGTGGACGGTGCAAGACATGGGACATGTCGTGCCATCCGGCAAAGAGCTCGACCCGCGCTTGGGAAAGAATACAGATTCTTTTACGGCGACAGAAGTCGTCGCGAATTTCTTCGAGCTCAGCTAGTTAATCAGGTCCATCGCTCCTAGGTCTGAGACCTGATGGGTATTGCCAAAGGTGTGCCCACCGGGCGAGGTATAGCGCACCTTTCCGCGATGCCGCCTCATGCGCCCGCGGCTTTTGTGTCCCGCCCGGCCCTGTCCGCGCTGGTCATCATCATTGACACCATTGTGATAGCGGCACAGGGTGGTCAGATTCGCAGGGGTGGTGTGCCCGCCGTGCTTGTGGGCATCGATGTGGTGTATCTGGCACCTATCAGCGGGCACATTGCAATCAGGCCACGGGCACACGAGGTTCTCCGCTTTCGCCAGTAAACGGTGCTTGAAAGAAGCAAACCGTGCCTCATACAAATTCACCGGGCCTTGCGTGGGGTGGAAAAGCCCGGCGTAAATGTCATCGCCGAGTGCGCCAGCCAGCGCAGCGTTGACGAGCTCTTGCCCGCTCATGGTGGAGCCATCGGAGAGGCCGACGGTGACGTCATCGGCAAGCCCGGCATTAATTTTGGCAAAATCATCCAACCCGATGGCAATCACCGTGGAATATTTCGGCTCAAACCTCCCACCGCGTTCCATCCGCTGCCACAACGCATCCAGCAACCCCTGTGGCCGGGGAGCTTCCGGATCGGCGAGGGCATCCAAAGATTTCTCCAGGTCGGTAATCTTGCGCTCGGAATCCGTAATGACCATCGTGCGCATCCCCATCCGGGTAGTGCCCACGCGCACGCCCGCTGTTGGTGGCTTCGCAGGCTTGAGCTCATCGACTCGCGCTAGGCCCAGCTTGCGAATTTCATCGATGCCGCCCTCATGCGCAAGCAGCTCGACGCGCAGCTTCCATGCCTGCCCGCGGTAGGACTTGAGCTTCCTGGCATAAAACTCAATCACCAGCAGATGCTCCAGTGATAAGCCGCGCGATGTGGCAAGCTCCACGGCGTCTTGTTGCTTGCGCGGGGAATCCGTCGGACCAAAATAGGCTGTGCTTGCGTTAATAATGCTTTTCGCGGTCTTTAATTCCATGCCCAAGCGCGTCAGGTCATAAGGCGACTGCGAAGAAAATAGCCGCAATAGCGCCATGCCCTGGCTATTGACATAAGTAAACGCTGCTAAAAGTTCCATAAACCTGACGCTATGGCACAGCGCAAGGCAGGGCTAGTGAAAACCGAAAAACCTGTGGACAACTACGCTGATGCGTCAACTAAACGCGGTAGTTATCCACAGGTGGGCAAACTTTAATAAAGTTTAGGTCTCATTCGCGACGCGGCGCTGACGGGCGAACTCAGACAGCACGGCACCAGCCGCAACAGAAGCATTCAGCGATTCGACCCAGCTGGTCATCGGAATGGACATGACAACGTCACAGTTTTCCTTCACCAGACGCGAAATACCCTTGCCTTCAGAACCGATGACAATAACCACTGGGTCCTTGCCGCCCTTGTAGGTATCCAGGGTGTGCTCGCCGCCGGTATCCAAGCCAACGACCTGGTAGCCATTCTTCTGGAATTCCTTCACGGTGCGGGTCATGTTGGTCTCACGCGCAACCGGCAGGCGCGCCGCGGTACCAGCTGAGGTACGCCACGCCACCGCGGTCACTGATGCCGAACGACGCTCAGGGATAATCACGCCATCGCCGCCGAAAGCCGCAACGGAACGAATAACCGCGCCCAAGTTACGTGGGTCGGTGATGTTATCCAAGATGACAAACATGCCTGGCTCCTGCTTATCAGCAGCATTAGCAATCAGGTCATGCACATCGGCGTACTTATAAGGCGGAATCTGCAGGCCAATGCCCTGGTGCATGCCATTGCCAGTCATCTGGTCCATGACGTGGCGCTGGACTTCCAAAATCGGAAGGTTGCGGCCATTGGCAATGGCGACGGCTTCGGACAGGCGTTCATCGTTACGCGTGCCCTGCACGATGTACAAGCTGGTCGCTGGCACCTTCGCATGCAGGCATTCGATGACCGGGTTGCGGCCGACGACCATCTCCGCGGTCTCTTTCTCATGGCGTCCGGATTCACTGCGCTGACGGCGCAGCTTCGCCTTGTGCTTCGCGTGATAAACGCGGTCTTCAGCCTTCGGGGTAGGTCCCTTGCCTTCTAGCCCCTTGCGGCGCTGACCGCCGGTGCCTTTGACGGCGCCCTTCTTATTGGTTTTACGGGGACCTGCGCCTCCGCGGCCGTGAGTACGTGCCATAAGTTTTCTCCTTAAAGGTGGTTTAATTCAGCGACCACGTGGCGCCATCAGCGGAATCAATTACGGTAATTCCGGCTTCAGCGAGACGATCGCGGACTTCATCAGCAACAGCCCAGTTCTTTTCTGCACGAGCTTGCGCGCGGCGTGACAGTTCGGCTTGGACCAAAACATCCAACGCGACCATCGCAGCAGAATCATCAGTTCCACCAGCGGTCCACTGGTCACTGAGCGGGTCGAAACCCAAAATAGCGGCCATGCGGCGAACTGACTCTGCCAAGGTTTGTGCAGTCTGCTCATCGGAAGCAGATAGGGCCTTATTGCCCTCACGAACAGCAACATGAATTTCAGCCAGTGCCTTAGGTACTGAGAAGTCATCATTCATGGCCTTCTCAAAGCCCTCGGTCCACTGCCCAGGTTCCACGTTGTCAAAGCGTGCTAGGAACTCCTCAATGCGACGGTAGCCTGCGGCTGCCTCGGTCAGCGCACCTTCGGAGTACTCCAGAACAGAGCGATAATGTGCAGACCCCAGATAATAGCGCAATTCTTGCGGACGAACTATTTCCAGCAGATTATCCACGGCGAGCACGTTGCCCAGGGACTTAGACATTTTCTCCCCGGCCATGGTCACCCAGTGGTTGTGCATCCAGAAATTGGCAAAGCCGTCGCCCGCAGCATGCGATTGCGCGATTTCATTCTCGTGGTGTGGGAATTGCAGGTCGAGGCCGCCGCCGTGGATGTCGAAGCTTTCGCCCAGGTAGTAGGTGGACATCGCTGAGCATTCCAGGTGCCAGCCGGGACGGCCGTCACCCCACGGCGTGGGCCAGGAGGGCTCGCCGGGTTTAGCGGCTTTCCACAGAGCAAAGTCTTGGGGGCTTCGCTTGCCGATGACATCCGACTCCCCCTGCTCCATTTCCTCCACGTGGTTACCGGATAAGGAGCCATAGTCGGAGCCTTCTGCATTGACCCATGCGGCGACGTCGAAGTACACCGAGCCCTCTGATGCATACGCGAACCCGCGGTCCATCAACCGTTGCATGTAGTCCACCATTTGCGTGACAAAGCCGGTGGCGCGGGGCTCGACCGAGGGAGGGAGGACGCCGAGTAAGTCATAAGCCTTGGTGAATTCGCGCTCATAGGTAGAGACCCATTCCCACCACGGGCGGTTATTGTCAGCGGCTTTCGTTAAAATCTTGTCATCAATGTCGGTGACATTGCGGACAAAAGCCACGTCCAAGCCTTGGGCGGTGAGCCAGCGGCGCACGATATCGAAAGCTACGCCTGAGCGCAGGTGACCGATGTGGGGCTTGGCTTGTGGGGTGGCACCACACAAATAGATCGAAGCGTGGCCGGGTTTAATCGGCTCAAAGTCGCGCAACGAACGGGTGGCGGTGTCAAAAATACGTAGATTCACGTGCTTTAGTCTACCGCCCGCCAGTTGGGAACTAAACAGCTGGCTTAGGCGGGTTTATGCTTTTGGATGAACTCGTAATAGTCGGTGTTGTGAAGCTGGCTGGCTGCGGCTACATCCACAATCACTGTCGCTCGTGGGTGCACCTGCAGGATGGATGCTGGGCAGGATGCAGACAACGGGCCTTCCACTAGGTTAGCGACGGCATTCGCTTTATTCTCGCCGGTCGCGAGCAGCAGCAGGTGGCCTGCGCGTGAGATGGTACCCAAGCCTTGGGTGACCACGTGCACGGGGACTTCCTCGGCGGAGTCGAAGAAACGCGCATTATCGTGCACGGTCTGTGGGTGCAGGGTCTTTTGGCGTGTGAGCGACGACAAAGAGCTGGATGGCTCATTGAATCCGACGTGGCCATTGGTTCCCACACCCAAAAGCTGCAGGTCAATGCCACCGGCATCAACGATTGCCTGCTCATAGTCCGCACAGGCGCCCGCCAGATCTTCTGCCAAACCGTCTGGGATGTGTACGTTTGCCGGGTCAACATCGACGTGGTCGGAAAATTCTGAGTGAATCACGTGGTAGTAGCTTTGCTCATGTTCAATGGGCAAACCAACGTATTCATCGAGCGCGAACATCGTGGTGTTTTTGAAGCTCACCTCACCGGCGAGGTGGCGGCGGATGAGTTCCTGGTAGGTCGCCAATGGCGTGGAGCCGGTAGCAACGCCCAGGACAGCATCCTGGTTGGCATATTCCTGGATGACATCTGCGGCCCGAAAAGCCACATCCTTCAGGGTCTCGCAAATGATAATTTCCATGGAGGCTGCCTCATTTCCACATCTTGATTTCTTCAGCTTTCAGTCAAGAATAACCTAGACCATGATTACAGAAGCGCCGAGCATGCCATTTCCATTCCCAAGTGTGACCTTTCCAACTTGCTGCTTGGTGGGCATCACAACGGCGATGGTCAGATCCACGCCTTGAGCGCGCAATGCTTGGGCATCCACGCGGATAATCGGCTGACCGGCTTCAACCTGCTCACCTTGCTCAATGTGGCGGGTGAAACCTGCCCCTTTGAGTTTCACCGTGTCGAACCCAATGTGCACCAAAACCTCCAGGCCGTCTGTGGTGGTCAGCGAGAATGCATGATTGGTTTTAAATATCATGTCCACACTGCCCGATGCCGGGGCGCAGACATCAAATGTTGCCGCCGAATCCACCGGTATCAGGGCAAAACCATCGCCAACAGACTTGGTGGCAAAGGCCTCATCAGCAACATGTTCAATCGCCGTCACCGTACCCACAGTCGGTGTTAAAAGCTCGACGGTGGTACCCACGGCTGTGGTTTGGCGGGGCGCTGTTGCCGTTGCGATATCGCCCTCCAGCTCGGATTCGGGACGCTCCCCGATGAGCTCCGTGTCCACGCCGGATTGCGCCAGCATGCGCGCGACTTCGTCATAGACAAATTGCACCTTCGGACCGATAATCACCTGCACGGTTTGCTTCGACGGGCGCACCAGTCCAGAAATCTGGGCTTTTCGAATCTCTGATTCCTCCACCAACGTCGGGTTCGTGACCTTGGTGCGCAGGCGCGTGGAGCAATAATCAATCGAGTCAATATTGGTCTTACCGCCCAATCCGGCAATGATTTGTGCGGCGGTGTGGGAATGGGGATTGTCGGTGGATGGGGCATCGGTGGATGGAGCATCGGCAAGCTGCTCTGCGTCATCATCTTCACGGCCAGGCGTTTTAATATTCAACGCGCCAATAAGGAAGTAGAAAATGGCGAGGTAGATGAAGAAATACACCACGCCCATGACCAACAACATCCACCACTGATTGGCCAACGGGTTTTGCGATGAAAGCAAAAAGTCCACCGCACCCGCGCTGAACCCAAAGCCGGCGGTCCATCCCATCGCGGACGCAATGGCCAGAGAAATGCCGGTCAAGATAGCGTGCACCAGGTACAGCAACGGTGCCAGGAACATGAAGGAGAACTCGAGTGGCTCGGTCACGCCAGTGAAGAAGGACGCGACGGCCGCGGCCATCATCAGCGCGCCGACTGCCTTGCGTCGCTTGGTCTTTGCGCGCAGGTAAATCGCCAGCGCCGCGCCCGGCAGACCGAACATCATGATCGGGAAGAAACCGGCCTGATACTGGCCGATGATGCCAACTACCTCACACGTGGTGCCGTCCCACACGCCGGGGCAGCTTAGGGCATCGGTAGCCGCATTCGCCGCCTCAATGGTGGCGGGGCCCTCCTGGAATTTGCGGATGTCATCAATACCCATGACATCGAACCAAAAGACTGAATTCAACGCATGGTGCAGGCCAGTGGGGATGAGCAGGCGGTTAGCAAAGCCATAAAGACCCGCGCCCACCGCGCCAAGACCTTGGATCCAAGCTCCAAAAGAAAAGAGCGCGGAGTAGACCAGCGGCCAAACGACGTACATAATTCCCGCGACGATGGCAGAGAAAATGGAGGCCAAGATAGGCACCAAACGGCGCCCGGAGAAGAATGCCAGGGCGTCCGGAAGCTGGGTCTGATAGAACTTATTATATGTCCACGCTGCGAGGATACCGATGAGGATTCCGAATAAGACATTGCCATAACCGATGCCGTCCCAGCCGGCCTCAGCCCAGTTCATAGCCTCATCGCCGCTTAATTCCGCTGGGTCGATGCCGCGATAACCCGCGATGGCATCCGGCCCAATCAGGTTGACCAGCGTGGCAAAACCGACGAAACCAGCCAAGGCTGCCGCGCCGGAATTATCTTTGGAGAGACCAAAAGCAATTGCGATGGCGAAAATGATGCCCAGGTTATCCAGCACCGCGCCGCCGGTTTTGAGGAGAAGGTCACCGAAGATGACCGCGTTATCCCCGCCGACGGAAGTAATCCAGTAGCCAACACCCATCATGAGTGCCGCCAGTGGCATCACGGCCACCGCACCCATCAAGGCTTTTCCGAGTCGCTGTAGCGGCTCCATGAGTTTATCCATGTGCCCGCCCCTGCCCTTCTTTAGTCAATATGTCAGTTGCTTGAAATTGCGCCACAGATGTAATCTGTCGCACATTTTGGACTGTTCACTCAAACTAACACGGTCAGGGCACGGTGGGAATGACTTTCGCCGAGCTCACTATCGAGGGCTAACCTCGTGGTGGCTGGGGCAAGCCCTAAACTCCGTCCCACCCAGCGAAATGATAGGCGTGCGGCTCGGCATGAAAACGGCGAAACCGCCCCAGCAGTCTG
Source organism: Corynebacterium sp. L4757 (assembly GCF_043673995.1). NCBI lineage: Bacteria > Bacillati > Actinomycetota > Actinomycetes > Mycobacteriales > Corynebacteriaceae > Corynebacterium > Corynebacterium sp. L4757. The sequence goes on along the minus strand of NZ_JBIMEN010000003.1, from coordinate 222,883 downwards.
AGCGAATTACTGATGGAGCGGGATGAAATAACCCCAAATGGGTGACGCGAAGGAACTGGCCGTTATTGCGAGGCCTTCCACACCACGGCGGAGGCAATAGCTGCGCGGCCTTGCCCACTGCCGGTAAAGCCCATGTGGTCCGTGGTAGTAGCGGATACCGATACCGGTGCGCCCAGAAGCTCGGACAAGGTGGCCTCGGCTTCCTCGCGGCGCGGTCCCATCTTGGGAGTCTGGCCGATAAGCTGTGCGCTGGCGTTGCCGATGATAAATCCGTGAGATTCCAGTAGCTCGCGACATTCTTTCAACAGACGCGCCCCTAAGACACCGTCATATTCTTTGCGGCCGACGCCGACGAAAGAACCCAAGTCGCCCAGGTTGGCGGCGGATAATAGCGCATCCACAATCGCATGGGAGACCACATCGCCATCGGAATGCCCCTCGCAGCCAGCAACGTCGGGGAAAAGCAGGCCGGCGATCCAGCAGTCTTTGCCCTGCTCAATCTGGTGCGCGTCAAAGGCCGTGCCCACGCGCGGGATAATTGGTTGCACAGGTTCAGTCATTGTCAGTGTCCTTCTTGTTCATTCACGAGCGCGTTGGCCAAGGTCAAGTCCAGCGGCGTGGTGATTTTAAATGCCATGACGTCACCGTCCACGGTCGCAACGGACTGGCCGAACCATTCCATGAGGCTGGCGTCATCGGTAGCTACAAAGCTGCGCTGTGATGCCCCGAAGTACTTCTCATTCGCCGCCCGCAACACCGCGAGGTCAAAAGCTTGAGGGGTTTGCACCGCGCGCAAGGTGGAACGATCCGGGGTGTCGATGACCACCTGTCCATCCACTCGTTTGATGGTGTCCGACACAGGCAGCACCGGGATAGCAGCTGGTGCCCCGTTGCGCACTGCTTCAACGACCCGGGCGATCATCGCTGGTGGAGTCAACGCCCGTGCGGCGTCATGCACCAAAACGACGCCATCGGAGTCGGCGATGGACTTAAGCCCCTCCCACACGGAATCGGCCCGCTCCACGCTGCCATGCACGAATCGCACGCTGTCAGCCAATCCGGCTTGGTCAAAAATACTGCGGGCGTGGTCTTCCATCGCGGGACTAATAATCACCGCAATGTCATCAACCACGCCTGAATCAAGCATGGCGCGAGCAGAACGCTCCAGCAGCGTTTGGCCGGCGAGCTCCACATAGGCTTTGGGTAGTGCTGCACCTAGACGTGTGCCCTGGCCAGCAGCAGCGACCAGGGCACTAACGCGACGAGTCACCTTTAGTCCTCGTCATCGTCGAAGGACAGGTCATCCATGTCGACGTCATCATCAATCGTGGTGGTAATCGAGTTATCCTCAACCAGGCCAGCAGCGCGGTGGCGCTCAATGGTGGATGCGATTTCATCCAGCATGGTGTCGGCCTTCTTGTCATCTACTGGCTGTGCGAGCGCGAGTTCACCCACCAGAATCTGACGCGCCTTGGCAAGCATGCGCTTCTCACCAGCAGACAGGCCACGGTCTTGGTCACGGCGCCAGAGGTCACGAACAACCTCAGCGACCTTGTTGATATCACCGGACGCCAGACGCTCCTGGTTCGCTTTATAACGGCGGGACCAGTTGCCGGCCTCTTCCACATCTACTTCACGCAGCACGGAGAAGACCTTTTCCAGGCCTTCCTTGCCTACGACGTCACGAACGCCGACCTGCTCCACGTTCTTGGAAGGAACGCGGACAACAAGGTCAGACTGGTTGATCTGCAACACGAGATACTCCAGTGTCTCGCCGCCCATCTCACGATGCTCAATAGCTTCAATCACCGCCGCACCATGATGGGGATATACGACAACCTCGCCGACCTTGAACTCCATTGCAGCTCCTTTAAAATAAACACTCATTACACCAATGCGCTCGCGCCATAACCCGTAGGCTTGCTCAAGATTGGAATCTCTGGCCGCATTATGCGCATCGGTCAGCACACCTTGCAGCTATCGATGCACGTTGGACACACTCAGATGCTAGATTCTACCACGCTTGGCATGGCCGCCGCCGCTGAGGGTTGAGCAAAATTACCAGCGCAAATACTGCGCATTCCGCCATGTGCGCCGAATTTCGGACGATTACCCCCGATTCACCCCGCGATTGCCCCCTAAATTGCCACTGTGAGCATCCCTACAGGTTAGTAACTGTGAATTACGTGGCGTTTAGGACTAAGCTAAGACGTTGATAACCCCCGTGATCTCTATCGATGGAGGACGCTCGACGTGAAGTCCCTGAAGTCTGTTACCCGCAAGGGTGCCACCATTTCCGCCACTGCTATTGCCGCTTTGGTGCTGGCATCTTGCTCCGCAGGCCAGATTACCCAGACCTCTAGCCAGGTAGCAGCAGTTGATGGCGGCGAGGCCGAAAGCGAAGACGGCAATGTCGCGGTCCGCGACGTCGTCATCCAGGTTGAAGCTGATTCCGGTGAAGCATCCCTGAAGTTCGTCGCTTCCAACCAGGCATATAGCGATGAGTCATACGAGCTTGAGTCCGTCACCGTTGATGGCCAGGACGTTGCACTGCCAGGTCTGGAGCCTATGGCACGCAACACCCGCATTGTTGGCGATTCCCAGGAGGCGCTTGACGCTCACCCTCAGACCGAGGACGACTCCACCCAGTACGTGACCACCACCCTGGACAATGAGGACTACGGCTACGCGGGTCACCGTCCAGTCGTCTTCACTTTCTCCAATGGCACCATCGAGCTGAACGCAACCATCTCCGCGCCTCAGCTGCCAGCCGGTGAGCTCGACCGCGACGTCGAGAGCGAAGAAGGCTACGCACCAGTTAGCTAACCTCTCATCTCGACTCGCGCACTGCGAGCGTGCGTGATTATGCGCGCCTAGGTATGGATTTCTCATACTTGGGCGCGTTTGTCGATCTCCGCCCGCGGTCATGCATAGGACGTAAAGGCGACTAGGTCTGTCGCCATCAGCCGGCCGTGCGTTACACCCTAGCCCGTTTTCACCCTAACGGGGGTAGGTTTTAGCCAGTTTAATTTCGGGAAACACTCAGGAAAAAGTTAGCTTCTCAAACACTAAATCACTGCAGGTGAAAGCGTATATTCTCCACCGGAGATTAGTGACGGGTGACACGTCACCTTTCGATTCGCTGTCGCTGAGCTGCTAATTTACGCTGCACGAATGGTCTCGATATTTATAATTGAGGAGACACTTTCACCCTATCGAGAGGAAATCTCCATGTACGCCATCCTGAGCTTGGCATCTTCCGCAGCATTCATCTGGGGCGTTCTCGAGGTATTCACCGAGTACCAGCGTGCACCAGGTGCAGGCATCCCTTCCGCTGCTCGCCGCGCAGCGTCCAAGTACGGCTTCTAAACCCAACCAGAAGCCCTTTCAGCCGCCGCTCGGTCTCGCCTCGGGACTGGCAGCGGCTTTCTTCATACCCGGGATAACTTCTCGTGTCTGGTGGGTCTACTAAAGTGTGAAGACATGGCTAAAAAGCAACGTCCCATTCACACCTGTTCTGAATGTGGTTATGTTTCACCGAAGTGGTTGGGTCGCTGCCCAGAGTGCGGTTCTTGGGGCACGCTGCAGGAATCGATGCCGGCATCGGCAAGCGCGAATGTCGCCGCCTCCGCAATTGCGGGCCAAGTATCCAAGGGCCTAACGCCGACTGCACCCGCGAAACCGATTTCCCAGATCACCAGCACCACCACGAAAGCTCTCAAAACCGGTATTGGGGAGCTCGACCGCGTTCTCGGTGATGGCATCGTGCCCGGCTCCGTCGTGTTGATGGCGGGCGAGCCAGGCGTTGGCAAATCGACGTTGCTTTTAGAGGTGGCTGCCCATTGGACGCAGGCCGCCAAGGAACCCCGCACGGCCCTGTATGTGACTGCAGAGGAGTCTGTGGGGCAGGTTCGCACTCGCGCTGAACGCACCGGGGCTTTGCATGACACGTTATACCTTGCTGCTGAATCCAACCTGGATATTGTCTTTGGTCACGTGGACCAAATCAAGCCATCGCTTATCATTGTGGACTCGGTGCAGACCATGCATGCGGCTGGCGTGGAAGGTGTCGCAGGTGGCGTCGCGCAGTCTCGTGCGGTGACGGCTGCGTTGACCACACTAGCCAAGACGACTGGCATCCCCATCTTGCTGGTCGGCCACGTCACCAAAGAAGGCAACGTCGCGGGTCCGCGCGTGCTGGAACACCTGGTTGACGTTGTGCTCAACTTTGAGGGTGACCGCCAATCCAGCCTGCGCATGCTGCGCGGCATTAAAAACCGCTTTGGCGCTACCGATGAAGTCGGCTGTTTTGAGCAAACCGCCGGCGGCATCCGTGAGGTCGCCGACCCCTCCGGGCTGTTTCTCTCCCACCGGGGCACCACGCCGGACGGCTCGGCGGTCACCGTCGCGATGGATGGTGTGCGACCTATCCTGGCTGAAGTGCAGTCGCTGACTGTTGACCCGGTGGGCAAGAATCCTCGCCGTGTGGTCACGGGGCTGGACAATAACCGCGTGCCGATGGTGCTTGCGGTCCTCCAAGCCCGCGCCAACGAACGCACGAATGACAAAGATGCTTATGTCGCTACCGTTGGCGGTGTGCGCATTTCTGAAACCGCCACGGACCTAGCGGTCGCGTTGGCAACCTGGTCTTCTTTACATGAACGCCCGCTGCCGTCTAAGACCGTGGTGATTGGCGAGGTGGGCCTAGCAGGCGAGCTGCGCCGCGTGCCGAATATCGAACGCCGCCTGAGCGAAGCCGCACGTTTGGGATATACCCACGCGATTGTGCCGGCCGGTGCAAAGTCCGACGTGGAGGGAATGAAGATTGCCTACGCTTCGACCCTCGGTCAGGCCATCGCGATCATCAAAGGCTACGGCTAAGCCATTGGGCCTTAGCCCTAGGCGAGGTTGAAGGTATACGGCTCGGAGGCGTTGTCTCCAATGACCGTGTGCAGGAAGTATGCGCCTGGTTCAACGACTGGGCGCTCGCTGCAATCGCCACCACGCTCAGAAGCCAGACGGGACCACACGGCATCAAAGCTGCGTTCTTCGCCCGCTGGGAAGTTATAGGTTCCGGTTTGCACCGATTCATAGCAGTCGGTATCAGCCCACATGCGCGCATTATCAGTCAGGCGGTAGACCTCAAAGCGCAGCGTGTCCTCATCCAGGTCGATCTCGCAATCAGCACCGGTCGGGTTGACCACGGTCATGCCGAAATTCGGCTGCACACCATTCGGGTAGGTGGTGCCATCAGAGGATGCGCGGATAACCAGGTCGGAGAGTTCGCACATATCTTTATCAGCCAAAGCTGGATCGATATTGTTGGAGTCGGAGTCTTCCTCATCCTCGCGCGGGGTGGCTTCCTCAGAAGCTTCAGGCTCCTCCGATTCAGAAGGAGACGCGGATTCGGATTCGATTTCTTCCTCGCCCGATTCACTCGCGCCCTCATCCTCAGGATTTTCAGGGGCGGAAACTTCGGTGGTTTCTGGCGCCGCAGCGTCATCATCGGAGTTGCCGCCGAAAGCGGTGAAGGCGATCAAAAGACCAATGACCAGCACCAAGATCACGACAAACGCCGCGATGCGACGTCGCATGTAGATTTCGCGCGGCAGCTTGTTGGATGGCTGGTTTGGGTTAGTCACACCCTCATTTTAGGCTCAATTGCTGCTCAGGGATACAACCGCCGCGCGCGTGTTGAAAACCTTCGTACCCACAACGTAGGTCTCAAGACTTTAGTCGAGACCTACGTTGCGGCCGATGATGGGTTGAGTGCGGCCATCGGAAAGCTGGTAGCGCAAACCAATGATGCCGACGGTGCCCTCTTCGACCTTCTGGTTAATCTCTGGGGAGCGCGAAAGAATTTGGTTCACGGTCGCAACCACGTGGTGCTCTTCGAAGTCCTTGATGGAGCTCATGCCCTCTGCCTTGGCTTCGAGGATGGACGGCGCTACCTTTTCAATCAGCACGCGCTGGTAGCCGCCAGGAATCTCGCCGCCGTCGAGGGCGCCAGCGGTTGCAGCGACTGCACCACAAGATTCATGTCCCATGACAATCACCAGTGGCACACCAATGGACTCAATCGCATATTCAATAGAGGCAAAGACAGCCTGGTCAAGGATTTCGCCGGCGGTACGGACCACGAAAAGGTCGCCCAAGCCAACGTCAAAAATCAGCTCGACTGGGACGCGGGAATCGGAGCAGGAGATCACCACTGCCGCAGGCTTTTGGCCATCGCGCACCTCACGGCGACGAATAGGTCCCTGGTTCGGGCGGTCTTCCGTAAAGCTCATGAAACGCTCATTGCCCTGAGACAGAGCGTTCCAGACATCGACGGGGGTTCTTTCAACATTACGCAAAGGCATAAACGCTATTGTTCCACCGAGTGTGACGCAGCGCCTAATAAAGGGGCCAGTACAATCACCAGTGACATGTCATATACGCAGTTTCAACAAGCCATACTCGACTGGTTTCGAGTAAACGCCCGCAACCTCGCGTGGCGTGATCCAGGTACTTCTGCCTGGGGAATTCTAATTTCTGAGGTGATGAGCCAGCAGACTCCAGTGGCTCGCGTGGAGCCGGTTTGGAAAAGGTGGATAAAAATGTGGCCTACCCCCAAAGATTTTGCTGCCGCAACTACTGATGAGGTTCTGCGCGCCTGGGGCAAGCTGGGTTATCCGCGCCGCGCGCTGCGTCTGAAAGAATGCGCGCAGGCGATTGTTGATAACCACGATGGCCAGGTGCCTGATTCGGTGGATGAGCTACTGGCGCTGCCCGGCATTGGTGATTACACCGCGCGCGCAGTTGCCGCTTTCCATTTTGGGCAAAGCGTGCCGGTGGTAGATACCAATGTGCGCCGTGTGTATCAGCGGGCGATTAATGGCAAGTATTTGGCGGGGACGGCACGGAAGCAAGAGCTGGCCGATGTCGCCGCTCTCCTACCCACTGCTCACACCGCCGAATTTTCCGCTGCCATCATGGAGATGGGCGCTTTGGTGTGCACTGCATCGTCCCCTGATTGCGGCGCGTGCCCAGTGATTGATTTATGTCAGTGGCAAAAGCTGGGCTGTCCGCAGCCTAGTGAGGAAGAGCTAGCGTCAGCGAAAAAGCGTGTGCAGAAGTTTGCGGGCACTGACCGTCAGGTACGCGGTCTGTTGATGGACGTGCTGCGCGGCGCCGATGCTCCCGTTCCCATCACCGAGTTGGACGTGGTGTGGCCCGATGCGGCGCAGCGCTCGCGCGCGTTATTCTCGCTCATCGAGGATGGTCTTGCCGAACAGACCGCTGAGGGAAACTTCAAACTCCCCGGTTAGCCTGCGCGGCTACTCGCCTGCACGGCTGCTCGCCTACTCGGCTAACGAGCAAAGTGGATTTACTTCCAGCGGCCGCGGAAGTTGAGGCCGCCGGGCAGATTCACCCACATGCCGCCGCGCGAGTTCAGCGTGATTGGGCCGATCTTGGTCGAGGTGGATGCACCCGAGCCGGAGAAATTAACCCAGCTGTTCTTGCCGATCTTTTTGCGATTTCTAAAGTAAATTCCCATAAAGAAAACTCTAGCGCAGGTGTGAAAGTTCAGCCAGCAATTTAAAAGGTCGCCGTTCCAGGGATGTCCTTGGAACGGCGACTTAATGGTGTCAGCCTTCTGACGTGCACGCCTCGCGACTGTAGGCGAATGACCTACAGGCCGAGCGGCCTACTGGCCGGATGGAGCTCCTGCACCAGCTGGTGGTGGGTTATTTCCGTCATCGTTGGATGAAGAAATGGGCTCTTCTGGCAGGGTGTCCGGAACGATGGTGTCGGCACCGTCGGAGTTTTCGCCGTCATTTTCATGAATCTCGGTGTCATCCAAAGGCTCATCGAAGGTGCCTTCTGGCAATGGCTTCGGACGAGGACTGAACGTGAAGGTGGCCTTGGAGTTGTCCTTGGACTCACCATCCCAGTCAGCAACATCGACGGAGATGATCTCGCCGGCACCGATTTCGCCGTAGAGAATCTTCTCGGACAGCTGGTCCTCGATCTCGCGCTGGATGGTACGACGCAGTGGACGTGCACCCAGCACTGGGTCGAAGCCGCGCTGTGCCAGCAGATCCTTGGCCTTCTGGGTCAGCTCGATACCCATGTCGCGCTCAGCCAGCTGAGTCTCGACGCGACCGATGAGCAGCTCAACCATTTGAACAATCTCATCGCGGGTGAGCTGGTGGAAGACCACAATCTCATCAATACGGTTCAGGAACTCTGGGCGGAAGTGCTTCTTCAGCTCATCGTTGACCTTGTTCTTCATGCGGTCGTATTGCGCATCCGAATCGGTCTCATTGGCTGAGGTGAAGCCCAGGCCGACTGCCTTGGAGATGTCCTGGGTGCCCAAGTTCGAGGTGAAAATCAGAACTGTGTTCTTGAAGTCCACGATTCGACCCTGACCATCGGTCAAGCGGCCATCTTCGAGTACCTGCAGCAAGGTGTTGTAAATCTCCTTGTGGGCTTTCTCGATCTCATCGAAAAGCACGACGGAGAATGGCTTGCGGCGAACCTTCTCGGTCAGCTGGCCACCCTCTTCGTAGCCAACGTATCCCGGAGGAGCACCGAAGAGACGGGACGCGGTGAAGCGGTCGTGGAACTCACCCATGTCGATCTGAATCAAGTCATCATCAGAACCGAATAGGAAGTTAGCCAAAGCCTTGGACAGCTCAGTCTTACCAACACCGGATGGACCAGCGAAGATGAAGGAACCGGATGGACGGCGTGGATCCTTCAGGCCTGCGCGGGTACGGCGGATGGCGCGGGAGACAGCCTTGACTGCCTCGTTCTGGCCAATGATGCGCTTGTGCAGCTCTTCTTCCATGTTGAGCAGACGGGAGGATTCCTTCTCCGTCAGCTTCAGAACAGGGATACCAGTCCAGTGTGCAAGCACCTCTGCGATGTGGTCTTCGCTGACCTCAGCGATTTCTTCGAGGTCGCCGGAGCGCCACTGCTTTTCCTTGGTGGTGCGCTCTTCGTGCAGCTTACGCTCGGTATCGCGCAGGCCAGCTGCTTTCTCGAAGTCCTGAGCATCAATGGCTGCTTCCTTCTCCTTGCGGACTTCTGCGATGCGGTCATCCACATCACGAATACCCTTTGGAGCAGTCATGCGCTTAATGCGCATGCGCGCACCAGCCTCATCGAGCAGGTCAACAGCCTTATCTGGCAAGTAGCGGTCATTGATGTAGCGATCCGACAGGGACGCCGCAGCCTTGAGGGCTTCATCGGTGTAGGACACACGGTGGTGTGCTTCGTACTTATCGCGCAGACCACGCAGGATGGTGATGGTGTCTTCCAGGGAAGGCTCATCAACCTTGACCGGCTGGAAACGACGCTCCAGCGCAGCATCCTTTTCGATGTGCTTGCGGTACTCATCCAGAGTGGTCGCACCGATGGTCTGCAGCTCACCACGAGCCAGCTTTGGCTTCAGCAAGGAAGCGGCATCGATAGCGCCCTCGGCTGCACCGGCACCAACGAGGGTGTGAATCTCATCGATGAACAAGATGATGTCGCCGCGCTGGTTAATTTCCTTAAGAACCTTCTTCAGGCGTTCCTCAAAGTCACCGCGGTAACGAGAACCCGCGACCAAAGAACCCAGGTCCAAAGAGTAAACCTGCTTATCCTTCAGGGTCTCTGGAACCTTGCCGTTCACAATGTCTAATGCAAGACCTTCAACAACAGCGGTCTTACCAACACCAGGTTCACCAATGAGAACCGGGTTATTCTTGGTGCGGCGTGACAGGACCTGCATGATGCGCTCAATTTCGGATTCGCGGCCCACAACTGGGTCGAGCTTTCCGTCCTTGGCAGCCTGGGTCAGGTTGCGGCCGAATTGGTCTAATACCAGCGAGTTGGAACGCTCGCCCTGGTTGCCTGGGCCTTGACGGCCAGGTCCAGCCTGCGCACCGGAGCCAGCACCAACTGGTCCTGCGCCCCCGGATTCTGGCTTCTCGCCCTGATTACCTTCATAACCGGACAGCAATTGGATAACCTGCTGGCGCACGCGTGGCAGGTCAGCACCGAGCTTGGTCAGAACCTGTGCTGCAACGCCTTCGCCCTCACGGATGAGGCCAAGCAGTAGGAATTCAGTACCGATGTACTTATGACCCATCTGCAGACCCTCACGCAGGGACAGCTCAAGCACCTTCTTGGCGCGTGGAGTAAATGGAATATGGCCATTGTGTGGCTGGGTTCCATGTCCAATAATTGCTTCTACTTCACCACGGACGTCTTCCAGGGAAATTCCCATGGACTCCAACGCCTTGGCAGCAACGCCTTCACCCTCTTGGATGAGGCCGAGCAGAATGTGCTCCGTGCCAATGTAATTGTGGTTAAGCATGCGTGCTTCCTCCTGCGCCAATACGATGACGCGGCGAGCACGGTCCGTGAACCTCTCAAACATGAGTCTTACCCCTTGATATTCGTTGCTAAGTTGATACCCACTCTAACGCTACTTAGGACAGACTATTTCTCCCCTTGGCTCCAATTTCTTCCAAAATCACTATCTTTGCAGCTCAAAGGGGTGTACGCCGGTAGCGAACAACCACTTTTAGGGCAATAAAAAGCGGGCATCGGAAAGCATTTGCTTCATTTCCGTTGCCCGCTGGGGATTAGATTTTATAAGCCCTAGCGTGGTTCGCTGACTTCAACAATTTCCGGATCATTGTTGACGCGCTTCACGAATGGCACGAGGCAAACGACGATAACCATGCAGATGGCAGCGAAGGTGAACGCGCCGCTTGCACCTTGGGCGGTGGCGGCAGCTTCGGACATGCCATCGGCAAGCCCGGTATTGGTGCCGCGGGTCAGGAATACGACGAGGATGGCGGTACCGGTCGCGCCAGCCAGCTGCTGCAAGGTGTTCATGCCTGCGGAGCCGTGGCTGTAAAGGTTATCCGGCAGGGAACTTAGCGCCGTGGTCATCATTGGGGTCATCATCAATGCCATACCAACGGCGAAGGTGACGTGCATGGCCACGACCATCCACACGGCGGAGTTTTCATTCAGCGTGATCATGGAACCAACACCGGCGAGCATCAGCACAACACCAGGAACGGCGAGTGGGAATGGGCCGTATTTGTCGAAGAGGCGGCCGACGAATGGCGACATGATTGCCTGCAGTACACCACCAGGCATGACGACCATGCCAGTGACCAGCGCGGTCGCGCCAAGAGAGGTCTGCAGGTAAATCGGCAGAACGGTCGCGAAACCGAGCATGGCACCGAAAGACACGAGGATCACGGAGACCGCGAGAGTGAAGTTGCGGATGGTGAATGGACGCAGGTCCAAGAATGCGCGGTTTTCTTTGCCCAGCTTGATTTGGCGCCATACGAACAGCGCCAGGGAGATGACGCCAACGGCGGAGACGATAAGCGGAGCGGTGCCCTCGCCTTCGAGGATGGGTTCGATGGACGACAGACCGTAGATGAGACCACCGAATGCGATGGCGGATAGCAAGAAGGAGAGCATATCCAGTGGGACATTGCGGTTTTCGCCGACGTTCTTCAGCTTGAACCAGCCGGCAGGCAAGATAATCAGAATCAGAGGAACCATCAGCCAAAAGACCCAGTGCCAGGTCAAAGAGTTAACGATGGCGCCGCCGACTGTTGGGCCGAGCGCTGGTGCGACAGAAATAACGATGGAGATAATGCCCATCACCGAACCGCGGCGCTGGCGTGGAACCAGGGTCATTGCCACGGTCATCAACAATGGCATGACCAGTGCGGTACCGGCAGCCTGGATGACGCGGCCGGCCAGCAGAATCACGAATGCTGGCGCAATTGCAGCAATAATTGTGCCGACGGTAAATAAGATACAGGCGGTGATGAATACCTGGCGGGTGGTGAAGCGTTCAATCACGAAACCGGTCGCTGGAATCACGACGGCCATGGTCAACATGAAGCCTGTGAGCAACCACTGGACGGTGGTAGCCGGAACGTCATACTCGACCATGATGGAAGGCAGCGCAACGGACAATGATGTCTCATTGAGAATCATGATGGTTGCTGCTGCAACGAGCACAGCCAACGTCGACTTGACGTCAGCAGACAGCTTGTCAGAGCGCGGATCTTGCATCTGCTCTGGAGAATAGTTTTGTGCCAATGGGAAGTTCTTTCTCAATAAATCATTAATTAAGCCGTGGGATGGCTATAGGGCACGTCACAAGGTGCCTAAAGACAAAAAGACCCTAGCGCGGCAAGATTACTTTTTCTTGAACCACACTGAAGGAGTACCCACAGGCTAATGAGTTTTTGTGGGCAGCGGTAGTTCAAAGAAAGCGTTGTAACTGAAAACACTTAATACTTAAAGTGTGCGATATTAAAGTGCAGGTAGTGGACCTGAAGAGTGATCTTGGCGCAGCCGCTTGATGATATTTTCCGCAGAGATCAGACACAGTGGAACGCCGACTCCCGGTACGGTGGTGGCTCCCGCGTAGAAAAGGTTATCCACCTTTGATGAGACATTTTTGCCGCGGAAGAACGCTGATTGCCACAATGTGTGAGCAGGCCCTATCGCTCCGCCATCCCAGGCGTGGTAGCGCTGGGCGAAATCAGCAGGACCGACCGTCTTCATGGTGGTGATGCGCTGGCTGAGGTTCTCAATTCCGGCCCAAGCACCAATTTGCTCGATAGCGCGGTAGGCAATCTGTGCGACCCGTGGGTCCTCTTCTTCGCCATATGCGCTACCGTGGCCCATATCAGGACGGGCGGCAGCAGGAATCAGCACGAAGAGATTCTCGTGGCCTTCGGGAGCGACATCAGTGTCTGTTGCCGAGGTCTTGGAGATATAAATCGACTGCGACCAGGACTTATCCAATGCGGTGTCATTTCCGAAAACGGCGCGGAAATCCGGGTCCCAGTCTTTGCTGAACATCAATGTGTGGTGCGCAAGCTCCGGCAGCGCGCCTTTGACACCGGCATAGATGAGAATTGAGCTCAATCCCGGGTCGCGGGTCTCGAAATACTTTGCTGGGTAGGTCTGCAGCTCCGGTGGCAAAAGCTGGGTTTCAGTGTGCTTGAGGTCAGCTGCGGATACCACGATGTCTGCATTGAGGATCTCACCAGATTTAGTGCGCACGCCGCGCACCCGCTGGCGCTTCTTGCCGTAGGTCAGAATCTCAGTGACTTCCGTCCCCAATTGGAAAGTCACGTCATTGTCGAGGGCCAAACGGTAGAAAGACTCCACCACTGCTGCGAATCCGCCGCGGGGATAGCGCGGTCCTTGGATGAGATCCGTGTGGCTCATCAGTGAATAGAGCGCTGGTGCTTTCTTCGGCTCGGTGGAGAGGAACACCGCTGGGTAGCTCAGAATTTGGCGCAGACGATAGTCCTTGGCCACTTGGCGGACATAAGACTGCAAGCTGCGCGAAAGCAGCACCGCCAGCAATCCGACGTGTGGAAGCACATCCCTGGTGATCAGGTTGTGTGGGCGCGCGAAGTTGGTATAGAGGAATTTTTGGATGGCGACGCCATAGACCAGCGAAGACTTCTCCAGGTAGCGCTGCAGCTTCTGCCCAGAACCGGGCTCGATTGAGTCAAAGGTGTCAATGATGCTCGCGGGGCTCACGTCGATGGCTTGGGGCGTATCTCCAGTGGGTTCGGAAATCACGCGGTAGGCGGGCTCGAGGGTCCGCAGCTCTAGTTGTTCTTCAGTGCTCGTGCCACAGAGTTCATAGAAGTGATCGAAGGCCTCGGGCATGAGGTACCAGCTGGGGCCAGAATCCCAACGAAATCCCGGTGCATCTGGGGAGAGGTAGTTCGCTGCTCGACCACCGACCACATCGAGTTTATCCACGACCGTGACCCGCAGTCCTTCGCGTGCAAGCAGTGTTGCGGTGGCTAGACCTGCCACGCCCGCGCCAATGACCACGGCCTGTTGACCTACGTAGGATTGTTGATTCTTGGAAGACATCGTCAAATTTCTACTTCTTTTTCAACCAGGTGCGCGGGACGCGGGTCATGACTAGCGCTTTATGAGCTGGAGATAGGCTTACTCGGCGGCGCAGGAGCTCGGTTGCGCTAATGCGGTCAATCTCGGTAGTGAGTTCGCTAAAGAGCTCGAGGGCGGCTGCGACGCCGAGGCGGGCATCGGCAGGCAAGAGCGCAACACTGTCCCGTGCAAAATCCAGGTCTTGGCGGATATCAGCCACCAACTCGGCCTTGATGCCGTCATTAAGCTCATTGCTTTCTAGCTCCGGAAAGTACTGCCTTCCTAAGAACTCCATGTCACTGGCAAGATCACGCAGGAAGTTGATCTTCTGGAAAGCGGCACCCAGCCTGCGTGCACCAGCTTCCATTTTCTCGCGCTGCTGCTCCGTAACGGGAAAATTAACCAGGAAGGACTGTAGGCACAGCAAGCCGATAACTTCAGCGGAGCCATATATATAGGAATTAAGTTCCTGCTGGCTCAGCTGCTCACGATTATCGAGATCGCGGCGCATGGAGTTAAAGAAAGCCCTAATGTGGGCGTCTTTGAAACCGCAGCGGCGCGCGCTGATGCCATATGCATGCAAAATGAGGTCACTATTGATACGGCGGTGCGAGGCTTGAAGAACTTGGTGCTCATAATCATTGAGCAACACGCGGCACTCGTCAGTGCTGAGGCCCGCGGCATGGCCGGCGCCGTCGACGATCTCATCGGCAATCCGCACAACCGCATATAAGCTACGGATATCTGTGCGCACATGCCCGCGCAACAGTCCCGAGGCGAGAAAGAAGCTGCTGGAATAGCGCTTGATGACCTGGTGGGCTGCAGATTGTGCGGTGCGGTCATAGTGGCGCAACAATTTCTCAGGTTGCTCACCCCACTGACCGGCCATTGTGCCCAGCACCCTTCTTTCCACGCAAATTTAGTACTCAATGACTATAAGCCGGAAGAAGGGGCGGTAATAAATCGGGCAGACTGCGGTCGAAATCCTTAATTGTTTACGACATCGTTATATTTAAGCGACTGGATTTTGACGTGATTTAGCGGATGAATTTAAACCCCATTTTTCACATATGCAACATTCGAAACCACAGGTCACAGTGGTGTACCCCTTGTCTACCCCTGCTGCTCGCATGGTGAAAATTTCACTCCTAAAGTTTCTCCACAGGCCCATATATATCGTTTAAATAACAAACCCGCTTCGATCTGGTGTCGGTGCCAGAAGAAGATTCACAAGGTTTAAGTGGAGAACATCCGATGAACGCAATTCAAACTCAGATCACTGGCGTCCTCGCCATCATCACGGCTACCTTCGGCAGCCTCACCGGTGGTGTACAGGATGCAGTTGAGTCAATTAATGCCCAATTCGCTGGTTCCTCACAGAACGCTACCGCGACCGCAACTGCAGGCGTCAATAAGGTAGCCACTCCGGCCAGCAGCGCAGCTGGGGTGAACAGCACCTCTGTTTACCTCGCTATTAATGAGTACCGCGCGCGCCAGGGAGTTGCCCCAGTGGCATCCAATCCGCAGCTGACGTCCATCGCGCAGGGTTGGGCGGACCACATGGCCAAGACTGGAGTGCCGGCGCACAACCCGAACTACTTGGCGCAGTACCCAGCCGGCTGGCGTGAGGGCGGCGAGAACGTCCACCAGAACTGGCGTGGCGCTTCCACACAGGAAGTTGTGCAGGCATGGCACAACTCGCCATCACACCGCCAGAACCAGGCGGACCCGAACTTCAACCAAATTGGCGTGGGCGTTGCCTATAGCGCCGACGGCCGCATGTGGGTTGTCACCAACTACATGCGCTAGAAATTACAATAAGTGAGCTCCTTTTGTTGCTAAGAAAAAAGTAATCGCGGGCACAGTTATAGACGACTAATGTCCGCGATTTTCGCGATTACACGTGCAACTACTAAGCGTTGACCTTCTTCAGCATTGCCTCAAGATCGGTAAATAGGTTCGCTGCTTCTTCTGCCTTGCGGTCAGCTGGCGCGAAGCCATTCTCATTGAATTCGGTAAACAGGTTGAATTCCAGTGCAGCACGGACCTGCAGCATCTGGAAGTTTGCAACAACCAAGCGCCATGCTTCAATTGCACGGACGCCGCTGGATGCACCATAGCCAACGAAAGCGACGGCCTTGCCGAACCACTCGGAACCGAGGGCATCGAATGCGTTCTTGAAAGCACCTGGAACAGAGTGGTTGTACTCTGGGGTCACAAAAATGAAACCGTCATAAGAATCAATGGCATTGGACCATTCCTGGACCTGCTCATTGTCGTACTGCTTATTGGCAGCACCTGGAACAACTGGGCTCTCCAAAAGTGGAACGTTGAACTTCTTCAGGTCAACCAGCTCGTACTCAACGCCGGTGTCGCGCCCCTGAGCCAAATCATTGAGCCACTGAGCAACGCCCTCGCCCGAGCGGCCTTCGCGGATAGAACCAATAATAATTCCGACCTTCATGACATATTCCTTTCAGTCGTTGACATGTCAACACGCTAGGCTAGTCGCTTAAAGGTTTAAGCGCTAGTTCTGTGATTCAGGTTTCACAATTGGGAAAAGTACAGTCTCACGAATACCCAGACCGGTTAACGCCATGAGCAGGCGATCAATGCCCATTCCGGCACCACCTGTTGGTGGCATGCCCTGCTCCATTGCTGAAAGAAATTCTTCATCCAACACCATGGCCTCATCATCACCAGCGGCCGCCAGGCGCGCCTGGTCCTCAAAACGCTCACGCTGGATCACTGGGTCCACCAACTCCGAGTAGCCGGTGGCCAACTCGAATCCGCGAACGTACAGGTCCCACTTCTCGGTTACGCCTGACTCGGAGCGGTGGGAACGGGTCAGCGGGGAAGTTTCAACTGGGAAGTGCTTGACAAAGATTGGGCCTTCCAGCTGATCTTCGCACAGCAGCTCCCAGATTTCTTCCACCAGCTTGCCGTGGCCCCAGCCGCCATTTTTAGGAACGTCGAGCCCGATGACATCGGCAAGCGCTTGAAGCTCCTCAACAGTGGAATCAATGGTGACTTCCGGCTGGCCTGGGAACTTCTTTGCCAAAGCCTCATTCAGCGATGGGTACATCTCAATTTCCGGCCAGGTCTCGCCGCCGAGGTCATACTCGGTACCATCGGCAAGCGTAACAACGTGCGAACCGAACACAGCCTTGGCTACGCCCTGGATGGAATCCTTGATGGTTTTAGCGATGCCGTTGTAGTCGCTCCAGGCATCATAAATCTCCAGCATGGCAAATTCCGGGGAGTGCGACTTATCGATGCCCTCGTTGCGGAAGTTGCGGTTAATCTCAAAGACCTTGTCGATGCCGCCGACGACAGCCCTCTTAAGGAAAAGCTCCGGCGCGATGCGCAGGTAGAGGTCAATATCCAGCGCGTTGGAATGCGTCACGAATGGACGTGCCGCTGCACCACCATGCAAGGTCTGCAGCATCGGGGTTTCAATCTCATTGAAGCCCTCATCCTCGAGGTGATGACGCAGCGCGCGAATGACCTGAATGCGAGTCATGGCATTCTTACGTGCCTCTTCACGCATAATTAGGTCATTGTAGCGCTGACGCACGCGGGTATCTTCTGCCATATCAGCGAAAGCCACTGGCATCGGGCGCAGGGACTTCGCGGCCATCTGCCACTCAGTAGCCATGACAGAAAGCTCGCCGCGGCGAGAAGAAATCACGCGGCCAGTCACAGAAATGAAGTCACCGAGGTCAACATCAGCCTTCCACGCAGCCAACGCTTCCTCGCCAACCTCCGCGAGAGACAGCATGGCTTGCACCTGGGTGCCGTCACCATCCTGCAAGGTGGCAAAACACAGCTTGCCGGTATTGCGCATGAAGATTAGACGGCCAGCAATAGAGACCACCGTGTCAGTTTCTTGACCAACCTCCAGGTAGGTCACGCCTTCCTCGGTGCCGGCGGTCTCATCCTCAGCCAAGACCTGGAATTGCTGGCGCAAATCACGCAACGCGATGGTGCGCTTGACGGAAACCGGGTAGGCCTCCGTGCCGTTTTCTAGCAGGCGGGCGCGCTTTTCGCGGCGAATCCGCAGCTGCTCTGGAACGTCTGGTGTCTGATTACTATTCTTCTGCTGGCTCACGCACACAAGGTTAGTCGATCATATAGGTAGGCGTTAAATACAGCTCGAGCAGGCGTTTCCAATAGTGACAGCAGGCCCCATATTTGATTAATTCGGCAATGTTTTTCAATTCATCTACTTGTCATCTGAAATTATCAGTTAGGTAAACTGAACTACCTAATTTAGATGTGTCACCCCAGACTAGATATTTTCTTGAACCAACTTATGACTGGAGCACATCTCGTGGATCTCAAAGGACGCAACCTCCTCAGTTCCCTATTCTCTTCCTCTCGCTCTTCGCTGACCTGCACCTACAAGTGCGGTAATGCCTGTTTCGGCGCATGTGAGAACACGTCGAATAACCCTTACTTCGCGGACCAGTTCTCCCGCCGTACCGCGCTGCGCGCTGGTGGTCTGACCGTTGTCACCGTTGGAGGCGGCGCTGCTTTGGCTGCATGTGCTGCACCAAGCGAGAATGATGCAGCGGCCACCTCCGCGAATGCAGCGCCATCCTCCGAGGGCTCCTCCTCCGAGGCAACCGTTGAGCACGTCTCCAATAAAGGCATGCAATTTACCCCGGTTGAACCAAATACCGAGGATGCTGTTGTTATCCCTGAAGGCTATGAGCAGTCCATTCTGATTGCATGGGGCGACCCAGTCATCGAAGGCGCTCCAGAATTCGATGTTGAGAACCAGACTGCAGAAGATGCTGAGAAGCAGTTCGGGTTCAACAATGACTTCGCTGGCCTGCTGGACCACCCGGAAGATGACTCCCGCATGGTGTACGTGTGCTCCCACGAATACACCACCGAGCCACAGATGTTCCCGGATTATGATCCAGAAGATCCTACTGAAGAGCACGTGAAGATTGGCTGGGCTGGCCACGGCCTAACCGTCTTGGAGGTATCCAAGGTTGATGGCACCGGTGACCTGAAACGCGAATTCGGTCCTCTCAACCGCCGCATCACCGCGACCACCCCATTCAAGTTGGTTGGTCCTGCCGCAGGTTCTGATTACACCAAGACCGACGCTGACCCAACTGGTGAAGACGTTCTGGGCACCTTGAATAACTGCGCTGGTGGTGTGACCCCATGGGGCACCATCTTGTCTGGTGAAGAAAACTTTGACCAGTACTTCGCCAATGCATCCAGCGATGATGAGCGCACCCAAGCTTCTCTCGAGCGCTTCGGTTTCAGCGATGAAGCTTCGGACCGCAAGTGGGAAAACTACGACGACCGCTTCGATGTCTCCAAGGTTCCAAATGAAGTCAATCGCTTCGGCTACATCGTGGAGTTCGATCCTTTCGATCCAGAATCCACCCCTATCAAGCACTCCGCCAATGGCCGCTTCAAGCACGAAGCTGGCAACATCCACATCGCCGACGACGGCACCGTTGTGTGCTACTCCGGTGATGACTCCCGCTTTGAGTACATCTATAAGTTCGTCTCTTCCAAGCAGATGGTTGAAGGCGACCTCGAGCACAACATGACCATCCTGGACAATGGCACCCTGTATGTCGCTGTCATGGAAGGTAACTCTCCTGAGGATGAAATCGATGGCTCCGGCGTTTTGCCAGAAGATGGCGCTTTCGACGGCACCGGCAAGTGGGAGCCACTGCTGACCGCCAACGAGGGCGAGTACGAGTCTCACGTTGACGGTTTCACCGCTGAAGAGGTTGCCATCTTCACCCGCGAAGCGGCAGACGCTGTCGGTGCAACCAAGATGGACCGTCCAGAAGACATGGAAGTTCACCCTTCCACCTCCAAGGTTTATGTTGCGTTGACCAATAACTCCTACCGTGGCGCTACCGGCGAAGACGCGGATAGCAAC
Source organism: Corynebacterium sp. L4757 (assembly GCF_043673995.1). NCBI lineage: Bacteria > Bacillati > Actinomycetota > Actinomycetes > Mycobacteriales > Corynebacteriaceae > Corynebacterium > Corynebacterium sp. L4757. The sequence goes on along the minus strand of NZ_JBIMEN010000003.1, from coordinate 203,022 downwards.
AAGGAAGATCCAATGGAGTGGGCACCAGTGAAGGAAAACAAGAACGGTCTGGTCATGGAGATTGAAGATGACCACGCCGGCGAAAAGTTCACTTGGAACCTGTTCCTGGTTTGTGGTGACCCAGCGGAAGCTTCCACCTACTTCGGCGGCTTTGATAAGGAAAAGGTCTCCCCTATCTCTTGCCCAGATAACTTGGCATTCGATAATAATGAGCTGATGTGGATCTCCACCGATGGCAACGCTCTGGGCTCCAACGACGGCCTGTACGCAGTGACCACCGAGGGCGAAAACCGTGGTGAGCTCAAGTGCTTCCTCACCGTTCCTGCTGGCGGTGAGACCTGCGGCCCAATCGTCACCGATGAACGCGTCATGGTCAACGTGCAGCACCCAGGCGAAACCGATGACGCCACCTTCGACAACCCAACCTCCAACTGGCCTGACGGCGGCGACTCCACCCCACGCCCAGCTGTTGTGACCGTATGGCGCACCGATGGCAATATCGGCATCCAGGACGCTTAAACACACTCGGCGAGGTTCGCAGAATTAGCTAAAACTAGCCCCGAGACAGTACCCCGGTAAGAATCCATTTCAAGGATCTACCGGGGACTTCTATATCCTGCGCCCCCACGGCCATTCCCCCGGCCGGTCTGGAAGGTTCATTAATTTTCAATAACCCTAGTGAACTCCGATTTCATGGTCTACGCTTAATTCACAGCAAACCTTGATTCACATCACATCTATGCGGCAAGTATTGATGTGGTGGCCCTCCCGTCGACCAGTTTTCGGAGCACGATAATGAACTCTCTACTTCTAGCACTAATTGGTGTAGCCATGATGATTTGTGGCTATCTTCTTTATTCCAAATTCTTGGGTAAGAAGATCTACCAACTGTCCCCTAAGTATAAAACCCCAGCCCACACCATGGAAGATGGCGTGGACTTTGTACCCACCAATAAGTATGTGTTGTGGGGACACCACTTCACGTCTGTCGCCGGTGCCGCGCCAATTATTGGTCCAGCCGTCGCGGTAATTTGGGGCTGGTTCCCAGCCTTCTTATGGGTCACCATCGGCACGGTCTTTGCCGCCGGCATGCATGACCTCGGCGTTTTGTGGGCATCACAACGCCACCGCGGGCAGTCGATTGGTATGTTGTCGGGACGATACATCGGCAAGCGCGGCCGCATGCTGTTTTTGGTGGTCATCTTCCTGCTGCTGCTCATGGTTAATACGGCCTTCGGCGTGGTGATTTCTAACCTTCTGATTTCCACGCCGTCTGCGGTTATCCCAACCTGGGGTGCTATTGTCGTAGCGCTTCTCATTGGTCAGGCTATTTACCGCTTTAATTGGAACCTGCCGCTGGTATCCATCGTGGGCGTGGTTGCGCTTTACTCACTGATGATTTTGGGCGATATGTACCCAATCGCCCTGCCGGAAACCGTCTTGGGCATTCCGGCTAACGGTGTCTGGATCATCATCCTGTTCATCTACGCCTTCTGTGCTTCCCTGCTGCCGGTCTGGGTCCTGCTGCAGCCACGAGATTACATCAACGGGCTGCAACTGTTTATCGGACTCGGCATTTTGTACGCATCCTTCATCTTCACCCGCCCAGACATCCTAGCCCCGGCCATTCGCGCCGATGTCCCCGAAGGCACCCCGGGCATGTTCCCACTGCTGTTTGTGACCATTGCGTGTGGCGCGATTTCCGGTTTCCACGGCATGGTTGCCTCCGGTACCTCTTCTAAGCAGCTGGATAAAGAAACCGATGCGCGCTTCGTAGGCTACTTCGGTGCTGTTGGTGAAGGCCTTCTGGCACTGGGCACGATTATTGCGACCACCGCTGGTTTCCGCACCGTCGCCGACTGGGAGAATATCTACTCCGAATTCAATGCGGGCGGCGTTGAAGCTTTCGTCGAAGGCGGCGGCAACCTGCTCAATGAGGGCTTGGGCATTTCCACCTCACTATCAGCCACTATTTTGGCAACCATGGCCGTGCTCTTTGCCGCGACCACCATGGACTCTGGTGTGCGTCTGCAGCGAATCGTGGTCCAGGAATTCGGTGACGTTGCCGGCGTGAAAATCAATACCTTCTTGGCTACCTGTATCGCCGTGCTGGTTGCCTTCGGACTGACTTTCTCCCAAGGCACTGACGGCTCGGGCGGTATGACCATCTGGCCGCTCTTCGGCACGACTAACCAGCTCATGGCCGGTCTGTCTCTATCCATCCTGCTGCTGATTCTCATGCACCTGCGCCGACCAACCTGGCCGATTCTCATCCCGCTCATTTTCCTGACTGTGATGAGTCTGTGGGCGGCACTCATCCAGCTTGTCTCCTTCTTCCAGGAAGGCAATTGGCTGCTCTTTGTCATGGACGTCATCATTGTCCTGGCCGCGGTGTGGATCATCGTCGAGGTCTTCCTGGCCATCGGCCGGATGAAAAACACCAAACCACTAGTCTGGTCTGATGATGATGTTGATGCGCCCGCGCCCGAATCGGCCGACAGTAATGTCTAAGTCATGTCATTAAAAGACACCCTGGCTCGCTTTGGCGCGGAGCTGCAAGAGTATTACTCCGCGCCTTATCGCGCTGCCTTTGCCAAAGCCCAGCAGCAAGAAGATGACCTGTTCATGATGCTGGTCATGTCAGAAGCACTCGGCATCCCCAACCCAGCGAGCTTTTACACGCTGGAGTTATTGCCGGTTGTCTATGAAGATTTCCACGCCTGGCACCGCCGCATGGGCATGGCGAACTCACCGTTGGAGAATATTCAGTGTTGCTAAATTTCCCGGCTTCCCCCGTCATGTTCTTCGGTGGCAAAGGTGGCGTGGGTAAGACAACCATCGCGAATGCAACTGCATTGCAGCTTTCTGCTTCCGCTACCACGCTGGTGGTCTCCACCGACCCGGCGCACAATGTGGGTCATCTGTGGGATACCAAGGTAGGTGATGTTCCTACGGCCGTGCGCCCGGGCATTGATGTGCTGGAGCTTGATCCCGCGCGTGCCACCCAGGAACATCTTCAGCAGGCGGGTGACACCATGCGGCGGATGATGCCGGAGCACCTGCATAAAGAGGTCAAAAAGCATCTTCATTTAGCCGAGCATTCCCCCGGCACGCATGAGGCTGCCATGTTAGAGCGCATTGCCATCCTGTTGGAAGATTACGGCGAGAAATATGACCACATCATTTTTGATACCGCTCCATCCGGTCACACCGCCCGGCTCATGGCGCTGCCGGAGCTGATGTCCGCCTGGACCGATGGTTTGCTAGAGCGGCGCGCTAAGTCGGAGAAATTCTCGGACATTGTGCGCGGGATGTCGCCAACAGGCAAAGACCGCACCGTGGCAACAGCGGTGGATCCGGTGGATCGCCGCAACCAGGAATTGCGGTCGATTCTGCTCAAGCGCCGCCGCCGGTTTGAACAACTTCGGGCAGTGCTTACCGATGCCACCCGTTGCCAATTCCACATCGTGCTCACCGCCGAGCGCCTGCCAGTGCTAGAAACTGATGAATTTCACGCGGAGCTAAACGCCAATGGTGTACATGTTGGTGCATTAATTGTGAATCGCCGCTCCCCTGCTGATCAGGGTGAGTTCTTGGCTTCACGCCGTAAGTATGAAGATGAGGCACTGGCCGATCTTCAGCGGCGTTTGCCCAAGCTGGATGTTATTGAGATTCCGCTGCGTGCGCACGATGTGGGTTCACCGCAGGCACTGGAAGAAATCGCGAGCTTTCTCTAGTTCTCTGCTTGGCTTGCTGCTTCGGCGTGAGCTTCGATGTTGCGGAAGCCAATACCGATAGGCAGTCCGACGTTATCTGTCAGGCGCACGCCGCCAATGGTGGCAGCAACCAGCAGGCGGGCGTCACCAATCTCAGGTGCTTCACCCAGGTCGCGGCCGCGGAGTTCTACGTACTCTGGCTCAATACCCGCCGCGTCAAGGACGGTCTTGACTACTTCTAGCACCTGCTTCGCGCCCGCTTCGGCCGCATGCGCGCCCGCAGTGAGCGCCGCCGATAGTGTGCTGGCCTTCTCACGTGCGGACTCTTTCACCTCAAGGTTACGCAGGGACAGCGCCAGACCATCAGGCATACGCACGGTTGGAACGCCTTGCAGACGAACCTGGATATGGAAATCATGAATAGCCTGGTTCAGCGCGATGAGCAGCTCATAGTCTTTCTCTCCGACCACAACATCGCTGGGGCCCAGTGCACCGAGCAGCGCCAGGATTCGTGTGAGTTCAGAACTGATGAATTCCGCTGGTTCTAGCGTCGGGGTCTGCGAGGTAATCTGCAGGCGCTGACCATTGGGCCACAATTGTTCATCGGTGTACTGCCAGATAACATCCACCGATTCCTTGCGCAGGGCCTCTAGATCTTGCTCATCAGTAGAAGACAGCGCGACCACCACGACGGAACCGCGAATGGCTTTAGCCGCGCGCACCAGCGCGATGTGACCGGCGTGAACCCCGCGGCCAAGGGGCACCAGCGCAACAGGAGCACCTGTCTTCTTAAAAGCCGAGCCCACCTTGGAAATCATGTCCAGGTCTGACACTACTGTTGCTTGCCCGCGGCCAATGCTCATCGAAGTTCCTCCTGCAGTCCCCACATCTCTAATTCCATGTTATTTTCTAGCTCGCCCACCCGGCGTGCGGCCTCGACATAGGCTTTGCGGAAACCCGGGTCGGTGATGCCTGCAAATGCAGCGTACACATCGCTGGGTTCAATCGTGGTCAGCCCGTTATCTAGAAGAGCGTCTGGATCTGTGAACAGAGCATCGTCGCCAATATCCATGTACACATCTCGGTATGCCTTGCTGGTTATTCGCGCAATCAGCTCGGCGTAGACGATTTTCGGCGCCAACTCCGCGCGTTCGGAATCAGTCTTTGGGACGGAGACCTGACCGGATTCAAAAAGCAGGACTTCAGCAATACCTTGGGCCAGCTCATCACTGGTGCTCACGAGCCAGCGGTCGGTTCCGACGTGCGCAATCGCCATCGCCAAAGCACCTTTGACTTCCACTGGGTCTAGCACCTGCACGCCCAATCCAATGCTGGTGTGAATGACAATCTGGCCGCGTCGAATGTGCGGTTCAAGGGCTAAGGCTAAGCCCTCGACTTGTTGCTGCGGAGTGCTAATCACGATCGCTTCGAAAGCAGAGACGTCTGGAATGTCATCGACATCAATAACGTCATGGCCCTGCGTGGTGAGCAAGGTACGCAGGGCATTCGAACGCCCCAACCACCCAACGTTCATACGTGGTGCTGGCATAAAATTTATGAATCCTTATTGCGCTTCTTCGCAGCAGCAAGCAGCTCGGCAACAGAGACAGAACCTTCACGGTGGGAATCGCTGCGGCGACGTCCACGGCGTGGTTCATCCTCTTCACCGGAAGCATGCTTTGCATGTGCCTTCGCTGCATCATCGCCACCAGCATCCCAGCGCACTGCTTGGAAGGAACCAGTGTTGAATTCCTTAGGCTTGTCATCCTGCTGTGAATCTTCAGCAGATGCCGCAGTCGCAGCGGCTTCCTGCTTCTTGCCGGACTTCGACTTTGCCTTGGATTTCTTCTTTGCAGATTCCGTACCTGCGGTTACTGCTGCGGAAGAAGCCGCAGAAGTGCTCGAAGCCGGAGTCTCGGCTGGCTTCGCAGCTGGGGTCTCCGCTGCCGCTGGTGCTGACTTGTCAGCGGCAGGCTCGGAAGCATCACTATTCATCTCATTGATGAACTCGGCCAGCGGATTATCGTTGCGGGTGTAGGTGGGTTGGCTGCCCAAGCGGCCTGCGATGGCATCAGCGGAAGGCTTGCCGCCGGATTGCTGGGTGAATTCGACGTCATCTTCTGAAGGCAGATCAGAGAAGGAATCATAGCCAGAGGTGTAGGACGCATTGGAGTGCTGGAAACCATTTTGCTGTGCTTCACGCTCAGCAGCCTGGAACTCAGCGGCGTGAGCGCGAGCTTCAATTTCCATGATGCGGCGAGCTTCCGCCTTCAACGCAGCTGGTTCATAGGTGAACTCGCGGCCAGAAAGCTCCTCAATCTGCTCACGGATAGATGCCAGCTCCGCCTTAATTTCAGCGAGCACATCCATGTCAATGGAAGAAGATCCTTCTAGGCGCTCCAGTGCTTGACTGGTGGATTGCTGTGCACGAATCTTTTCCAGCTCTGCGTGGTAAAGCTCGTCGCGGACATCCATTTCTTCTTCGCGCTCACGTACCTGATTGCGGTAACGGGTTACCAGGAAGATTCCGCCTACAGCCGCCCACAGTGCCGCCAGCAGCGCGATCTTTAATGCCGCGGTGGAGCTAGCCAACAGCATCACGATGGAGGCAATAATCGCTAGGACCACTAGGACGATCAAAATGATCTGCCCGGTATCGCGTCCCTCCAACAGGTTGGCCGAATCACTGGTTCCATGACCGGTTGAATGATCATCACCATAATCATCACCAGTGTGATAATTGGCGTTGTCAGAGTCGTTGTACTTCTCTTTATCGTAGGCGGTCATATTTCTACTCTATCGCTTGTGCTCCATCGGTTGGAGGTGGCACTTCACAGTGTCGCTCCAAGATTATTCCAGCAATCGCCATCGCCAAACCACCCAAAACGGATGTCACGACCCCAATGAGGTCATCGGCAGCGGCAGCAATCTGTCCACTCATTGGCACCACATATAATGCGATACCCAAATAAGCTGAGCCCACGATAGCACCCGTCCATGCTGATGCTTTTCCCACCAACATAAATTGCGCTATCGTCAACGGGTTTAATTGCGAGCGGTCCAGGCCAATGCCGTGGGCATCCTCCCCTTTGGCTTTGCGCACTTTGAAGGTCAGGCCACCGCATAAAATTGCCATTGCCCACAACGTGATGGACACGGCGGTCGGGATGGCAAACATGGAGCCATAAAAGCCGCGGGTCAGGATGTATGCGGCCAGGGTGATAAAGACAGCAATGCCCACTAGCGCGGGAATCGATGTCTTTTTCACAGCTCCTCCACGCGTCCTAGTACTTTGATTCCGTCGATATCTGCTTGCGGTACGTTGCCAATCAGGCCAGCAACAGGCTTGCCGCCCAGGGTGGCATTCACATCTGCGGCCATCCATGGGATCAGAACGAATGCGCGTTCCGATGCCCTCGGGTGCGGCACCGTCAGCTCCTCATCATCGGAGGAATAGCCATCGATCTCGATAATATCGACATCCAATGTCCGCGGCCCCCACCGCTTTTCCCGTACGCGGTCAGCTGCGTTTTCTAATTCCTGACAGCGACGCAAAAGCTCATATGGGGTTTGGTCAACATCCACGATGAGAATCGCGTTATAGAATTCCGCTTGGTCTTCCACGCCCCACGGCGGGGTGGAGTACACACGCGATGATGAGAGGGTTTCATTCTTGAACCCGTCAAAGACAGTCTGCAAAAGAGCTGCCTTATCGCCCATATTGGAGCCAATGGATAACACCGCGCGCATGTCGTCTACCTTTCAGACTTTCGGGAGCGACGCGCTACCACGGACACGTCACGGAAGGTGCGCTCAATTGGCGCATCCGGCTTATGAACGGTGACTTCGACAGCATAAAGCGCGGCGAAGTCAGCCATGATTTTCTCCGCGATTTCACTGGCCACGGTTTCAATCAGATCGCGGGCAGGGCCCTCGACGATGTTCGCGGCAAGCTCAGCGAGGTCGGCGTAGCTGACGGTCTCAGAAAGGTCATCGGTGGCGGCCGCCTTTTTGAAACTTGACCAGCAGGTCACATCCACGATGAACTTTTGTCCATCGCGCTTTTCATGGTCGAAAACGCCGTGATAGCCAAAGCACTCAAGTCCTCTGAGTTCAATCCGGTCAGCCATTTACCTCACCTTTACTACTAAGTGTTCCGGGGTGTCCGGGTTCTCCGGGATCTCCGGTTTAAGCCCGTGTCTGATAGTTTGCGCCAGCAGCCCAAGCCGCTGCAACATCCACGGCATCACGCGAAACCTCTACGTCATGCACACGAACTGCCCATGCACCCATCTGTGCGGACAGCGCCGTGACCGCCGCGGTGGCTGGGTCCGCTAGGTGCGGACCGAATTCCACGCCGCGTTCCTCACGGATCCCCGCTAGGAATCGCTTGCGGGAAGCACCCACCAAAATCGGATACTCTCCGTTGATGAATTCCGGCAAAGCTTTCAGTAATGCCCAGTTATCTTGTGGGGTCTTGGCAAAACCCAGACCTGGATCCAGGCTGATGCGCTCCGGGGTTACCCCGGCGCTAATCGCATTATCGGTCACACGCGCAAGTGTTTCGTGTACGTCTTTGACCACGTCACCATTGTGGTCAGCAGAACCAGCCGCATCACCAAAACGCACGGTCCGCCAGTGCATCAAGCACACCGGCACCTGGGAATCAGCCATGACGCGGTACATGTTGTCATCGGCCAGCCCGCCGGAGACATCGTTGAGCAACACTGCCCCTGCCTCAACAGCGGCCTCAGCAACGCTGGCGCGCATGGTGTCAACGGAGCACGGGATGCCTTCATCTGCCAGCGCCTTAATCACCGGAGTAACGCGTTCCTTCTCAACATCTGCGTCCACGCGGGTCGCACCGGGACGCGTGGATTCACCGCCCACGTCAATCATGTCTGCGCCGTTCGCCACCAGCTCACGGCCGTGTTTAATGGCCGTATCAATATTGATCCACTTACCACCATCAGAAAATGAATCTTCCGTGACATTCACGATGCCCATAATCAGCGTGCGGTCTTTCGCAACCTTTGGGCAAATATCATTAACGTTCATGAGCTGGTCTGACCTCCTGGTGGCATGGGTGAGAATAGTTTTAGCTGCGGATGAGGCTCATGACCTCAGCGCGGGAAGCGGCGTTATTCTTAAATCCGCCACGCACCGCTGAAGTGGTGGTCACCGCGCCTGGCTTACGAACCCCACGCATACCCATGCACAGGTGCTCGCATTCAATGACCACGATGACAGACTGTGCGCCCAGCTTTTCAATCAGCGCATCTGCCACCTGGCGGGTAAGACGTTCCTGGACCTGTGGGCGCTTGGCAAAACCTTCTGCCAGACGCGCCAACTTAGATAGTCCCGTGACGTGCCCATCTTTGCCGGGTATGTAGCCAATGTGCGCAACACCGTAGAAAGGCACCAGGTGGTGCTCACACGTGGAGTAAATCGGAATGTCACGCACCAGCACCAGTTCCTGGTGGTCTTCAGCAAAAGTCTTGCTTAGTACTTCAGTGGGATCAGTGTGCAGCCCGTCAAAAATCTCTTCATATGCTCTGGCCACGCGCGCTGGGGTTTCTTGCAGCCCCTCGCGGTCTGGGTCTTCACCAACGGCGATGAGCAATTCACGAATAGCTGCTTCCGCTCGTGCCTGGTCAAACTCACGCACAGCTGGGATAGAGCTGTCACTATTGTCCATGGATATTGTCCTTGTTTGAAAAGTTTCTAAAACCGCCCGCGCCATGACAGCGCGGGCGGTCAAATGTTTTTAGTAATTATCTTCACCCGGGTGACGCTCTGGCTTTTTAGCATAAGGATTCTGAGTGTCGTCATCATTGAGCCCCGGAGTTGCCCAGCCTTCGTCATCATGTGCCGATGGCTTATGGTGACGCCCGGTTGGGATTTCCGTCGTGTCATCCTCGCTCGGACGACGCTCACCCATCCGCTCAGAAATCGAGCGCTTTTCCTCGCCCTCATCCAGCTTGTCTTCCAACTGAGCCTCTGGCTGTGCTTCCGGCTTCGGCGCTGGCTGGCGGTCAATCACGGACGTTTTGTCATCGGACTTGCCGGACTGTGGCGTGGCCTTTGGTTCGGCCTCTGATTGCGACTGCACTTCCTGCTGTGGTTCCGGCGCAGGCTGAGCTGCAGGCTCGGTTTCTTCAATGACCTTGGAATCTGCGGCGCCAGCAGCCTTGACGGAGTCTTCGGTCCAGTCGCCGGCATGCTGGCCGAAGTTGAAGCCGATTTCAGGCTCATTCTTGTCAGCAGTGCCGGTTGCGGAATCTCGAGAGTCCGAGGCATCGGCGTCATTGGATGCATTGGCCTGGGATTCTTCCAAGGCGAGTCGGCGTTCGCGGGCGATACGGGAGGCATCGAGAAGCGTGAAGCGCTTCGGTGGTTCCTCGCCGCGTTCGATGGCCAGCTCAACCGGGGTTTGAACTGGTTCACGGCCAGCTTGTGCTGGGAAGTGATTATCTTCGCCCGGGAAGACCTCCCGGGATTCGCGGGGCTCAATGCCATCGAAGAGAGCTTCCAGGTCTGGGCGACGCAGGGTTTCCTTCTCCAACAATGCTTCGGCGAGCTTATCAAGGTAATCACGGTGCTCGCCCAAAATGTCATAGGCCTGCTGGTGAGCGGAATCCAGAAGGAAGGAAATCTGCTCATCAATCTTGGCCGCCACAGCATCGGAGTACTCGGAGACGCCACCGCCGCCCATGTAAGACATTGGGTCGCCTTGTTCCTTGCCGTACTTGACGGTGCCAAGCGTTGGGCTGAAGCCGTACTCAGTGATCATGGCGCGGGCAATCTTGGTGGCCTGCTCAATATCGGAAGATGCGCCGGTGGTTGGGGCACCAAAGACGAGTTCTTCGGCAGCGCGGCCACCCATGGCGAAGACGAGGCGCGCGAAGAGTTCATCGCGGGTGTACATGCCCTTATCATCTTCTTGCGCGGTCATCGCGTGACCACCGGTGCGGCCACGGGCCAAAATGGTGACCTTGTAGACGCGCTCAATATCCTTCAGCGCCCATGCGGACAGCGTGTGGCCGCCCTCATGGTAGGCAGTGACCTTCTTTTCGTGCTCAGAAATCACCTTGGACTGACGTCGTGGGCCGCCGACCACGCGGTCGGTGGCTTCTTCCAGAGCATCAGCAGTAATGACGTTACCGCCAATACGCGCGGTCAGAAGGGCTGCTTCATTGAGCACGTTGGCCAGATCCGCACCAGACATACCGGCAGTACGCTTAGCCAGTTGAGTGACGTCAACTTCCTTGGCCAAAGGCTTATTCTTCGAGTGCACACGCAGAATCTGCTCGCGGCCGGCCAAATCAGGTGGCGTGACAGGAATCTGACGGTCAAAGCGGCCCGGGCGTAGCAACGCGGGGTCCAAAATGTCCGGGCGGTTAGTTGCGGCAATGAGGATGACGCCCTCGCGGTCGCCGAAGCCGTCCATCTCCACCAGCAGCTGGTTCAGGGTCTGCTCACGTTCATCGTGGCCACCACCGGTACCGGAGCCACGCTGGCGTCCAACGGCATCGATCTCATCGACGAAGATAATACAAGGGCTATTTTCCTTCGCCTGCTTGAACAAGTCACGCACGCGGGAGGCACCCACGCCGACGAACATTTCCACGAAGTCGGAGCCGGAGATGGAATAGAAAGGAACGCCTGCTTCACCGGCAACGGCACGCGCCAGCAAAGTCTTACCAGTACCCGGAGGGCCATAGAGCAGCACGCCGCGTGGAATCTTCGCGCCCAACTCGTGATAACGGGTCGGGTCTTCAAGGAAGTCCTTGATTTCTTGCAGCTCATCGACTGCTTCATCAGCACCGGCCACGTCCTCAAACGTGTTGGTCGGCATGTCCTTGGTCAATTCCTTGGCCTTATTGCCGCCAATACCAAACATGCCACCGGCACCGGTCTGCATGCGCGAGATGAACCAGAACAATACTGCGAACAGGATCAGCATCGGCAGCAAGAAGGTGAACATCGACATCAAGACACTGTCTTGAGTGACGTTGGTCTGGAAGGACTCTGCGCCGGAAGTGCGGACAGCATCGAAGATTTCAGGGGAGGTGCGCGCAGGGTACTTTGCGATAACCTCTTCTACACCTTCGCGCTCTTCCACAGTGATCGGCTCACGCAAGGTGAGTCGGACCTGCTGTTCGCGGTCATCAATTTGAGCTTCCTCAACGTTTTGCGCATCCAGCTGTTCCAACGCAATAGATGTGTCCACGCGCATGAATGAGCGAGTGTCATCGGAGAAGAAGGTGAAGATATACAGCGCTACCAGGATTACTGCAGCGATGCCACCATAACGGAGCCAAGAAGAATTTTTCATTAAGAGGAATTATAAGTTAGTTGTTGGAGTAAACGTCCGGGTGCAGGGTGCCAACATAAGGAAGGTCACGGTAGCGTTCGGCGTAGTCAAGGCCATAGCCAATGACGAATTCATTCGGGATATCAAAGCCGACATCAAAAAGGTCAATCTTGGCGGTCACAACCTCAGGCTTGCGCAATAAGGTGATCACTTCCAAAGACTTGGGGTTGCGGCCCTTCAGGTTACGAATCAGCCAGGACAAGGTCAGGCCGGAGTCGATGATGTCTTCAACGATCAACACGTCACGGCCCTCGATTTCACGGTCCAGGTCCTTCAAAATGCGCACCACGCCGGAAGAGGTGGTGGAGTTGCCATAAGAAGAAACAGCCATGAATTCAATCTGGGATGGGATGCTCAGAGCACGCGCAAAGTCGGTCAAGAAGTAGACCGCGCCCTTCAACACGCAGATCAACAGCAGGTCATCATCAGTATCGGCGTAGTGCTTGGAGGCTTTATCCGCCAATTCTTGAATGCGTTCCTGGAGCTTTTCCTCGCTGATCAGTACGGCCTCAACATCGTTGCCGTAGCGGTGCGGTGGGACATTGAAGTCTTTAGATTCGTATAACGCAGTGTCATTTGTAGCCATGGTTGCCCTTTCTCATGAGCCGGTTTGAGGACCTTAAGGTGGCTTAGGGAGCGTGAAAACGCAATAGTCTCAGTTTGCCACCATCGCGTTGGACTTCCAACCTTGCCCCACGGTTTTTTGCGGTCATATCAGCAACGGCCACATTACCTTGTCCGCTCCAATCGCTGATGAGAGCATCAATTGCCGCTAATGCTGCACGCGTGGGGCTGGCATCATTTGCGGTTAACCAGCGGGCAATTACACGCTTTCTGACAGGTTGCGCCATGCCGGCAAGGTCGGCACAGACCAACTCTTCCGCCGCCGCTACGTCAGGGACGAGGGAATGCAAGAAGGCATCGTCATGGGCAATATCGCTTGCCGATGCCCCCAGCACCGCCACCACATCCCCGCCGTGGATTTCTTCCAACAGCGGCAAGACGCGTTTACGGATAGCGACGCGGCGGAAATCCTCGCGCTCATTATGCGGGTCATGCCAGATATCTGCGCCCACTTCCTCGCAGGCACCCAAGGTATCTGCGCGACGAACCGACAGCAATGGGCGAATGAGGCGCGCACCTTCAATGAACGCTTCAAAGCTCATGCCGTTTACGTGCCCGCGCAGGCTCGATAGCAGCAGGTTTTCGGCCTGGTCATTGGCGGTGTGCGCGACCATCACTGGGGCAGCACCGGCGCGCTGTGCAAATCCTTGGTAACGGGCCCGGCGCGCGGCAGCTTCCATGCCATCTGGATGTGAAGTATCAACATCAACGGTGATGATGTCCGTGTTTGCGCCCCACGCTTCAGCTTGTGCAGCAGCACGCTGGGCGACCTCACGGGAACCAGGTTGCAGCTGATGGTCGACGCATAGCGCTGTAACTGCGGTCTTGGTTCCGCGAGTTTCGGCACATACTGCCGCTATTAGAGCCAGTGAATCAGCCCCACCGGAAAGACCCACGAATACCGTGGGTGGATATTCGAGCGTTGCAAGTGCCCGGCGCACCGCCACGCGCACGCGCAGAAAGTGCGGGGATGTCCGCGGCCAAAAAGGTGGGGTGCTCATTGTTAGTATTCGCGCAGGATACTAGCCATGGTGTCTTGGGCTTGGCGTGCACCTAAGATGTCGCCATCATTGACCAGGAAGGTAAACGCGTAGACGTTGCCGGAATCACCCAGCGCGGTGCCACTGAGTGCGGAGACACCGGTGAGCGTGCCGGTCTTGGCACGCACGAAACCCCGTCCGGACAGATCCACGTAGCGGTCAGCCAAGGTTCCCTCACCGCCGGCGACCGGCAGGTAAAGCAAAATCTCGCGCAGTGATGCGTTACTAGCGGCATCCAAGATGATGTGGGTGAGCAGGTCCGCGTTGATGCGGTTATCTACTGACAGCCCCGAATTATCGTTGAGGATAACGCCATCAGTGTTAAAGCCGGCATCGGCAAGCAATTGCAACGTGTTGTCTGTTGCCCCATCGAAGCTGGGCTCGGCGCCCGAAGCAAGAGCGGTCTCGCGCGCGATGGCCTCGGCCATGACATTGTCCGAGTGCTTCATCATTTCTTCAGCGCGCTGCATGAAGGTATCGGACTCCACGTGAGCTATGACCTCACCATCTTCCGGCGCGGGCCCGGTACCGGCATTGGACGCGCCCACGTAGTCAGCGACGGTGGACGCTACATCGAGCGCCGGGGTGTGCGAACGCGGCACATCGCCCTCGGTATCGCCTAATCTTCCACCGTAGAGCATCGCCGGCTGCATCGGTGCAACATATCCACCATCCACGTTACTGGGATCCCAGCCTTCGGCCTGGTCATCTCCCGTCCAAATGCTGGTATCAATCAACACCGTGTCAATGGTGTCACCGGTAGCCTGAGCGCTTTCGGTGATCTGTTCAGCTAAATCCTCCAGCTGCTCGTGAGTCATCCACACATCACCAGCTGCCTTAATTACTGCGGTGTCCGTGCCCGGTGCATGCAGGACTTCCGTTTTTAGGCGCGCATCAGCATCGATTTCTAATGCAGCAGCCGCAGCGGTTAAGACTTTGGTCGATGATGCTGGAATCAGCGGCTCGGTGGCGTCATGCTCCCACAACACTTCCCCATCGGTGGTGTTGATGACCTGCGCTCCCAGGGTTGGCAGCGCCGGGCCCTGTGCCATGGCATCCAGACGCCCAGCCATTGAAGAGGTATCAACGTCCGCAGGTTGTGCTGGCTGAACTAGCTCACGTGCTTGCGGTGGCTGCGGGGCCTGCCCGTGGTCCAACGCGCTGTATTCTTGGTGCACAGCAACACCCACTGCAGCGGTTGTTCCCACTGCAGCGGTGGTTAATACTGTGACAGCTATCCAGGCAACGTGTTTTGCTTTCATCGCCACATAGCCTAGCGCTTTGCGTGCAAAAGGTAGACTATGGGCCAGCATTGTTTATCCACAGAAAGGACGCGTCAACGTGAGCGTTGAAGTAACCATTGAAATTCCTAAGGGTTCCCGTAATAAGTACGAGGTTGACCATGAGACCGGCAAGGTCTACCTGGACCGCTACCTGTTTACGCCAATGGCATACCCAGCTGACTACGGTTTCATTGACCACACCCTCGGTGAAGACGGCGACCCATTGGACGCACTGGTTATTCTCCCTGAACCAGTTTTCCCAGGCGTCATTGTTAAGGCCCGCATCCTCGGCGTTTTCAAGATGACCGACGAAGCTGGCGGCGATGACAAGCTGCTGTGCGTTGTGGATGATCCTCGCTCCGAGCGCTACCAGGACATCAGCGACGTTGAGCAGCACGTCAAGGATGAAATCGAGCACTTCTTCACCCGCTACAAGGACCTGGAGCCAAATAAGGAAGTTACCGGTTCCGGCTGGGGCGATAAGGCTGAAGCAGAAGCTATCCACCAGGCTTCCATCGAGCGTTACGGTCAGTAAAGCTCTATCGAGCTCCACTGACGGGGAGAGCGAACCACAACGCCGCGTGCGAAAGCTCGCAGCTAAGCGCCATAACCTTTGGGTTGTGGCGCATTTTTTATTCATAGGCATTTTATATTCACGTCCAAGGCGTAGGATGGGGAGCTATGAAAGAAGTGAACCCGCAAGAAGTACCTACCGATGCCCAGCTGATTGATGTCCGCGAAGACTTCGAATACAACGAGGACCACGCGCGCGGCGTCACTCATATTCCGATGGCTGAGATTCCTGCTCGCTATAAGGAAATCGATGTTGATCAGGATATTTATGTCATCTGCAAGGCCGGCGGCCGCTCCGCCCAGGTAGCGGACTATCTGGAAAACGCCTTGGGTTGGGACAATGTTATTAACGTCGCTGGCGGCACCGATGCGTGGCGTTCGCAGGGCTTGCCGATGGACACTCCACAGCAATAGGCACTGCGCCAAACGCAGCAATAAGCTCTGGCTATTAGCCCGCTTTGGAGCCTTGACCACCATTTTCAATTAGTGGATAACCTCAATCATTTAGACAACAGATGGTAGGAGAGCTACTATTGCCTTATGAGTTCTGCTAATTCACACCATGTGCCGACACCCCTGCTGGAGTCCCCATCATTCCAGCTGGAGCGCCTGCGCCGTCGCACCCGCGACTGCGTGGATGCCGCCCTCGCCGCGCATCAGACCACTATCCGCGAGTACTGGGTGCTGACCTGCCTCATTGAGGAGGATGCAGCGTCCCAGTCCTTTTTGTCTGCCACCTTGGCCATTGACGCATCCGATATGGTGCGCCTGATTGACGCGCTGGAAAAGCGCGGCTGGGCTAAGCGCGAGCGTGACCCGAAAGATCGCCGCCGCCAGATTGTTGCTTCCACCAAAAAGGGCACCAAGATGCATGCGGACTTGGCCAAGTTGGTCACCGCCGCAGAAGATGATGCACTCGATGAATCAACGTCCAAGCAGCTGAAACATTTGCGTAAGCTGGCGCAAGCGATCATTGATGCTGACAAGGAAGAAGAGGCATCTTAAAAAGTGAGTAATCACCTGGCCACGATTCCCGACCAGTACCTGCTTAAAGACCACGCCCCTGCCCCACGCACCCTGTGGGATGTTGTCAAAGATACCGCCACTCAATACCCCGAGGCCGCCGCCATCGATGATGGCGAGATCCTGACTTATTCCGAGCTCATCACCGATGTTGAAGCTTGGGCTTCCGAACTACGTGCGCACGGCGTGAAACGCGGTGACCACATTGGCGTGCGCATGACTTCTGGTCAGCGCGCTCTCTACCTGGCTATTTTGGCGACCCTCGCCTCTGGCGCCGCCTATGTCCCTGTGGACGCCGATGACCCGGATGAGCGCGCTGACATGGTCTTTGGTGAGGCCAATATCAACGGCATCTTCACCGATGAAGGCTTCCGCAAGCTCAACGAATCTGCCGGCACCGACCAAGATGAGCCCCATCTCGAGGACACCGCCTGGATCATCTTCACCTCCGGCTCCACGGGCAAGCCAAAGGGTGTTGCTGTAACTCACCGTTCTGCCGCTGCCTTTGTTGACGCTGAGGCGGCGCTCTTTTTGCAGGATAACCCCCTCGGCCCCGAGGACCGCGTTCTGGCTGGTCTCTCCGTTGCTTTTGACGCATCATGTGAAGAAATGTGGCTGGCATGGGGCCACGGTGCTTGTCTCGTACCAGCTCCTCGTTCACTCGTGCGTTCCGGCATGGACTTGGGCCCATGGCTGATTCGCCGTGACATCACGGTGGTCTCCACGGTTCCTACCTTGGCGGGCCTGTGGCCTGCGGAGGCGCTCGATAATATTCGCCTGTTGATTGTTGGTGGTGAGGCCTGCTCGCAGGAACTCGTTAACCGTCTTGCCACTGACGATCGTGAAATGTGGAATACCTACGGTCCTACCGAGGCGACCGTGGTGGCATCGGCAGCAATGCTCAAACCTAACCACCCAGTCTCCATTGGCTTGCCTTTAAATGGCTGGGACTTGGTTGTCATCGATGATGCCGGTAACCCAGTTTCTCCTGGCGAGGTTGGCGAGCTCGTCATCGGCGGCGTTGGACTGGCCCGCTACCTCGACCCAGAAAAGGACGCCGAGAAATACGCTCCGCTCGATTCCGTCGGCTGGGAACGCGCGTATCGCACCGGTGACCATGTGCGATTGGAAGAAGACGGCCTGTACTTTGTGGGCCGTGTTGATGACCAGGTCAAAATTGGTGGCCGCCGAATTGAGCTCGGTGAAGTCGAAGCCAATGTCGCAGCACTACCCAACGTGTACAACTCCGCAGTAGCGGTCAACAAGACCGCTGCTGGCGAGTCTGTCCTAGTCGGCTACGTCTCCTTGGATGATCCGGATGCCGGCTTTGACCACCGCGCGGCCAAAGAACGCCTGGCAGAAGTCATGCCGGCGGCACTAGTTCCGCGGATCTGCGTCATGGATGAACTACCAATCCGCACCTCCGGCAAAGTGGATAAGAAGGCTTTGCCGTGGCCACTGCCTGGTGTGGGTATTGAGGCCATTGGCCTGAGTGAGACCGAGGAATGGCTCGCGCAACTTTTCGTCGATGTCCTCGGTGTCTCAGTGGAAGATGAACAAGCTGACTTCTTCTCCCTCGGCGGCACGTCACTGGCTGCAGCAACCTTGGTGGGCAGAATTCGTGAGCGCTACCCGAGCGTTGCCGTGCGTGACCTCTATGACCACCCACGCTTGGGCTCTCTCGCCGAAATCATTGATTCCACGGCAGTGGAGGCTAAAGAAGTAGTCACCCGCGAAGTCACACCTGTAGGTGCTGGTACTCGCGTGGTGCAATTTCTGTGGCAATTACCTTCGATGACGCTTTTTGCCACCAACTGGTTGGCATGGCTGCTCTTTGGCTCCAATATTGCTGCCGAATTCGGCGTGAGCTTTGCACCCCACACCCCGTGGTGGCTGGTCATTGTTTTCCTCATTGTCTTTGCCTCACCTCTGGGACGCATCCCGCTGGGTGCTTTTGGCGCGCGCATATTGACGTCTGGCATTACTCCGGGCGAATATCCGCGCGGGGGTTCCGTGCACCTGCGTATTTGGGCTGCTGAACGCTGGAGTGATGCCTCCGGGGCTCGCTCGATTGCTGGCGCCACCTGGGTCTTGACCTACGCACGCCTTCTCGGCGTCAAGGTCGGTAAATTCGTGGACTTGCACTCACTTCCGCCGGTGACTGGTTTGCTCACCCTGGGCAACCATGTCGCTGTGGAACCCGAAGTGGACTTGAGCGGCTACTGGGTTGACGGCGATATTCTCAAGGTCGGCACCATCACGATTAAGGATGAAGCACGCATTGGTGCCCGTTCCCAGCTGATGCCCGGCGCGGTCATCGGCGAGGAAGCCCACATTGAGGCAGGCTCCACCGTCACAGGCAACAAGAAGGTCAAGGCCGGCGCACGCTGGTCAGGTTCCCCGGCTAAAAAAGTTGGGCGTTCCAAGCACCGCTTCCCGGATCATGCACCGAAGCGTCGTCCGCAGTGGGTCTTTATCTACGGCCTGACCTCAATCTTGCTGGCGGCGCAGCCACTGGTCGCAATCGCTCTTGCTGCGGTAGTCATTTTGTATCTCGTTGCTATCACTGGCGGCAATGCATTTGTCGGCGGCATTCTTTTTGCTCCCGTCGGCGCGCTCGCAGCTTTCGCTTTCTACATGGTGCAGACCTGGTTGGGTGTGCGTATCTTGTCCATCGGTATCAAGCCGGGTGTCTTCCCCGTGCGTTCAGCGTCCGGCTGGCGCTTGTGGGCGATTGAGCGTCTCATGGATGACGCCCGTACGGTTCTCTTCCCGCTGTATGCTGGTCAGCTAACCCCGTTGTGGCTGCGTTCTTTGGGTGCCGATATTGGCAAGGATGTGGAAATTTCCACTGCCGTCATGGTTCCTAAATTCACTGAGGTCAAAGACGGCGCGTTCTTGGCCGATGACACCATGATTGGTGGTTATGAGCTCGGCGGCGGTTGGATGTCTTCTGGTTTAACCAAGGTGGGCAAGCGTTCCTTCGTGGGGAACTCCGGCATCACTTCTCCGGGCCGCAAGTTGGCGAAGAATTCCTTGGTTGCTGTCTTGTCTTCAACGCCGAAGAAGGCAAAGTCCGGCACCAACTGGTGGGGCTCTCCACCAGAGCGCATGCGCCGCGTGGAAGCGTCCGTTGATTCTGGTGATTCACTGACTTATAACCCACCGATGTGGGCCAAGGTCGCACGCGGTGTGATTGAAACTCTGCGCCTTTTGGCTCCTGCTGCATCCGCCATGTTGCTGGCTGCAGTAGTTGGCCTCATGGTGGTGCTCATCAACTCCATCGGCTTGTGGTTGACATGGCTGGTCTCCGGCTTGCTGCTGATGGGTGCGGGCATCGTCGCTGTCATCATCACCGTCGTGGTCAAGTGGATCTGCGTGGGCAAACATCGCCCAGGCGACCATCCGTTGTGGTCATCATTTGTCTGGCTCAACGAGCTGCAAGATGCATTCGTGGAAAGCGTTGCCGCACCGTGGTTCTTCAACCATGCGATGGGCACGGCCGAATTGAACACCTCACTGCGCCTTCTCGGCGTGCGGATTGGTCGTGGCGCGTGGATTGAATCCTATTGGTTCCCGGAAACCGACCTCTGCTACATCGGCAAGGGTGCAACCGTTGGGCCTGGCACAGTAGTGCAAACCCACCTCTTCCAGGACCGCGTCATGAGTCTGGATACGGTGACCGTGGATGATGGCGCTACCCTGGCTGCGCATTCAGTCTCGTTGCCAGCATCGCACATTCACACCAATGCAACCGTTGCCCCAGGATCTTTGGTCATGCGTGGTGACCAGGTTCCTGGCCACACCACGTGGCAGGGCAACCCGATTGAACCCGTCGAATAATCCACGTTCTCACTGTGCGGCTCCTGCTTCTTTCATCGTTGCGGGGGCCGCACTTTTGTTTTCCCGGCGCGGGGAGAAAATGGCGTTCACCCCCAATTCACCAGCGATTAAGCGGTGCTCATGGGCGATTTTTCTAAAGTCCTAGATTCCTGACACTGCCGCACTTAGAGTAATCCACATCACTTTAAAGTACGTATCGGGAGCATTGATGACAGCGCAACTTAAACCACTCGAAGGCATCAAGGTTCTATCGCTTGGCGGCATTGGCCCAGTACCCTTCGCAGCGATGCTGCTAGCAGATCTCGGTGCGGAGATAACCCGCTTGGAAACCCCCGCAGGACTTTCTGAGACCGAACAGGCCTTGCACGGAATCATTTTCCGCGACCAACCCGCACGCACCACGGATCTCAAAGACCCAGATGATCTGGCTGCAGTTCGTGACATGATTGCCACATCTGATGTTCTTCTCGAGGGTTTTCGTCCCGGCGTGGCGGAAAGGCTGGGTGTGGGGCCGCAGGATTGCCATTCGATTAATCCTGGGCTCATCTATGGCCGCATGACCGGATGGGGCCAGGATGGCCCCCTTGCGCATTCGCCTGGCCATGACATCAATTACATTGCGATTTCCGGATTATTGGAACCCATTGCTGGTTCGGACGGCACCCCAGTTCCGCCCATGAACCTGCTGGGCGATTTCGCAGGTGGATCCATGTACTTGGTGGCAGGCGTTCTGTCCTCCCTATATCGTCGGGATAATCGCACCTACGGCACTGGCGAAGGCGTAGTTATTGACGCAGCAATTGTAGACGGCGTTGCTCACCATTCGGCGATGTTGCATTCGATGCGTGCCGCCGGGCACTGGGATGGCGGTCGTGCCGGAAACCTCCTGGATGGCGGCGCCCCGTTTTATCAGATTTACAGAACTTCTGATGATAAGTGGATGAGCGCGGGCGCTATTGAACCGAAGTTCTACGCGAACCTTTTGGAGGGCCTTGGTCTTTCAGAAGGTTTCAGTGCCAAAGACCAATATGACCAATCACAGTGGCCATTGCTGCGCGAAAAGTTTGCGGAAGCCTTTGCTTCAAAGACCCGGCAGCAGTGGGTGGAGATTTTCCGCCATCTGGAGGCATGCGTCTTTGAGGTTGTCGCTGCTGATGAAGTAGTAGACCACCCGCACCTTTCAGCGCGTGGTTCATATACCGATGCGCGTGGGTTTATCGAACCCACCACCGCACCACGTATTTACCCCGCGCAATAGTTTCACGCGCACCAATTCAGATATAAAAGGAGCAATCATGGACATTTCTTCAAAGACCGCACTAGTGACCGGCGGAGCTTCAGGGCTGGGCTTGGCGACAACGGCGATGCTCGCATCGGCAGGCGCACGCGTGGTGGTGATTGACCTCCCGCACGCTGATCAAACCCAGCTGAACACTCTCGACGGTGAAATCGTCTTTGTCCCCGCTGATGTCACTAATGAGGATGACGTCCAGCGCGCAGTAGATATCGCTAATGACAACAATGACTTAGCCATCGTGGTGAATTGTGCTGGCATGCTCAACGGGTTTAAGACTGCCGGTTCCAAGGGAGCCTTTCCATTCGAAGCCTTCACCAAAGTAGTCAACGTCAATCTCAACGGAACTTTCAATGTCATCCGCCTTGCTGCGCAAGCGATGCTAAATAACCCTGCGCAGGGTGAAGAACGCGGCGTCATTATCAATACGGCATCGGTCGCCGCATTCGATGGCCAAATGGGGCAGGCTGCCTACTCTGCGTCCAAAGCCGGTATCGCGGGAATGACGCTACCCATTGCCCGTGACCTTTCACGCTCCCTGATTCGCGTCATGTCGATTGCCCCAGGCACTTTTGAAACCCCCATGGTGGCAACCATGTCTGATGAGGTCAAAGAATCTTTGGGCAAGCAGGTCCCCCACCCATCACGCCTGGGCAAACCGACCGAATACGCACAATTAGTGAAATCCATCATCCGCAACCCGATGCTCAATGGCGAAACCATCCGCCTCGACGGCGCCATCCGCATGGGAATGCGCTAACACGTGCAATGAAGCACAGACCCAACTCGCCCTTTCTGGGTCTGTGCCAGGTAGGTTCATAAAGTGTCACCGATGCTTTGGGTAATTCGGCTCTCCATTTGGACGCCGTGCAATCGTCGCACACAATAGGACTGTTGAATACCTCCAGGTTTAGTCCCTGGCACACACACGAGCACGCAATCGTGCGCAAACAAGGAAAGGGCGAAACGATGACCGGCAATCTTCAGGATGGTCTCCCCGATGAGGAAGGCACTGTGCCGCGTCCCGCTGCTGTCCCGCCCGCTCCTACCGCCGATGTCCCCGCCGCACCCAGCGCGTACGCGGCCCCCTCGGCTCCCACAGCGCCCCAAGCACCCGCTGCCCCAGCAGCGCCTGCTGCTCCATCCGGTTCTGTGCCCTCGGCCCCTGTAACGCCTGCTGCACCATCGGCTAACTCTGCGCCATCCGCTCCCGCAGCACCCACGGCGCCCGCGGCACCCGCGGTTCCCCAAGCTCCAAGTGTTCCTGCTGCTCCGGCATCGCCCGCAGCTTCCGCACCTGCAGCCCCTAGCGCTCCAAGCGCGCCTGCCGCGCCTCCAGTTTCTGAAACTCCTTCAGCTCCTTCGGTGCCCGCGGCACCGGCTGCCCCTGGTACGGCAACGCCAAATGCTCCAAGCGCACCAAGTGCTCCGCAGGCACCGTCCGTTCCAAGCCCTCCGGCAGCGCCCTCAGCTTCCGCACCTGCAGCACCCGGCGCTCCAAGCGCTCCCGCTGCACCCGCAGCTCCGCAAGCGCCATCAGTTCCTTCTGTGCCTGGCGGATCGACTCCCTCAGCGCAGGTTCCTCCAGCAGCGCCCTCCGCCCCAGCCGCGCCTGGGGTTCCTTCCGCACCAGCTGTTCCTGGTGCAGCTAATCCAGCTCCAAGTGCTCCAGCCGCACCAGCTACTGGCGCGCCAGCAGCGCCGAGCGTGCCGTCAGCACCCACGCCACCTGCGGCCCCAGGAACCCCAGCGGCTGTTCCTTCTCAGCCAGCAGGTTCGACCGCAGCCAAGCCAGCAGAAACAAGGCCTGAGGCAAAGCCTGCTGCGGCGAAGAAAGAAGATGAGAAAAAGTACGGCCGTTTCACACTGAAACAGTGGATTGGTGGCGGCTTAACAGTCATCATTGGGTTGGCAGTCCTACTCGCGCTAGCGGTTTTCGGCGCACGGTATTTCTTCACTACTGAAGTTGGAGCAAACTTCCTCGAACGCTACTCCGGTCATATGGAACTGCCTGAGAATGCACCAGTTGGTATTCCGGCGTGGATGAACTGGCAGCACTTCTTCAATGTCTTTTTCATGGTGCTGATTATCCGCAGTGGTCTGCAAATTCGATATGAGCGAAAGCCAGCTGCGTATTTCACTGGGAAGAACTCTTCGAAGAAGATCAGTCTTACGTTGTGGTATCACCTGTCACTGGATTTGCTGTGGATCATCAACGGCGCCATCTTCATCATTTTATTGTTCGTCACTGGGCACTGGATGCGCATTGTGCCAACCAGCTGGGAGATTTTCCCACATGCGCTGTCCGCAGGTCTGCAGTACCTGACGTTGGACTGGCCAACAGAAAATGGTTGGGCTAACTACAACGCACTGCAGGTCATCACGTACTTCCTGACCGTCTTCGTGGCTGCTCCTTTGGCAATTATTTCTGGTTTCCGTATGAGTAACTTCTGGTCCAAGTCGTGGACTACGGCATCGAAGTATTTCCCAGCACCGATTGCCCGCAAGATTCACTTCCCAGTGATGATCTACATCGTCATTTTCATCATCATGCACGTTGTCATGGTGTTCGCAACGGGTGCGCTGCGCAATCTCAACCACATGTACGCGGCTCAAGGCGATGTCGACCCGACCGTTTATGCCGATAATTGGACCGGATTCTTTAGCTTCTTGGGCTCACTTGTGGTCATCGCAGCGGCCTGGATTGCTGCGCGTCCATCACTGCTGGCTCCTGTGGCACGCCTCTTCGGTAAGGTCACTGCCCGCTAGCACTTCGGCACAACAAAAATGGTCACTCCGGGATTCTTCCTAGAGTGACCATTTTCTTTGCCAGACTGACTAAAAGACCGTATTAATCACCAATCTGATTGCGACCACGCTTCACGATGTGCTCATCAGGTTCACCAACCACCGAGTGGTCTTTATTGGTGTACTCAAACTTGCTCAGAACATAACGCATTGCATTAATGCGGGCGCGCTTCTTGTCATTCGACTTAATGGTGATCCATGGGGATTCATCAGTGTCGGTGTATCGGAACTGTTCTTCCTTCGCGCGGGTGTAATCATCCCACTTATCCAAAGAGGCCAAGTCCATTGGAGACAGCTTCCACTGACGCACTGGGTCAATTTGACGGATAGCAAAACGGGTGCGCTGCTCCTTACGGGTCACCGAGAACCACAGCTTCGTCAAAGAGATTCCAGAGCCCAGAAGCATGTTCTCCAGCATTGGGACCTCACGGAGGAACTCGGCGTGCTGGGATTCGGTACAGAAGCCCATGACGCGTTCCACGCCGGAGCGGTTGTACCAAGAGCGGTCGAAGAATACGATTTCACCGCCGGCTGGGAAGTGCTGAATATAACGCTGGAAGTACCAGGACGTGGACTCACGGGGAGAAGGCTTCTCCAATGCCACGGTACGAGCACCGCGCGGATTGAGGTGTTCGTTAAAGCGCTTAATAGTGCCACCCTTACCGGCGGCGTCGCGGCCTTCGAAGAGGATGATGTGGCGCTGACCGGTTTCCTTGGTCCAGTTCTGCCACTTTAAAAGCTCGATCTGAAGCGCACGCTTGGTCGCCTCATACTCATCACGCGACATGCGCTCTTCATAAGGGTAATTCTCACGCCAGGTCTCTACTGCAGAGCCATCAGGCATGATGAGGCTCGGATCATCCTCGTCCGAGTCATCAACTACATAACCGTCGGTCTTTGCCAGATCGATAACTGGTAATTCATCGTCTTTAATATCAGCCATGAAGATTAGTTTAATCGTAATCCAGAATTCCGGCGCGTTGAATTCATGCCCCTGGTTTGAAAGCCACCGCAAGGCCTTAAGTATGCGAAAAGCCCCCATCCGCAAGGGATGGAGGCTTCACTCTTAACCACTGCTTAGGCAGTAGTTAATTAGCCAACCAGACCGATCAGGTCAGCGGTTGCGCCAGCCCAATCGCCAGCGATCTCGAGCAGGTCAATCAGGCGGCCGAGGATGCCGTCAGAAGAAAGGGTGCCCCAAGATGCGATGAAATCCATTTTTACTCCTTTAGGAAATGCAGTGAACCAGTCTCAATAACTGCTCACTGGCAAAATTTGATGTTGATAGGTTGCCAGACAGGCAGTTAATTACTCGCCAGCGTTTTCGGACTCAGCAGCGCCGTTGCCACCGTTGGAAGAACCGAATGCATTCTGGGTGGTCTCCCAGTCGTCAGCGATTGGGGTGGTGCCATCTTCGCCCTCGGTGAACCAGTTAACGAGGCCACCGAAGAACTCTGCAGGCTTCTGCAGGAAGTCACCGATTGCGCCAGCGAAGGTAGCGAAGGTATCGAGCTGCTCCTGGATGAAAGACAGATCCATGTTGATCTCCTTATGTGAAGTCCGGACGTCTGCCCGGAGGTGTTTGCGGATTTGCAGACACCCTATCGGGCGTCACAGATAACTATTTTGTCACAAACCCGTTGCTTTTCAAGCCGAATTTTAGTGTTGCCTTATTTCCCGCTGATTCAGTTCTGATTTTCTTGAACAATGGTGGCCAGTGGCTGAGTTTTCACCAGAAATCTTCTAATTCATTAAAACAGGCCACTTACCTGCAATTACTTTGCCGTTGAAAATGTTCACTGCAACTTATTTAGACCATTGAGTTAACACCCAGTCTTTTGGGTTCGATATATAGGCCATTTCAAGCCCCAATCATCCAGAAAAATTTTCCTAACAGAGATCACTCTTTACCCTAATACGGGGTTATTTCTTCAGCCACGTGGACGGCACACGGTCGCTCGCGTTGCCCTATTTTAGACAAAATGAATGCAGTTCTACGCTGAGATTAATCGCGTTCGTCCTGAGTATTTACTGGTAAACCACCTCCTGTTATGTATTTAATATCCAACATTCAACTCCTGCCCGGCTGTGAATAACGCAAATCTCCCAGGAAGCTTTAAGGACACGCCGGTATTCACAAAGGCCTCAAGAAGTCGTGTAGGTGTGCCCTGTTTCGTTTAAGCCTTTAGTGAGACAGTTGCAGGCCCTGGGACGGGTTCATAGCTGTGTAGAAGGCGGTTTAGGGCACGAGAAGAGGGCTCACCGCCTGGCGGTGAGCCCTCTTCGTTCTTATCTTCTTAAGCCATTCCTATCTAGAGGCGGCTCGAGTTGTAGCGGAGCTTAGAAGCCCATGCCACCCATTGCGTCAGCATCTGGCATAGCTGGAGCGTTTGGCTCTGGCTTGTCAGCAACAACTGCCTCAGTGGTGAGGAACAGTGCAGCAATGGAGGTTGCGTTCTGCAGAGCAGAGCGGGTGACCTTCACTGGGTCGTTGATGCCAGCTTCCATGAGGTCAACGTACTCGCCGGTTGCAGCGTTCAGGCCTTCGCCTGCTGGCAAGGAGGAAACCTTATCAGCAACGACGCCTGGCTCCAGGCCAGCGTTGAAAGCGATCTGCTTCAGCGGTGCAGACAGTGCGGAGCGAACAATGTTCGCGCCGGTTGCCTCGTCACCGGACAACCCGAGGGAGTCAAGAGCGGTTGCAGCCTGCAGCAGTGCAACACCACCGCCAGCAACGATGCCCTCTTCAACAGCAGCCTTTGCGTTGCGGACTGCGTCCTCAATGCGGTGCTTACGTTCCTTGAGCTCAACCTCGGTTGCAGCGCCAACCTTGAGAACTGCAACGCCGCCGGACAGCTTAGCCAGGCGCTCCTGCAGCTTCTCGCGGTCATAGTCAGAGTCGGAGTTGTCAATCTCTGCGCGGATCTGCTTGATGCGGCCGTCGATCTGCTCCTGAGCGCCAGCACCCTGAACGATGGTGGTGTCATCCTTGGTAACAACTACCTTACGCGCCTGGCCCAGCAGTGGAAGGTCAGCGGTCTCAAGGGAGAGGCCAACTTCCTCAGAAATGACCTGGCCACCGGTAAGGATAGCCATGTCCTGCAGGGTTGCCTTGCGGCGGTCGCCGAAGCCTGGTGCCTTCACAGCAACGGACTTGAAGGTGCCGCGGATCTTGTTCACAACCAGGGTGGACAGTGCTTCGCCCTCAACGTCTTCAGCGATGATCAGCAGTGGCTTACCGGACTGCATGACCTTCTCCAGGACAGGAACGAGGTCCTTGATGTTGGAGATCTTGGAGGAGACCAGCAGGATGTATGGGTCTTCCAGGACTGCCTCCTGACGCTCAACGTCGGTTGCGAAGTAGCCGGAGATGTAGCCCTTATCAAAGCGCATGCCCTCGGTAACTTCGAGGTCAACGCCGAAGGTGTTGGATTCTTCAACGGTAATGACGGAATCCTTGTTCACCGCGCCATTGCCAACGGTGTACATAGCTTCAGCGATCTTCTCGCCGATAGCGGAGTCAGCTGCAGAGATACCAGCGGTGGTAGCAATCTGCTCCTGGGTCTCAATGTCCTTAGCGGATGCGAGCAGCGCCTCAACAACAGTCTTGGTTGCTGCTTCGATGCCGCGCTTGATGCCCATTGGGTTGGAACCAGCTGCTACGTTGCGCAGACCTTCGCGAACCAGCGCCTGTGCCAGAACGGTTGCGGTGGTGGTGCCGTCACCAGCGACGTCATCAGTCTTCTTAGCAACTTCCTTGACCAGCTCTGCGCCGATCTTCTCGTATGGGTCCTCGAGCTCGATTTCGCGAGCGATGGAAACACCATCGTTAGTAATGGTTGGCGCGCCCCAGCTCTTTTCCAGAACTACGTTGCGTCCCTTAGGGCCGAGCGTTACCTTTACTGCGTCTGCAAGAGTGTTGAGACCACTCTCAAGACCACGACGTGCCTCTTCATCGAAGGCAATAATCTTTGCCATTGTGTTTAATCTCCTAGATTGGGTTTCACTCAAGGTTTTTGCTCACGCAGGCGCCCGCGACGGCAGGATTGGTGAGTGCGTACCAACCTCAACCTGGTGTCACCAACCATTCTGGCACTCTCACCCCTCGAGTGCAAGAAAAAATGCTATCGGCGATCGCATCCACGCACCATTCCACTAAATGAGATATCGGTGCGGTGTAGGTTGGTGTGCATGGCTGATATTAAGGACCTCATTAAAAACGATCGCGACACCATCTTTACCCAGCTGTCGGAGCTGGTGAAGTTTAATTCGGTGCACACAATCCCTGAGCTCAAAGACCAGATGAATGCCGCAAAGACCTGGGTTAGCAAAGCGCTTTCCGATGCCGGGCTCGAAGTAGAAGAGCATGTCACCGAAGATGGTTCAGTTACTTTGATCGGTCAGCGAGCAGGCAAAGAGGGTGCGAAGACAGTGCTGCTTTATTCGCACTATGACGTGGTACCAGCGGGCAACCCGGAGAAGTGGGATTCTGATCCTTTTACGCTGACCGAGCGTGATGGTCGTTGGTATGGCCGTGGCGCAGCTGATTGCAAGGGCAATGTGGTTATGCACCTGGCGGCGCTGCGCGCGCTGGAGCAGACTGGCGGCACCGATTTGAATATCAAAGTGCTTATTGAAGGCTCTGAAGAGATGGGCGGTGCGGGCCTGTCCAAGTTGATTGCGGACTCACCAGAAGCATTTGCTGCCGATGCCATCTTGATCGCCGACTGCGGCAACTGGGCCGTGGGAGAGCCAACGCTGACGTCATCATTGCGTGGCTCCGCGCAGGTCCGTGTCCAGATGGATACCCTGTCTTCACCAGCGCACTCTGGCCAGTTCGGCGGCGCCGCACCGGATGCCGTAAAAGCCTTGATGCGCGCGCTCGATTCGCTGTATGACGAGACCGGCGCAACTGTTATCGAAGGCACCGATTCCACCGCCAAGTGGGAAGGTCGCTCCTACCCCGCCGAGGACTTCCGCGCTGATGCCCACCTGCTTGAGGGCACCGAAATTGCCGGTGATGACAATACTGATGCTGGTGACTTAGTGTGGGCCCGCCCATCGGTCACCGTCACCGGTTTTACTTCCACCCCAGTGGACCAGGCAGTCAACGCCGTTCCCGCAACTGCCGAGGCAATGCTCAACGTGCGCGTGCCAGCAACCGCCGATCCGCAAGAAATCGCCCAAGCAGTCATCGCACACCTCGAGGCGCACACGCCTTTCGGTGCACATTTCACCGGCGAGATCATCGAGGCCGCGCGTGGATTCGAGACCGACCTCACCAAGCCTGCGCTCAAGCTGCTGGAGCAGTGCCTATCCGAATCCTACGACACGGAAACCACCACCATGGGCATGGGCGGTTCCATCCCACTGACCGTGGAACTTCAAGACGCGCACCCACATGCAGAAATCGCGCTCTTTGGTGTCGAAGAACCCCAGGCTGCTATCCACTCCCCTAATGAATCGGTCGATCCTTCTGAGATCGAACACATCGCTATCGCTGAGGCACTCTTCCTGCAGCAATACGCCTAATCTGCGAAATTCGCTTCCTACCACCTAATACGCAAGCGCGGCCCGAAACATATGCGTATTAGGTGGGTCACATCTCGTGTGGCTAAGCTTGATGTTTATGTTCACACCTTCCAGGGACCGTATTTTCACCGATCTTCAACAGATGGTTGCGTTCGAGTCTGTCCACGGCGATGACTCTGTCCGCTCGCAATACGAGGCCAGCGCCGAATGGGTCAAGAATGCTTTTCTTGGCGTCGGCGCCTGCGCAGAAATCATCGAGGGCGTGGATAAGTCCCTCGCTATTCTCGGTGAGGTCCCCGGCGATCCAAATAACAACCGCACGGTCTTGCTTTATGCGCACCATGACATCATCGCGCTCGGTTCGCGCGAGGATTGGGATAATGAACCACTAGAAATCACTGAGCGCGATGGTCGCTGGTGGGGTCGCGGCACAGCAGACTGCAAAGGTCATATCGCCATGCACCTGGAGGTACTTCGTCTCATTAAAGATGAGCCGAACCTTCCCACCATCAAATTTGTCATTGAAGGCTCGGAGGAAAATGGTGGCTTGGGTCTGAAGCAGCTGCTCGAAGATCGCCCGGAGCTCTTTGAAGCTGAAGCCATCTTCGTGGTGGATACCGGCAATACTGAACCGGGTGCCCCATCGGTTATCACCTTGCAGCGAGGTTCGGCGCAGGTTCGTGTCCAGTGCGACACGATGGACGGCCCCGTGCATTCCGGAAAATTCGGCGGTGCTGCTCCTGATGCCGTCGCGGCCCTGATTCGTGCCCTGGATTCCATCCGTGATGACACCGGCCGCTGCATCATTGACGGTGTGGACTGTACCGGCGACTGGGATGGCGAAGAGTACCCCGAAGATAAATTCCGCCTCGACGCAGGACTCTTGGAAGGCACCGAGCTTCCCGATGGCGATATCGCCAGCTTCATCTGGGCCCGCCCCGCCGTAACGATCACTGGTTTTTCTTCCACACCGGTCGAAGACGCAGTCAACGCCGTTCCCGCCACCGCCCAGGCACACTTGAATTTGCGCGTTCCACCGCGTCAGCGCAGCAGTAAAGGCAAGCGCATCACCACCGCTAAGACCGCGAATCTACTCATCGAGCATCTGCAAAACCACACGCCGTGGGGCGCTCAGCTCAGCGCCGAGGTCTTGGCTATCAACCGCGCCTACCGCGCGGAAGAGGACGGCGAAGTCCTCAATCTGCTGCGCGAATGCATGTCTGATGCCTATGGCGTGGATGCCAGCGAAATCGGCACCGGTGGTTCCATTCCGCTCACGGTCGAGCTCCATGAAGCTTTTCCGGACGCAGAAATCGCGCTCTTCGGCGCCGCCGATCTCACGTCCAATATCCACTCTCCTCAGGAATCAGTCGATCCTTCAGAAATTGAGCAGATGGCCATCACAGAAGCGCTCTTCCTCACCCGCTTTCGCTGAGATTGCTTGCCAACGCGTGAACAAGTGCAGACAAGTAACGTCAGCGAACGCCCAAGCAACCGCACAGCGCACAGATTTCAAACAGGGACACATAGTTGTGGCAAATTTAACTAACTTACATTTTTCACCCACCTGCACGTCATTAGTCACATGCGCAACATGCCGCGATATGCACAATCGTGCAGCGCACAGCGAACTCACATCATTGAACACCTATCTATCACGTGATAGATAGGACGAAATTGCCCCATATAATACTGTATAAATGAAAAGTTCCTTTTAAATATTCCGCACGTCACGCTACTATTGACGATATTGGCCGCGCCGTTTTCTATCGACGCCGCCTCAATGCGTTGCATTTATGGCACGTGTTCGAGATTCCTTGGATGTTGCAGTATTTCGTGGTGAATTAGCACTGGTTCTAGAGCTAGCTTTACCGTCGCTGGGACAGCGCGGGTAGAAGTCGATAAACGGAGATTTTGAATGAAGGTGGCCCTTTAAGACTGTCCGTTTCTTGAAGTATTTATACAATGCTTCGCTAACTTAAAGTGGGAGAGCACCGACTACTGTGCTGATATTGCTGTTAGCTCTGATTGCCGCGACAGTGTGTGCACCTTTTTTGATTCACACGCTGGGGCGGCCCGCCTTCGGAATCCTGGCCCTGGTGCCCGCTGGAGGCTTCATCTGGGTTGCGCAACAGTTGATTCAAGGAAACTTGGACCACCAGGCCAGCATCGAATGGATGCCGGCCGCGCACCTCAACTTAGACTTCCAACTTGATGGCCTCGCGGCGCTGTTCTCCCTGATTATTCTCGGTGTTGGCGCGCTCGTGCTCATTTATTGTTGGGGATACTTCGACTCCACTCCACTGCGCCTGACCTTATTCGGCGCAGAGATGATTGGCTTCGCCACCGCCATGTATGGCCTCGTCATCGCGGACTCCCTGCTCTTGATGTACGTCTTCTGGGAAATCACCTCCGTACTGTCGTTCTTACTGGTCTCCTACTACGGCGAGCGCGCATCATCACGCCGCGCCGCTACCCAAGCGTTGATGATTACCGTCGCTGGTGGCCTTGCAATGCTGGTCGGCATCATTATCCTGGGCCGCCAAACTGGCGTGTGGAGATTCAGCGAGATGGTCGCCTATGACGGCTGGGCACAGACCCCATTCGTTACTGTCGCCATCTGCCTCATCCTCGCCGGTGCACTATCGAAGTCCGCGAATATCCCACTGCATTTCTGGCTTCCGGGCGCAATGGCCGCTCCCACCCCGGTCTCTGCGTACCTGCACTCCGCTGCCATGGTGAAGGCCGGTATCTACCTCGTTGCACGTCTCGCCCCAGAATTCCATGTCGTGGATTCCTGGCACCTGGTGGTCATCCCGATTGGCTTGGGCACCATGCTGCTCGGCGGCTGGATGGCACTAAAGCAGGTCGATCTCAAGCTGGTGCTTGCCTACGGCACTGTCTCCCAACTCGGCTTCATCATTTCGATCATGGCTATCGGTTCCCGCGAAGCCATGATGGCAGCACTCGCCCTGACCTTTGCGCACTCACTGTTTAAGGCCACGCTCTTTATGATCGTCGGTGCCATTGACCACGCAACAGGCACCCGCGAAATTGACAAACTCTCCGGCCTCGGCCGCAAGGAGCCAGTTGTCTTTGGGCTGGCAATCATCTCCGCGCTCTCCATGGCCGGCATCCCGCCGCTGTTTGGTTTCGTCACCAAAGAAGCGGCTATTGACGCCGTCATGAATGAAGAACTGCTGGTTGGCATGCCACGCAACCTGATGATGGTCGGCATCATTCTCGGTTCTGTGCTCACTATGGGTTATGCATTGCGTTTCCTCTGGGGCGCATTTGCTACCAAGAACGGTGAGATGACCGAAGACGTCAAGAACATGCATAAGATCTCCCCACTGCTGTGGATTGCTCCAGCAGTGATGACCGCACTGACCGTGTTCTTTGGTCTCTTCCCAAAGATTATGTCCGATGCCATCAACCGTCACCTCGACGTGATCTACGGCGCCGATGGCAGCTACTTGGCGCTCTGGCACGGATTCAACATTGCGCTCGGCATTTCTGTTATCATCATTGCTGCTGGTTGCTTCCTGCATTGGCAGCGTCACCTACTCAAGCCATTACAAGGTGAGTACGCGGCACTCGGCAACGCCGATAATGCTTATGACGCCATCCTCGTGGGTTTGCGCAATCTCTCCCTGCGCATCACCGCGAATACTCAGCGTGGCTCTCTCCAGCTGAACCTGACCACCATCTTCGTGTGTTTGATCCTGCTGCCTACTTTCGCGATTATCTTCGGAAACATCACCGATGTCCGCATGATCGTGGCGGAGAACCCATGGCAGTTCTTCGCAGCGTTGGTCATCATCATGGCCGCTATCGCAGCCACCATTACGCATAACCGCCTCTCCGGTGCCATCATCGTGGGTATCACCGGTTATGGCTTGGCGTTTATCTTCGCGCTCCACGGTGCCCCAGATCTGGCGCTGACGCAGCTGTTGGTAGAAACCATCATCTTGGTCTTGTTCATGCTCGTGCTACGCAAGATGCCACCGAATACCGAATGGCGTGGCGAGCCTAAGCACAACCGCCTGCGTGCATGGTTGGCAATCGCCGTCGGCATCTTGACCGTGGTGCTAGGAATGTTCGCCATTAATGCACGCACCGAAGATTCCATTTCCAAGTTCATGCCGGACTTGGCTCAAGACATCGGCCATGGCGCCAACACCGTCAACGTGTTGCTCGTGGATCTCCGTGCGTGGGATACCTTCGGCGAGATTTCCGTTCTGGTCATCGCCGCAACCGGTGTGGCTTCGCTCATTTACGGTACACAGTCCTTTGCCCGCGAGTCCCGCCGTCCTACCTTGCGCGTCACCGGTCGTCGCTGGCTGGCCGCAGGTGTGGAGTCTGAGCAGCAGCTCAACCGCTCGCTCATGGTGGATGTTTCCACCCGCGTGCTCTTCCCTTCGATGATTGCGCTATCGCTCTATTTCTTCTTTACCGGTCACAATGCACCGGGCGGCGGCTTCGCCGGCGGTCTGGTCGCAGCACTCGCATTGATTCTGCGCTACCTCGCCGGTGGCCGTGCCGAGTTGGAAGAGGCACTGCCTATCGATGGCGGACGTGTCATGGGCGCAGGCCTCGTCTCCTCCATCATCGCTGCCATTGCCCCCATGTTCTGGGGTTATCCGCCGCTGGCTTCTGCATACACCAGCGTTGATATCCCGCTGATTGGCGGTGTGTCACTGCCATCGGCACTGATCTTCGACCTCGGTGTGTACCTCATCGTGATTGGCCTAGCACTGCACGTGCTGCACTCACTGGGCGGAAAGCTGGATGAGGAAGAAGAAATCCGTAAGCAGCGTGCGCGTGACCGTGCCCGTCAGCTGGCGCGCAAGAACCGCCAGCGCAAAGCCAAGGTGAAGGCCATGGCCACGGCAGAGACCTCACCGGATTCTTCACAGTCGCCGAGCCCGCCGGAAAACCCGGCGCCGACCAACCCGAATGCCACCACCACTGAGAATCAGAAAGGAGAGGAGAAGTAAATGGAAGCCAACCTGATGTACCTCCTCGCCTCCGGCGTGTTGATGGCTGCGGGTACCTACCTGGTGCTGGACCGCGCGATGACCAAGATGCTCTTGGGCATTTTGCTCATCGGCAATGGCGTCAATCTGCTCATTCTCCAGGCTGGTGGCCCTGCTGGTTCCCCACCAATCATGGGGCGCGAATCCACCGAGCACGGCGAGCAGATCGCCGACCCATTGGCCCAGGCCATGATCTTGACCGCGATTGTTATTGCCATGGCGATGACCGCATTCATCTTGACCTTGGCTTATCGCCAGTATCGCTACCGCACCGATGACGTCATTGAAGATGATATTGATGACGCGGCTATCGCAGCGATGGCGCTGCGACCTTCCGCAGCCCCAGACCAGGATGCGTCTTCGGACCCCACCACTGGTCGTGCCACCAAGGAAGGCGATTCATTTGGTCCGCGGTCCTTCGAGGATCCGGTAAAGGGGGTTAAAGATGAGTGATTGGCTCGTGTCACTTGCACAGATGCTGGTTCCATACACCAGCTACCTTATTCCCCTGCCGATTATGATTCCGGTCCTCGGTGCTGCACTCACGCTGCTTCTCCAGCGTTTCCGCCAGGCCCAATCAAATGTCGCCTTCATCATGCTGGCACTTTCTTCCGTGGTCAGCGTGGTGCTGCTGCTGATTGCAGATGTCGACGGCATCCAAACCTTGCAGATTGGCGGCTGGGACGCCCCTGTTGGCATCACGTTGGTTGCTGACCGACTGTCTGCCGTCATGCTCTTTACTTCTTCCATCGTGCTGTTCTCAGTCATGTGGTACGCCATCTCCCAGGGCGTGCGCGATGGCAACGAAGATGAGCCCGTCACCGTCTTCCTGCCTACCTACATGTTGCTGACCATGGGCGTGAACGTGTCATTCCTCGCGGGTGACTTGTTCAATCTTTATGTCGGCTTCGAAATCTTCCTCGTGGCCTCCTATGTGCTGCTGACTCTTGGTGCTTCACCAGCGCGTGTGCGCGCCGGCGTTGGCTACGTCATGGTGTCCATGGTTTCGTCGATGGTTTTCTTGCTCGGCATCGCATTGACCTATGCCGCAGTCGGCACCGTCAACATGGCGCAGATTGGCGTGCGCATGGCAGATGTCCCCGAAGGCACGCGCACCGCTATCTTCGGCGTCCTGCTGGTCGCATTCGGCATCAAGGCCGCAATTGTTCCGCTGGATGCTTGGCTTCCCGACTCTTACCCCACCGCCCCGTCCCTGGTCACTGCAGTCTTTGCGGGCCTTCTGACCAAGGTCGGTGTTTACTCGATTATCCGCATGCGTTCGGTTGTCTTCACCGACGGCTCACTGGATACTCTGCTCATCTGGGTCGCATTGGCCACGATGATCGTGGGTATTTTGGGCGCAATGGCGCAGACCGATATTAAGCGTCTATTGTCATTCACCCTGGTCAGCCACATTGGTTACATGATTTTTGGTGTGGCTTTGGGTACTGCTCAGGGTCTGTCTGGCGCGATCTTCTACGCCGTGCACCACATTCTGGTCCAGACAGTGCTCTTCCTCGTGGTCGGCCTCATTGAACGCCAGTCCGGCACCTCGTCGCTCAGGCGCTTGGGCTCACTGCTGTATACCGCACCCATTATCGCGATCTTGTACTTCATCCCGGCAATGAACCTGGGCGGTATCCCGCCATTCTCCGGTTTCATGGGCAAGATTTTGCTCCTGCAGGCCGGTGCCAATGAGGGGTCCTGGATGGCATGGGTTCTCATCGGTGGCGCCGTGGTCACCTCGCTGTTGACCTTGTACGTCATGGTGTTGGTTTGGTCCAAGGGCTTTGTGCGTGACCGCGCCGATGCACCAGAGGGCCACGTTGCACTTGCACGTCCAGCACCGCTTGTCGATGTCACCGATGAAGTCCAGTACTCTGACCGCGCCGACGTTGGCCGTCTGCCCTTTGGCATGTTTGCTTCCACCGCCCTATTGGTGATTGCATCCACGTCCATTACTTTCCTTGCCGGCCCAGTTTCTGGTGTGACCTCGCGCGCGGCTGAATCCGCACAAGATCAGTCGATTTACCAGGACGCAGTGCTCGGCGACCACGCTGATGACCCAACGCGTCATTTGGATCCGCAAGATCGCTACATTGACCGAGATTCTTTGGAAAACCGCGACCACCCACTTCCAGAGCCCGGGCCAGCCGTGAATTCTGGTTCCTCAACGAATTCGCAGGAGGATGAGCAGTGAGAAACACCATTACTGGGGCCCGCCACCGCTTCCGCCCCGCGTTCATCATCTGGCTGACATTGATGTGGTGCTTGCTCATGGGCGAGTTCACTTGGGCCAATCTGGCCGGCGGTCTGCTGGTTGGCTTCGGCATTGTCTTTCTTTTGCCACTGCCAGCCATGCCCGTGGGCAATATCCAGGTCTCCTGGGGCAAGCTGATTCGCTACATGTTCACCTGGTTCGGTGAGTTGTTGTGGGCATCGATACGCGTGGCATGGATTGCGGTACGTCCCGGCGAGATGCCCAAAAACGCTATCCTGTGTGCACCCATGCGCGTGGAAAATGAGCTGGTGTTGTCATTCGCCGTTGTGCTGTACAACCTGCAGCCGGGCGGCACCGTCGCCGAAATCGACATCGCCAACCGCATGCTGACCGTGCACGTTCTGGATGCCAGCACCCAAGCCGATATCGACCGCGAAATCAACAACCTGGTGACCCTGGAACGCCGCATGATTTCCATCTTTGAAGGGAAGCGTCGCTAATGGATCCAATAATTTACAACACCGGATTGGCCATCGCCGCTGCAATGTTCGTCATCGCCTTTTTGATCACCACCTGGCGTATCGTTAAAGGTCCCAACTCCATGGACCGTCTCGTCGGCATGGACGGTTTCACCGCCATGTTCCAGTGCTCCATGGCCGTCTATATTTGTTGGACACTCGACACCACGGTGTCTAATGCCATGCTGGTCGTCGCGCTGCTGGGCTTCATTTCCACCGTGTCGGTGACCCGCTTTAGGAAGAGGGATAATTAATGACATACGCACTTTTTGCTGATATTGCCTCGCTCATCCTGATTTTATGCGGCGGCGTCCTAGTCCTCTCCGCTGCTATCGGCGTTGCCCGTTTCCAGGACCCTATGTCTCGAATCCACTTTGTCACCAAGCCACAGACCGTCGGTCTGGTGTTCACCATCTTGGGCGCGGTCATCCGCGTCACGGGCTCTGAAAATTTCGGTGTGGCCGAACGCGGCGATCTAGGGATCCTTTTCCTTTTGGTACTCTTTGCTATGTTGACCAGTCCGGTCACCGCACAACGCATGACGCGTATTTCGCGCCGTGAAGGTCTATATGCCGAAGATGACCGCATCTCGCGCAATGACCACCCTGCCACCAGGCAAATGAGACGCAAATAGAGGACCGATATAGTGAAGAAAATCTGGGGATCGACCACCCTTGTACTGCTACTTGCAGCATTTGCCACGTGGTCTATCTACCGGATTTTTCACTATGAGGGCGAGCATGCGCTGAAATGGCGCGTGCCGCTCGATCTCAACATCTACATCATGGCCGGCGCGGAAGTCGCCAATGGCCAATTCCTTTATGACAACGCCTTCATCGGCGACTTACCTTTTACGTACCCGCCTTTTGCCGGCGTGGTCTTTACCTGGCTGAGCTATTTAAGCGATAACTGGATCATCATCGTCTGGCAGATCGGCACCGCCGTTGCGCTCATGTTCGTCTTCCTGCTGGTCTTCCGCGAGCGCGGCTACGGCATGCGGCCTGTTACCTGGCTGCTCAGCGCACTGCTATCACTTGCTGCTGTTGCCTTCCAGCCTGTCCAGGGCACCCTGCATTTCGGCCAGATCAACGTCTTCCTCATGCTGCTGGTCGCGCTCGACTTCTTACCCAAGCGCCGCCTCCCGGGCATCGGCATTGGCCTGGCAGCAGGGCTTAAACTCACCCCTGCCTTTTTGGGCCTGGTATTGCTCTTCCAGCGCCGCTGGTGGGCGGCCGGCATCTCCATCCTGACATTCTTTGTCACCGTCGGTATCGGCTACTGGTTCATCCCCGACGCGCATGATTTCTGGACCCGCGCGATTTTTGATTCCTCCCGCGTCGGCGACCACACCAATCCCGGCGCGCAATCCATCCGCTCGCTCATGGAACGCGAATTCGGAATCGATGGCGGCCCGCTGTGGGTGGCCATCATCCTCATCATCTTTGCGCTGACATGCCTGGCGGTCTACGTCGCAGTTCGCCGCAACAACGCGACCGTCGCGATGGCCCTAACCGGTATTTCTTCTTGCCTGGTGTCCCCATTTTCTTGGTTCCACCACTGGGTCTGGGTCGCTCCACTCCTGCTGGCGATCTTGCTGGGGGTCAATGAGTTTATCGGCAAGCATCTGCGCGGTGTCATCGGCGCCCAAGTCGCCGGCTTGGCAAGCTTTATCACGATGATCATCTTCGCCTTGCCATACGTCGCCATCGTTGTCTGGGATGGCACGTCTTATCAGCGCCTCGATGACATCAACACGCTCGGCGCCTTGGCGTTTACCGGCACCGGCGTGATTTTCATAGCCCTCTATGGGCTGCTGGGATTACTCGGTCTCTTCCACCAGCGGAAGCAGCGTATCTAGCTCATCGCAGGTCATATCGACCGCTGCTTTCCAGTCACCGGTTTCTTCATGACGGGTGCGCTGGCGCTCATAACCTGCGCCGCGGTCGATGATTTCTAGCACCAATTCCAGCTCCCGCGCGCAGCCCAGTTCGCGCGCCAGTGGCATAAGCTGCTCCACCATATCTGCTAGTTCGTCCTCGACCCAGCGCTCATCGGTCTCACGCGAAGTAATGACCAGGGCGCCCATGCCATAGCGCGCTCCGCGCCACTTATTTTCCGCCACGTGCCACGGCTGCAGGGTAGGCAGCTCCTCGCCCGCATCAATCATGCGATCATAGTGCACCACCAAACAGTGCGTGAGCGCCACAACAGCGGAGAGCTCGCGCAGATTCGATGCCGCATCAGACACGCGCACCTCAATAGTGCCCCACTTCGACGCCGGGCGAATATCAAAGTGCATCGAACCGGTGTGGTTAATTACGCCCGAAATCGACTGATCCCGCATGTATGACTGCCACTGCGCCCAATCCTGAAATTGGTACGGCATGCCGGCGGTAGGTAGCTGCTGATATAGCATCGTGCGGTTTGACGCGTAGCCAGTATCCAGGCCATCCCACCCCGGGGAGCAGGCCGAAATAGCCAGCAGATGCGGGTACTTGGTCATCAACGCATTAATAATCGGCCACACGCGGTCCTCATGAGAAATGCCAACATGCACGTGGGTGCCCCACAGCAGCATTTGCTGTCCCCAATACTGGGTGCGGTTGATGATCTCCGAATAGGTCTGCTTCTCCGAGACCGGGTTCTTGCGAAAATCCGAGAATGGGTGTCCCCCCCGACGCCCACACGCGCATTCCACGTTCCTCAGCCGCAGCTTGAACTGCGCGCACTCCCGTGGTCAGTTCCGCAATAGCTTCCGGCACGTTCTGGCAAATGCCCGTAACCAGTTCGACCGTATTTTGCAGGAACTCTTTTTCGAGATGAATATCCGGTGCCGTGACTGCCACCGCATCAACGATTTCAGAAGCACGGGGCACCAGGTCGCGGGTTTCGGGATCTACCAGCGCGACTTCCCACTCAACCCCCAGCGTTGGCTGTGGGGAGCGGGCGAAGATTTCTTCGACGTATTCCGTGTTACTCACTGGTCTATCGTACCCAGTTCCCCGCCTGCTGCGGAGGATTACATTCTAATTCTCAGTCAAGACCAAGGTGACACCATCGCGGGTGTTATCAGGCAGCGAGTCAATGTTCTCGCGCGCTACACCGTTGAACTCATCGGCCAACTCGCGTGCAACGCCTTCTGCTTCAGCATTACCCGCTGGGAAGAAGACGGTGGTCTGTGGCAGCACATCATCGGAAAAATTGCCTACCTCGCCCAGCTCGTGGCCATCAGCACGCAGACGATCCGAGACATCGGCAGCCAGGCCCTGGGTAACGGAATTATTCAAGACGTTGACCTTCAACGGTGCCGGCGCTGGCACAGGTACAGCACCCGCTGCCTCGCCTGCATCGCTGTCACGTCCTGCGGCCTCAGCATCATCAGCAGCTGCGTCCTCGCCATCGCGCTCAGCCACAGCACCCTCGGCGTCTTCAGCACCGTCGGCACCAGCATCGTCACCATCTTCCGGTGCGAGCGCCTCAGCGGATTGCTGCGCAGTATCAGCGCCCACGGTGCCAGGCTCCTGGGCCTGCTCGCCGTCTTGCGCGGTCTGTTCGGAGGTCTGCTCCGTGGCCGTATCCGTGGAGTCATCTTGGGTGAACGCATATAGCGCCCACAGGCCAAACATAACGGCTACAGCGATGAGGACCATGGCGAATCCGCGCAGCGGCAACGTGGTGCCCCCGGCGCTGTTATTCGCGTCAGTGGTATCTTGTGCGGAATTATCTACAGTCTCATTAGTCACATCTGTAACACTAATGCTCATCTGTTGGGTTTTCGTGCGCGGCGCGCCGAATATCATCGCGTTGCCCACGTTTTCTGAGCAAGCGTTTGACCAGTACCGGGTTATAAGCCAGCGCCTCAGGCAATTCCAGAATCACGTTCAGCCGCTGGTGGTAGCGCACCGGCGAAATATCCAGCTCGGCGCGAATCGCCTTTTCTTTCAGCGCAATGGCCTGCGGCGCGCGCAGTTCAAAATCCAGGATCTCCTTATCCATCTGGCTGAGATCGCCCATCCCATTGCTGTTTTTCGCGCTAGTCATGCTTAAACTGTATTCCATGACTATCCGCGCAATTGTGATACACGGCGACCCAGTACTTCATAACCCCACCGAAGTAGTTAAAGAACCAGTTGACACCCCAGAACTGCAGACCTTGATTGCTGACATGTTTGAGACCATGGCTGCCGCCAATGGCGTCGGCTTGGCCGCAAACCAGGTCGGTATTAATAAGCGTCTTTTTGTCTATGACTGCCCGGATGATGAAGGCCATATGCATAAGGGCTGCGTTATTAACCCGGTGCTGGAGACCTCAGAGATTCCAGAAACCATGCCTGCCGATGACGGCTCCGAAGACGAAGGCTGCCTGTCCGTTCCTGGCGAAGGCTTCCCTACCGGCCGCGCCGATTGGGCTAAGGTGACCGGACTTAATGAAAAGGGTGAAGACATCACCGTTGAGGGCACCGGCTTTTTCGCGCGTTGCCTGCAGCACGAGGTCGGCCACTTGGACGGCATTGTTTACACGGATACGCTGATTGGCCGCAATAAGCGTGCAGCCAAGAAGACCATTAAGGCCAATGGGTGGAATGTTCCGGGTTTGACCTGGATGCCTGGTGAAGGCGAAGACCCTTTCGGCCACGACGAAGACTAAGCCATGGCTAAAGCTTTTCGCTCCGATCCCGTCACCCCTGGTGACCGCGTGGTTGCCCGCCGCAAGTTCAAAGGCGGTGGGCATAGCGATGTCATTGGGCACGTCACGGCTGCCGAACCGTTGACTATTCGCCCGCAGATGGTGGGTGGTTTCCCATCCGCGTTGCCGGAGGTTGTCATCCCCGCTGATGAGCTTTATGTGGTTAAAAAGCTCTCGCCGCGCACGGTGCGAAATTCTGATATCCGCCACGTGGAGGTCGCCTCCGCGCACTCCTACCGCGGTGCCACCAATCAGTGGACCTCGAATGGCCAGTGGTTGATGCGTGCCGGTGATGGCCGCACGGCGCGGACTAATTCGGCGGTGCCGCTGGGGCCATCGGCAGGCTTTGAGCCCGTACCAATCGCTGAGCTCGCCACGTTTTATGCCAGCCATAACATGACTATTTTATTGTTGGTGCCAGAGCGCATCGGTAATTCCGCGTTGAAGCTGCCGCATGACCACGTTGATGTGGAAAAAATCGTCATGACCCGCGAACTCGCGGACTTAAGCGATATCATGCCATATGTGGATGAGCCGCTGGAGGTGGAAATAACCGCTGAGCCAACGCCGGCGTGGTTGGATATCGCCGACCACGCAGATACCGACTTGGCTCAGCCATTGCTTTCCGATGCCACCCTCGCCTTCTTTTCCGCCGCCCCCGGCGCCGTGCTGCGCGCAACCATTACCGAATCCGAGGATGGAACGCGCTGGCTAGGCATCGCGTGCGTGAAAGTCAGCGAATCCGCCCGCCGGCAGCGCCTAGCAGCACGACTGGTAGCGCATGCCATGGTCTGGGGCAAAGAGCAGGGCGCTGAAAAGGTGTACCTGCAAGTAAGCCTGGGCAATGACGGTGCGATTGCGCTTTATGAAAAGCTCGGCATGCTTGAGCACCACCGACATCGCTACATCACGGTTGATCCAGGTAACCTGTAAATCATGCGGATAGCAACGTGGAATATTAACTCAGTCAGAACCCGCGGCGAGCGGGCCTTAAATCTTATGGATAAGCACAACATTGATGTGCTGTGCTTGCAAGAGACCAAGGTGGCTGATGATAAATTCCCGCGTTCGCTTTTCGAAGACGCTGGCTATCACGTGGTATTCCACGGTTTGAACCAGTGGAATGGTG
Source organism: Corynebacterium sp. L4757 (assembly GCF_043673995.1). Taxonomy (NCBI): domain Bacteria; kingdom Bacillati; phylum Actinomycetota; class Actinomycetes; order Mycobacteriales; family Corynebacteriaceae; genus Corynebacterium; species Corynebacterium sp. L4757. The sequence goes on along the minus strand of NZ_JBIMEN010000003.1, from coordinate 159,315 downwards.
TTGCGATTGTCTCCCGTGAAGAACCCACTGAGGTTTTCACCGGCTTCCCAGAGCAGCCGGGCTATCACAATGACGAGGAAAAAGAACAAGCACCGGAAGCTCGCGCTTTGGGTGCGGTCATTCGCGGTGTGGAAATCTGGTCGCTCTATGTGCCCAATGGCCGCGAAATTACGCAGCGCCACTATGACTATAAGCTGGACTTTCTCTACGCTCTCGCGCGCTATGCCGAGGGCAAGAAACGTGAGAAGCTGCTGCTGACCGGAGATTTCAACATCGCCCCGCGCAATGAGGATGTGTGGGACTTGGAGGTCTTCCGCGGCAAGACGCACGTCACCGAACCCGAGCGCGCTGCGTTCCAGCGCCTCGAAGAGGCAGGCCTAAAAGAAGTCACCCGCCAATTCACCGAGGCAGAGCGCTGGACCTACTATGACTACAAGTCTCTGCGCTTCCAAAAGGGCGAGGGCATGCGCATTGATTTCCAGCTAGCCTCCGACTCTTTGGCAGACAAGGTCACTGGTGCGGGTCTGGATAAGAAGGAGCGCTCCGAAAAGGGCAGCTCTGACCATGTTTTACTGTGGGCTGATTTCGATCTGCCTGATTTCGACTCCGTGCGCTAGCAGCCCATGTCTTTATCCCTCGATCTGACCGGCTGGCAGCTGATCTTTTTCATCCTCGACTACGCCATCAAAATCTTCGCCATCGGCTTTGTCCCCGAAGGACGTCGTCCTTCGTCCTCAACCGCATGGCTGCTGGCAATTTTACTGCTGCCTTTTATCGGTCTGCCGCTGTTTTTGCTCATGGGTTCGCCGCAAATCAATCGGCGCCGCCACCGCATCCAGCAGGAAGCCAATGACGCCATCGAGGATGCTCACAAGGAAGTCCCCGACCACCCCTTCGAGGACATCGAAGCCGAAGTTGAATCCATCATCAAGCTCAATCGCCGTCTCACCGGCTTTCCGGCGGTGGTTGGGCACAACATGGGCATTCACGCTGATTATGCCAAGTCCATCCAAGCTATGGCTGATGCCATCGACCAGGCCAAGCGCTACGTCTACGTCGAAATCTACATCACCAGCTGGGATGAGACCACCGATCCTTTCTTCCAAGCACTTGCCCGTGCACGTCAGCGCGGTGTGGAAGTAAAATTCCTCTTCGACCAAATCGGTAGCTTCAAATATAAGGGCTACCGCACCCTAGGCAAGCGGCTGAGCGCCATCGATGTTGATTGGCGTTTGATGCTGCCCATCCAAATCCTACGCGGCCGCTTCCGCCGCCCTGACCTGCGCAATCACCGCAAGCTCGTCATCATCGACGGCGACCGCGGCTTCATCGGCTCACTCAATCTCATCAAGCGCGAGTATAAAACCACAGACCGTTACTGGATTGATTACATGGTGGAGCTCACCGGGCCCATCGTCGTCTCTTTGCAGGCGGTATTCGCCGTGGATTGGTACACCGAATCCGGCGAGCTGATTGAAATGCTCACTGAGCTCGAAGATGAGGGCGAAACCCCCGACTCCAATTATGTCCAGCTGATTCCCTCGGGCCCGGGATATTCCACCGAGCCGAACCTGCGCATGTTCATCTCTCTCATTCACCATGCCAAAAGTCGACTGATTATCTGCTCGCCTTATTTCGTGCCCGATGAATCACTTCTCGATGCCGTCACCACCGCCAGCTACCGCGGTGTACGCGTGGAGCTTTACGTCTCCGAAAAGGCCGACCAATTCATGGTCGACCACTCGCAGTCTTCCTACTATCAGTCTCTCCTCGAGGCCGGTATCCACATCTACCAATTCCCCAAGCCTTTCGTGCTGCACTCAAAGTTCGTGCTCGCTGACCCCGATACGGGCCGCGCCGACCCCGTGGAAACCGCCGAAGGTATTCGCCTGAAGAATAAGCCACTGGCTGCTTTCGGCTCCTCCAACCTGGACATGCGCTCTTTCGGACTGAACTATGAGTCCACAATGCTAGTTGCCCGAGGCGATCTCATCCGCGAATTCAATGAGCTCGCCGCCAATTACCGCGCAGTCTCTCATGAGCTCACGCTTGAGGAATGGAACCAGCGCGGCTTCATTCGCCGCTACGTTGATAACGTTATGCGTCTGACGTCAGCCCTGCAGTAGCGGAAAGCGCGCCGACTGCGGCAATGGACATGCACACAATCATGCCCACGCTCATCGTCATCGCCGTATTGCCACCCATGCCCATCACCGGGCCCGCAAGGCTGCCGAGAATAGCTTGGGCAAAGCCCATCACCGAGGTCACCGAGCCCGCTCGGGGGCGCATCATGCCGGTAGCCATCGCCGTCGAATTACCCATAATGATGCCATTTGGCGAAATACACAGCACCAGCGCGAGCATTATCCAGCCCACGCTCGCACCGGACAAGACCAGGATCAGCAGCAGGATATTTCCGAACATCGCTAAGCTAATGCCGCCCAACAGCATCCTTTTGGTGCCAAAGTGGTCGATGAATGCGGAGTTCGTAAAACTGCCGATACACATGCCCGTCGCCGTCAGCGCGAATACGCCCGAGTAGGCCAGCGGGCTGAAGCTGAATTGCTGCTGGAAGACGAATGCTGACGCCGAAATGTAGCAAAACATCGAGGCGAAGGCGAAAGCCATGGATACTATAAAGCCCCACACGCGCGCATTTTTCAGCACCGCCACATAGTTGCCCAGCACACGGCGGGCAAAAGAGCCGCTTCCCGATGCCTTCCCACCGGTCTCCGGCACAATCAACAAAACGACCGCCAACTGGAGGCCGTGCAGTGCGGTGAGCACCCAGTAGATGCCACGCCAACCGATGGGTTCTGCCAGCAGTCCGCCCACAATCGGCGCGACAGCCGGGGCAATCGCCAAAATAGCCATGAGCAGCGAGTAGGTCTTCGCGGCTTCTTTGCCCGAGAGCAAATCTGGCACCATCGCACGCGAGAGCACAATACACGCACCGCCGCCTAAGCCTTGCAAGGTACGCGCGATAATAAAGACCGACATGGTGGGCGCAAGCGCCACCGCGGCCGATGCCACCAGTGCAATCACCGCGCCCGCAATCAGCAGCCGACGCCTGCCGATGACATCCGAGACCGGCCCCACCGTCAATTGGCCTACGGCCATACCGACGAAGAATCCTGACAGTGTCAGCTGCACAACGGAGTCAGGGACTCCGAATTCCTGGCCCACGGCAGGGAGCGTGGGCAGGTACATATCTGTCGCAAAAGGCGCTGTTGCGGACAACAGCGCCAGCGCGAGAAGTAGGGAAATGGCCACTTAAGCGTCTCTTTTCACCAACATGAATACGCCAACGACCCACGAGACAGCGGCCCACACGGCAAATACAATGGCAGATCCGACCGTTGAATCCCACGGGGCGGTGTCGACACTGCCGTCCATGATCCACGTATTGAGCGCGGTAAATGGCATGAAGTTCACGATGTCTTCGCCAATCTTCGGAATAGTACCCACCATCGAGTCAATGCCCAGGTACAAAATCAGCGAGATAGCCACCGCACCGGTGGTTTGACGCATGATCAAACCCAAACCCTGTCCGAAGACAATCAGCATGAACATGCCCAATGGAAAGACCCACAGAGCGCGGGTGGTGAAATCATCGAAGATTTCGAAATTCTCGCCCATCTCGCCGCCGAGTACTAACTTGGCCACGACAACGCTGGCCAAAATACCCACCACCACGAGTACCGCAGCAATCACGCCGTACATCACGGCCTTGACGGCTGCGACCATCAACCGGTTGTGGTTAGACATGTACACATTGGTCTGAATGTTGAACCGGTATTCGGTGGTGACCACCATGATGCCCTGAATCAGCAACACCGGCATCGCGAGAGTGTATAGCACCGACAACAGTGCCGGCGCGGTCACCGGCATCTGTGCATCCACTGGCTGCGAATTGGTGATCGTGGTGATCATCAGTGTCCAGCCGATGGAAATGAAGAAGAATACGCCCGTGGTCCACCACACCGAACGCGTACTAAAAAGCTTGGTCAGCTCTGAGCGAAGTGTATTAAGAATCATCGCGAGCCTCCTGAGCTTCTTCGTCCGTATCTTGCGCAGCTTCGCCCGATACTTCTTCACCCGGTGCAGCGGCGTGGTACTGCACGGATTCGCTGGTCATGTCCATAAATGCATCCTCCAAAGATGCGCGCTTCTGCGTCAGCTCCGTCAATGGCACGCCAACTGAATACGCTAGGTTGCCCACGAAATCCGTGGTCTGATCCGGAAGCACCAGGGTCTCGCGTCCTTCTTCATCTTGAGACATGGAAAATTCCACGTTCTCTTCTTCCAGCGCACCGGTAAATTCCGGCACAAAATCGGTGCGGACAATGACGCTGGATGCCGAGTGTTCTTTCACAAAATCATACGTCGGCTGGTCCGCGATCAACTTACCGCGGCCGATGACCACCAAGTGGTCTGCGGTCAGGGCCATCTCAGACAGAAGGTGCGAAGAAATCAGCACGGTGCGCCCTTCCGCCGCGAGCGCACGCACGAGTGAGCGCACCCAACGGATACCTTCCGGGTCCAAGCCATTGACTGGCTCGTCCAGAACCAAAATCTCCGGGTCGCCTAAAAGTGCGCTGGCCAAGCCTAAGCGCTGGCCCATGCCCAAAGAAAAGCCACCGGCTTTCTTCTTTGCAACATCAGCTAAGCCGACGAGCTCCAGAACCTCTTGGACACGCGAGGTAGGAATACCATTAGACTGCGCCATCCACGTCAGATGCGCTTTTGCCGAACGGTTCGGGTGCACTGCCTTGGCATCTAACAAACACCCGATCGTGCGCAGCGGGTGCTTAAGCTTTTGATAGGGCGCACCGTCAATCGTTGCGCGCCCCGCGGTTGGGGCATCAAGGCCCACGATCATGCGCATGGTCGTTGACTTGCCCGCGCCGTTAGGACCTAGAAATCCCGTCACTTTCCCGGGTTTTACGCTAAAGCTGAGGTCATCAACCGCACGGACTGACCTGTACTGTTTCGTCAATCCTTCTACTTCAATCATGCAAACAACGTTGCCATAAAATCACGCTCAATGACCACGTGCCCCACCGCAAAGCGCTTAAATTACCGTGTCAATCAGCTGTTTAATCCGTGGCAATGCCTGCCGAAAAGGCGCAATCAACGTCAGCTCTTCCAGAGCATCCACGAGCACCCAGCGCAGCTCATTGGATTCCTCATTCGCGGTGGTTACCAGCGGTTTTCCATCCTTGGTCCGCGCAATGACGGTGGTATAAGTCCAGCCGCCCGGCAGGCCATCGGCAGCGTCAAAAGGCCCCGCGGTCACTTCTGAATCTACAACCTCAATGTGGTCTGGATTAATTGCACATTCTTCGACGGTTTCACGCACCGCAGCCTCTTCGACGGTCTCATTCAGGTCGCGTGCGCCGCCGGGAATCCCCCACGTATCCCCAAAATTGGTCCACGCCGCGCGGTGCTGCATCAGCACCACCGGGCCGTGCTCGGAGTCCGCAAGCAAAAAGAGCCCGGCCGCGCCGTAGCGCCCCCACATGCGTAAACCATTCGGTCCCGCTGCCCAGCCGTCACCATTTGCTTCGAGTGATTCCTTTCCCGCCATAGTTACTCATCCTACGCCAACCAATTCCTTGGCGAAGTCTTTAGAAAACCCGCGTGGAGGGTGGAATATCACACTTTAAGTGAGTTAGTCTTAAGCAATGACCGGCAGTCGGGATATGCACGTTGAAGAGGATGTTAGCTCCTCCCTTGCTGTGGTGTCGGAAATCCCCGAGCCGGAGTCTCAGGACCATTGGCTCGATGAGGTCACCGAACCGTCTAATCCCGTTTATAACCCGGCGACGCATCTGGCGATGTCAACGTTCGCCGGCCCTGCGCGCCTGCTGCGCCGTATCTGGAATTTTGTCACCACCACCCCTGGCCGGATGTTCGCGATCACTGTGGCGCTCACGGTCGCGCTGGCTGCAGCTGGTGTGTCGATGTCGAATTCCTCTGCCGAGCGCCAGGATGATTTGGACCGTCTGCTCACGGTCACCGAGCCCACCGCGAATGCCGCGCATAATCTCTACACCTCGCTGTCGCTCGCTGACACCGTGGCGTCGACGGGGTTCGTCCAGGGCGGCGTGGAGTCATCGACAAGCAGGCAAAAATACAATGAGGCCATCGACCGCGCGGCGGTGTCTGCAACGCAGGCTGTGCAGGGAGCGGCTGCCGATGACCACGAGATCCGCCAGCTCGTTCAGTTCATTCAACGCGAGCTTCCCGTGTACACGGGCATGGTGGAAACCGCGCGAGCAAACCACCGCATGTCGAATGCGGTGGCGGGCGCGTATATGTCGAATGCCTCGGCCATCATGCGCGAGGAAATCCTGCCGGCTGCTTCCCGGCTTTTTACCATCACCTCGAATAAGGTCGCTGAGGAACAACGCAGCCTAACCGCGCCACAGTGGGTGCCGCTATCTGGTCTGATAGCCGCGGTAATTTTCTTGGCGCTGGCGCAGTGGTGGTTGTGGCGCATTACCCGTCGCCGCCTCAACCGAGGTTTCGTGACAGCGACATCACTGATGGCGTTGGCGATTTTCTGGGTGTCCATCGCGAATTTTGCCACCTGGTCTGCCGGTTCGCAGGCTTTCGAAGAAGCCTCCACGCCGTGGAGTTCGCTGACTGCCTCGCGTATCGCTGGTCAACAAGCCCGCACCGCTGAGACTCTCGCGCTGGTCCGCCGTGATTCTGACAATGACTCCTTGCCTTTTACTCACGTGGAAAGCTCCATTCGTGATGCGCTGATCGAATTTGAAGCTTCCGCATCTTTCGATCCTGATAACCCCACCAGCTCGCAAATTGCCGTGGACACTGCCCGCGAATCACTCACGGAGTGGAGTGAAACCCACGACGAATTCGTATCAGCGCTACGCACCGGCCGTTATGATGAAGCGCTGCATCTAGCCACCGCCCCGAACCCTGACCCCGGGGAGGATGCCACCGCTGCGTCTGCGTTCAATACGCTCGATAATGCGCTGACCAAGCTGATTGCGGATTCGCGTGAAACCATGCGCGCATATATCTCTGATGGTCTCGCCGCGATGACCTTTGTTGCCTCCGCAGTTATGGTGCTCACGGTGCTCGCGATTTTCGCCGTATGGCTCGGTATCCGTCCACGTCTGCAGGAGTACCTCTAATGTCTCACTCCAAGATTTGGTTGACCACGCTTCTTACCGCAACGCTCTTCCTTACTGCCTGCGGTTCAAATACGCCCGATGACACCAACCCCGCACCAGACCCGGCGATTGAGCAAGAGGAAGAATCACCCGAACTCCCGCGTGCATTCAATTCGGAACCGATGACTGCACCGATTGCGGGCCCACCGCTGCCGGTCGGCTCGCGCTGGATGCATGCTTCGGAATACACGCCTGCTGAAACCGATTTCGACGGTGAGCTCGAAGGAACCTACCGCCCCGATGACGCCACACCCGAAGAACGCGTGCCCAATATCATTGAGCGCGGTCGTCTCATTGTCGGCGTGGACCAGTCCCATAATCTGCTGTCTTATCGCGATGCTGCCTCCGGCGACATCCAGGGTTTTGAAGTCGACCTCGCCCATGAAATCGCCGAGGATATCTTCGGCGACCGCAACCGCGTGGACTTCCGCTTCCTGGAGTCCGCCGAGCGCTCCGAAGCTTTACAAAATGGCACGGTCGACATCGTGATTCGCACCATGACCATGACCCCGGAGCGTGAAGAAACCGTCGCGTTTTCCCGGCCTTATATGACCACCGATACCCGCATGTTGGTGCTCACCAGCTCCGGTATCACGAGCTTTGATGAAACCTCCGGGCGCACCATTTGCTCCGTGGAAGGTTCCACCGCCTTGGACAAAGTCGCACAGGCAGCCCCGCACGCGAACCTGCTGATTGCGCGTTCCTGGGGTGATTGCCTCATGGCTCTGCAGCTGGGCCAGGCCAACGCTATCGTCGTCGATGACACACTGCTTTCCGGCATGGTGGCTCAGGACCCATATTCTTCGATTGTCGGCGAGGTCCTCGACACCGAGGTCTATGGCGTGGGTATTCGCCGCCCCGATGCCCAATTCGACTCCCGGGGACTGATCCGCCAGGTCAATTCCACCATCGAGCGCACCTTGGAAGATGGCACATGGCAATCGCTTTTCGATGAATGGTTTGGCCAGTACCTGCCCACCCCCACCCTGCCGGAGCCGAAGTACATCGAGGAAAAGCCCGAAGAAGATTCAGAGGAAGAATCATGAGCCACAAATTCACCGAAGATGAACTCAACTACCTCGACCCGGAAAAATCTGAGGAGAACTCGGAGGATGACCAGGCCACCGAAGCCGTCGCCTTAGACCCCTTCGCTGACGACGATGATTTCGACGACGAAATCGAGGGTCAGAAATACGACGGAAACAGCACGGAAGAAGCCGAGTCCACTGCCACCCAAGCGGTAGCTTATGCCCCTTTCGCCGATGATGACGATATCGACGGCGAAGAGCACGGGACCGATGCCGTTCCATTTGATCCTTTCGCCGACGACGATGATGACTCCGCATCGTCTGAATCTGAATTTTCTGACCCGGACAATATCGCGGCTCTGATTAAAGATTTGGGCGAGCTGCGCGATAAACGCGAGAAATCGCGCTCTGCCGATGCCCTGCTGGGCACCTCACAGCGCTCACGCCGACAGGCGCTCGATACGTTCCGCGAACTACGCCTGGCTGCACGCACCAGCCGCGAAGTTGCCGATGGCATGGTCACACTGCCTTATGTGGTGCCATCCGACCCGCAGGATGCGTTGATGGATCCGCAGAAAGCGGTCATCGAAAAGAACCTCACCCCGCCGCAGCTTAATCCCGGCGATATCGTGGCCAGCCAATATGAAATCCTGGGCGTTATCGCCCATGGCGGCATGGGCTGGATTTACCTTGCCAATGACCACTTTGTGTCCGGGCGCGTGGTGGTGCTCAAGGGCATGCAGGCACATAAGTCCGAAGATGAAACCGCCGCTGCCGAAGCCGAGCGGGAGTTCCTCGCTGATATCACCCACCCGGGCATCGTGAAGATTTTCAACTTCATCGATGACGTGCGTGTCCCCGGTGGGTTCATCGTGATGGAATACGTGGGCGGGCCATCGTTACGCAAGCGCCGCAACGCCATGCCCGAAAAGCGTCTGCCTTTTACCATCGCCATCGCCTATATCCTTGAGCTTTTGCCAGCACTCGACTACCTGCATTCGCGCGGCGTGGTTTATAACGATCTGAAGCCCGATAACATCATCGTGACTGAAGACCAGGTCAAACTCATTGACTTGGGCGCGGTGTCCGGCATCGGTGCTTTTGGTTTCATCTATGGCACCAAAGGTTTCCAGGCGCCAGAAGTACCCACCGAGGGCCCTTCGGTGGCCAGCGATATTTACACTATCGGCCGCACGCTCGCCGCGCTGACGCTGCAATTGCCGCAGGAAGATGGCGTATATACCCCGGGCATTCCTTCGCCTTCCGAAGAACCCCGCCTGCGCCGACACGTCTCCTACTATCGTCTGCTGCGGCGCGCGACGAACCCGGACCCGAAAAAGCGCTTCAAAGACATCACTGAGCTGCGCACGCAGCTTTATGGTGTGCTGCGCGAAATCATCGCGATTCGTGATGGCATCCAGCACCCGGCGCAACATTCGCTATTCTCCCCGGCGCGTTCGACGTTCGGCACCAAGCACCTGGTGTTTCGCACCGACCAGCTGATTGACGGCATTGAGCGCACCGTGCGCATTACTGCGCCCGAGGTCGTATCGGCGCTGCCGACGCCGCTGCTGGACCGCGATGACGTCGGTGCTGCGCTGCTGCAAGGCTATTCCTATACCGAGCCGCAGGAAGCATTGGAGACGCTGCGTCAGGCCATGCAGACGGTGGAGTATGAAAAGTCTGCCGAAATTCCTTTCGGCGTGGTTCGTTCCATGCTGGATTTGGGTTATACCAACCAGGCTCAGTCATGGTTGGACAAGCTTGAGCCCCGGCTTGGCGATGATTGGCGCTACCAATGGTATTCCGGCGTCACCCAGCTGCTGCTGGAGGATTACACCGCTGCGCAGCTGCATTTTTCGAATATGTTAGAGATTTTGCCGGGTGAGGCCGCGCCGAAACTGGCGCTGGCTGCGGTCAATGAGTTGCTGCTGCAGTCGATGGGATATTCCGAGCAGCAGCTGATGGACCCGACGCTGGCGCGCGCGTGCGCGAATATTTCTTCCAACCTCTATGAGTTGGATGATTCATACTTCGCGGATTCTCAGATTTGGGAACACATCACCGATGACCCGACGAGCATCCGGTTCAACTCGCTGCGCCTGTATGGCACGGTGTGGTCGACGAACCCGACGACGGTGTCCTCGGCCTTTGGCCTGGCGCGTTTGCTGCGCGCGGAGAATCAGACCGAGGTCGCGGTGGCCACGCTCGACCGCGTGCCGAATGCTTCGCGACACCAGCGCATGGCACGGCTGACTACGATTGTTCAGCTGATTTCCCAAGACGTCAACGAATCCCGCGTGCGCCGCGCAGCCCGGCGCCTGGAGGAGATTCCAACGAATGAGCCCCGCTTTTTGCAGATTAAAATCGCGGTCATTTCCGCCGGTTTGAGCTTCCTGCGTGATGCCAAGCTGGATGCGGCGGCCTCACCCAATGATCTCTTCGAATACGCCTTCACCGAGCGTGGCCTGCGCTATGGGTTGGCCGATACACTGCGGGCGCTTGCCCGCCAGGCACCGTTCAACCGCCACCGCTACGCCCTAGTTGACCTGGCCAACCAGGTCCGACCCGTCACCATGTTCTAGGCCTGGGTCTTCGCCCAGGCCTGTGAGCGCTTTTAAACGCTAGCGAGCGCGGCGGATTTTTGGGCGATGGCGAGCTCCTCATTGGTGGGCACCACCAGTACTTTCACCGTGGAGTCATCGGTGGAAATCACGCGCGGTTCACTGGAGCGCACCGCGTTGCGCTCCGGGTCAACCTTGATGCCATACATTTCTAGGTCCGCCAGAGCATCAGCGCGCACCTCAATGTCATTTTCACCCACGCCTGCGGTGAAAGAAATCGCGTCCACGCGCCCCAGCGCAATCATGTAGGAGCCGATGAACCTGCGCAGCTGGTGGATGTAGATGTTATACGCCAACCAGGCATCAGAGTTGCCCTCTGAAATCATCTCGCGCAGCGCACGGAAATCATTCACGCCCGCCAGGCCCTTCACGCCGGACTTCTTATTGAGCAGCACGTCAATCTCATCGATGCTCATCTTCGCCTCGCGCACCAGATGGAAAATGATACCCGGGTCAATATCACCGGTACGCGTGCCCATGACCAGACCCGCGAGCGGTGTCAGCCCCATCGAGGTATCAATCGCTTGACCATTGTGAATCGCGGCTGCCGATGCACCATTGCCCAAGTGCAGCGTAATCTGCCGCGTTTGCCCTGGGTCGCGGTCCAGCACGCGCGGAACCTGCTGCGAGACAAACTCATGCGAGGTGCCGTGGAAACCATAGCGGCGAATATCGTAGTTGGAGGCGACCTCGTTGTTTATCGCGTACAGCGCCGCAGCTGGCGGCATGTGATTGAAGAAGGCCGTATCAAAGACCGCAATGTGCGGCAGGTCCGGCAGGATTTCACGCGCCACGCGGATGCCGTCCAGGTTCGCTGGATTATGCAGCGGCGCCAGCGGAATCAAGTCCTCAATCATGGACTCAATTTGGGTGTCAATGAGCACTGGCTCCGAGAAAAGCTTGCCGCCGTGGACCACGCGGTGCCCGACCGCGACCAGCTCCAGCGACGTTGGACCCACGCCGTGGTCATCGAGAATCTCAAACGCGCGCTTCAGCCCCGCGGTGTGATTCGCAATCTCCAATTCCTCGCGGGTGTCTTCACCCCGCACGGTGACTTTAATCGCGCCCTGCGGCTCACCAATCTGCTCTACTAGGCCTGCGACCAGCGGTTCATCGGTCGCGGATGATTCCGGGCTGACAATCTGAAATTTGATCGACGAAGAACCAGAATTAATAACCAGACAATACATTTACTTCGCCCCCGCCTGAATCGCGGTAATCGCGACCGTATTGATGATATCCGGCACCGTCGCACCACGCGATAAGTCATTGACCGGTTTATTCAGCCCCTGCAGAATCGGACCAACTGCCAGCGCATTACCCGTGCGCTGCGCCGTCTTATAGCCAATATTGCCTGCCTCCAGGTCTGGGAAGATGAACACATTCGCGTGCCCCGCGACCTCTGATTCTGGCATCTTCTTGGCTGCCACGCCCGGGTCGCACGCCGCGTCAAATTGCAGCGGGCCATCGACCTTCAGCGCCGAGTCCAGCCCGCGCGCGACCTCCACGGCTTGCGCTGCGCGCTCCACATCCGGGCCCGCTCCGGAGCTACCGGTGGAATAAGACAACATGGCCACCCGCGGGTCAATGCCAAATTGCTTCGCTGTGCGAGCAGAGACCACCGCGATTTCCCCCAGCTGCTCCGCCGTCGGGTTCGGGTTCACCGCACAATCACCAAATGCCCACAGGCGCCCGCGCATGACCATCAAGAAAATACTGGAGACCACCGATGCCTCCGGCACCGTCTTAATGATCTGGAAAGAAGGCTTAATCGTGTGCGCTGTCGTATTCGCCGCACCAGAGACCATGCCATCGGCCAAGCCCTTATGCACCATCATCGTCGCAAAATAGGAAATATCCTGCATCGTCTCACGCGCCTGCTCCACCGTCACGCCCTTAGACTTGCGCAGCTCCGCGAAATCTTCCGCGAACTCGTCCAACAGCGGTGAGCTCTTATGATCCAGAATCCGCGCATCCTCCAGGTTCACACCCAACTGCGCCGCGCGCGAAGCTATATCCTCAGGGGCCCCCAAAATCGTCAGCTTCACCACGCCCTTATCCAAGAGCGCGCCCGCTGCCAGCAAAATGCGGTCATCCTCGCCCTCCGGCAGCACAATATGCGCGCCCACCTTCGCGGCCTTATCAAGAAGATTGTGCTCAAATACCGGCGCCGACATGACCGGCTCCACGTTCAGGTTCACGGCGCTGTGCAGCACGGAGGCATCGGCAAGCTCTGCGGGCGTAAACACACCCGCCACCGTCGCATCCATGTCTTTCGCATGGCGCTCCGCCAGCATCGCCGCCCGGCCCTTCTCGCGCGCCACAATCACCAGCGGCACACCCAGCGCCGCCGCGACCACAGCATCAAAATGCGAATCGCCGGAGCCTTCGATCACCCGGGGGCCATCGGCAAGCGGCTGCAATGCCACAATCTCTGCCACCTTCGGCGGCAAATCAGCCAACCTGACAACCGGCGCCCCCAGCGCGGTCACATCAAGCTCATCAAAATTCAAACCAAGCGCGCTCACAAGCGCCGAACGGATTTCAGGCATAGTCGGAAAGATAACCTCTCTTTTTTAAGGCGTGGGCCAACCGTCCCAATTCTATCGGAGTAAAGCGCATCACACGGGCGTTTGAGAATTATATGCATCCAGCTCACACCACCAATACACTGGATAAACACCCCTGTTTAGGTAAAAACCACATGGTGAGACGTGATACTTAACATAGGCGTGGCTTAATCTACAGCGTAGAATTGATAAAGATTCGAACTATATAAGGAGACAATCCCCCGATGAGCACTACCGCTGACATTCAATCAGCCAATCAGCCGGCACGAATTGCCGTCATTGGCTCCGGCCCAGCCGGCATTTACGCCTCCGACCTGCTGGTCAAATCCGAGCTGGATGTACAGATTGACCTCTTTGAGAAGATGCCAGCTCCGTTTGGGCTTATCCGCTACGGCGTGGCACCGGACCACCCACGCATCAAGGGCATTGTGCAGTCCTTACACAATGTGATGGAAAAGAATGAGATTCGTTTCCTCGGCAATATCGAGGTCGGCCGTGACATCACTGTTGATGAGATGCACGAATACTATGACGCCATCATCTTCGCGACTGGCGCGACCCAGGATAAGGCCATGGGTCTGCCTGGTGAGGATCTTGAGGGCAGCTACGGCTCCGCTGAGTTCGTGGGCTTTTATGACGGTAACCCAAACTTCAAGCGCGACTGGGACTTGAGTGCTGAGTCCGTTGCGGTCATAGGCGTGGGCAATGTGTCTTTGGACGTCTCCCGTATTTTGGCGAAGACCGCCGATGAGCTGCTGGTGACCGAAATTCCGGACAATGTTTACCAGACTCTGAAGACCAATAAGGCGCGCGAGGTGCACGTCTTCGGCCGTCGTGGTCCAGCGCAGGCGAAGTACACGCCGAAGGAGCTCAAGGAGCTCGATGAGTCCCCAACCATCGAGGTTGTTGTGGCGCCGGAAGACATTGACTATGACGCCGCATCCGAGGCTGCGCGCCGCGAAGCCAAGTCCGTTGACTTGGTCTGCCAGACGCTCGAGAGCTACGCCATGCGCGAACCTGGCGATGCACCGCACAAGATCTACATCCACTTCTTCGAGTCCCCCACCGAGATCGTCGGCGAGGACGGCAAGGTTGTGGGCATCCGCACCGAGCGCACTCAGCTCGATGGCAATGGCAACGTCACCGGCACCGGTGAGTTCACCGATTGGCCAGTACAGGCTGTCTACCGCGCCATTGGCTACCACCCACAGCATGTCAAGGGCGTGCCTTTCGATGCCAAGAAGGCAGTCATTCCGAATGACGGCGGCCACGTCATTGATTCCTCAACCGGCGAGTCCATCCCGGGTCTGTACGCGACCGGCTGGATCAAGCGCGGTCCAGTTGGCCTGATTGGTAACACCAAGTCGGATGCGAAGGACACCACCACGATGCTGGTGGAGGATTATGTTTCCGGCAAGCTCAACGCAGCTGACAAGCGCGACCCAGAAGATATCCTGACGCTGCTAGCTGACCGCGATGTTGCGGTCACCACCTGGGAAGGTTGGGGCCGTCTGGATGCCGCAGAGCGTGCAGCGGGCGAAGAGTTCGAGCGCGAGCGCGTGAAGATCGTGGAGTGGGAAGACATGGTGCGCCATGCTGGTCCACAGGCATAGCCTGCAGGAATCCACTTTTGGGTGACACGACAGCGTAGTTATCCACAGATTTCAAGTATGAGCCTGGACGGTGCTTGACATATGGCTTTAGAGTCATGGTCATGGACATCTTCCAGGCTTTTACTATTGTCGCAGCGCACGGGGTGGCGCTGCTGTCGGCGTGTCATGAGCGCAGTGCCTATGACATCGTCGCCGCCGGAGTGTCGTTGGAGCAAGCCAAGACATACAAGCGTACGGCCACGGCGTTCTTAGGCCCGGCAGATTCACCCAAGGTGCAGCAGGACACCCTTGCGGTGGCCACGGCGCAGGGTTTGAGCATTGAGCGCTTGACGATGATTAATCGCCACGCCAACCGTCTCACCCGCCGCGGGCAGGCGTGGAAATTGCGTGCAGAATTGGTGGCGATGACTGGTTCTTTCGAGGAGGTCAACGCCCACGGCAAAGCGCGCGTAGAGGAGATTCTTGGTCCGCAGCCGAAGCAGCCGGGTGTTCGCATTGGGCGGACGAAAAATGGCATGCGCACCATGACCATTACGGACAGCCAGCGCCGCATCACGGACTTTGAGAAAACCTTGGACGCGGTCACCGATGCCCGAGAGGCGAAAGCACGTGAAGCTAAATCACGTGAAGCCGACGCACCAGAGCCCCCGGTTGCCCAGAAGCGCTCAAATCAGTTGTTGACGTCATTGTGGGAGCACCTGGAATCAGATTCAGGTCTCATGGCACCGAGCTATCGCACGGTGATTGCGATTGGTCTGGATGAGTGCACCAAGATTCTGCGCGGTGAGAGCGATGATGTCATCGTGGGACTGTCGGATGGCACCACCATGACCGGCGCGGAAGTACTGGGCTCACTGCTTGCCGGCGAACTGGGACACGAGGTCTTCGCGGGCTTATTCCACCCCGTGGCGGGACCGGTCAATCTTTATCATGCGCGATTTGCTTCCATGAAGCAGCGCGTGCTGGCGATGGCTGAGAACCTCGTGTGTCCCTGGCCCAATTGCTCCGTACCAGCAGACCGCTGCCAGGTACACCACCTGCAGCCGCACAACCTGGGCGGGCCGACGGTGCCGTGGAATATGACGATGCTGTGCAAGTATCACAACGGCGTCAACGATGATAACCCCAGTGCGCCGCCCAAGAATGGCCGCATGGAGCGCTGCCGTGGCACCCCGCCAGGTGGCAGCACGCCAGATGGCAGGTCGCAAGAAGGTCGACACCGCGGCAAGGTGCGCTACCGCAGCCGCGGCGGGCGCCTATTTGCCAATACGCACATCAATAGCTCACTCGGAGCGATGAACCTCATCTGACGATGCGTCGTGCAGTGCTGCGTTATGCGGTGCTGCACTGCCTGGTGTGGCTTTGGTGTCAGCGGCTTTGGTGTCAGCGGCGTCTGCGGATTTCGCGTCAGCGGCGTCTGCCCCGGACGTCGCGTCTTGCGAAGGGCGAGACGCAACCTTGATTTTGGAGGCCGCGATGGCGGCGCGGTCGCGGGCTTCGGCGACGTCATCCGCGGTCGACATAATCAGCCCCATGCGGCGGCCAGGATAGGCCGAAGGCTTACCAAAGAGCCTGATATCCGTTTCTGCAACCTGCAGTGCTTCTTCGACGCCGGTGTAGGTTACTTCGGCGATCTCTTCATCAGCGTGAATCAACGAGCTCGCGCCCGGAGACGTCAACGTGATGTCAATAGGAAGACCCAAGATGGCGCGGGCGTGCAGCTCGTATTGCGAAAAACGCTGAGTCGCTTCAGTGAGCATCGCTTTATCTGAAGGGCGCGGGGAAACAGAAGAGAAATAAACGTCATCGCCGGCCACGAAGAGCTCCACGGCGAAGATGCCGCGGCCGCCGAGCTCATTGGAGATACGTGCTGCCACAGAGCGAGCATTTTCAAATGCGCGCTGACTCATCGTCTTCGGCTGCCAACACTCAACCAGGTTGCCGCGGTCATGCTCATAACCAATCGGCTCAGAGAACCACGTTGCGAGCTTGCCCGTTTCCGGATCAATGGAGCGTACCGCCATGATGATGATTTCATAATCAAAATCAACGAATTGTTCCGCGACAACCCAAGAATTCTTCGCGCCCTTGCGCACATCATTCCACGCGTCCTTGAGCTGGTCGCGGTCTTTGACCATGACATGCCCGCGGCCCGAGGTCATCACGTCCGGTTTCACAATCACCGGCACGCCCAGCTCCTCGACGGCGGCTTCCAAGTCGTCGAAGGTTTCAACGACTTTGTAGGCGGTCGTCGGCAAGCCGAGGCTCTCCGCCACTTCGCGTAATTTCTTGCGGTCCCGGGTCAGCTCGCAGGCACGGGCGGTGGGAACAACGGTGACAGAGGGGGCATCGGAAAGCACGGCCAACGCCTCACTCGCCACCACCTCGATCTCGGGCACTACATACTGCGGCTTAACGTGCTCAACTAAGTCCAGCACAGCCTTTTCATCATCGATGTCAGCAGTATAGGAAAAGTGCGCAACCTGCTGCGCCGGCGATCCCTCATAGCGGTCCACAACATGAACCTCCAGGCCCAAGTTCTGAAACGCGCCAACCAAGCCCTTCGCAAGTTCACCGCCGCCCAACATGAGCACACGGACCGCGTTGGACGTCAGCGGGCTGCCAATATAGGAATCCACGCCTACTCCTTACTCATCATCCAATACGTCATGACGCACAATGGTTTGGTCACGGCCTGGGCCGACGCCAATGTAGGACATGCGCGTGCCGGAAAGTTCCTCCAGGCGCAGCACGTAATCCTGGGCCTTCTGCGGTAGGTCCTCGAAGGTTTGGCAGCCGGTGATGTCTTCCTCCCAGGCTGGCATGGTCTCATAGATAGGCACGGCGTGGTGGAATTGCGACTGGGTGAGTGGCATTTCATCAAAGCGTTCGCCATCGACGTCATAGGCGACGCAAATCGGGATTTCGCCGATTCCGGTGAGCACGTCGAGCTTGGTCAGGAAGTAGTCGGTGAAACCATTCACGCGGGTGGCGTAGCGGGCGATGACCGAGTCATACCAGCCGCAACGGCGCGTGCGGCCGGTGTTAACTCCGACCTCGCCGCCGGTGACCTGAAGGTATTCGCCCCATTTATCAAAAAGCTCGGTGGGGAATGGGCCTGCGCCCACGCGGGTGGTGTACGCCTTGATAATGCCCAAGGAGTGCGTGATGCGGGTTGGTCCGATACCGCTGCCTACCGATGCCCCGCCCGCCGTCGGGTTCGACGACGTCACGAATGGGTAGGTGCCGTGGTCGACGTCCAGCATCGTGGCCTGGCCGCCTTCCATCAGCACGTGCTTGCCGTCATCGAGCGCAGTGTTGAGCAGGAATTCAGAATCCACGACCATGGGCTCTAGGCGGTCGCGGTAGCTTAAGAAGTACTCCACGATGTCTTCCGGATCGATGGCCTTGCGGTTATACATTTTGACCAGCATCTGGTTTTTGATTTCCAGCGCGGATTCAATCTTTTGGCGCAGGATGGACTCATCAAAGATATCCTGCACGCGGATGCCCACGCGGGTGACTTTATCGCCGTAGGTTGGGCCGATGCCGCGGCCGGTGGTGCCAATCGCGCGCTTGCCCAGGAATCGTTCTTGGACGCGGTCGAGCGTCTGGTGATAAGGCGCGACGAGGTGGGCATTGGCGGAAATACGCAGACGGGATGCATCGGCGCCGCGGGCTTCGAGGCCTTCAATTTCCTCGAAGAGGGCTTCGAGGTTGATGACCACACCGTTGCCAAGTACCGGGGTGGCGTTTTCAGAAAGGATGCCGGCAGGCAGCAGCTTAAGCTCATACTTTTCGCCGCCAACCACGACGGTGTGGCCAGCATTGTTACCACCATTGGGCTTGACCACGTAATCTACGCGGCCGCCGAGGATATCTGTAGCTTTACCTTTGCCTTCGTCGCCCCACTGGGCACCGACGATAACGATTGCTGCCATGGTTGTTCACTTCCTACAATTGAAGGCTAAATACGCGTTAACTCTACCTTTATCCCCAGTGATAATGTATTTAGCCATGCAGGTCCGTATTTTGCGGTGCGGTGATGTGGCCGTGCCGGATGTGGAGTTTTCGCAGGTCTCGGCGATTCCCACCCGCCAAGAGCTCAGGGCTATCGATGATGCCGCTTTCGACATTTTGCCCGTCGATCCCACCCCGTCGCTTGATGAGATTGCGAGACAACCCGACGTCTCGCACCTGGGCGCGCCACAGCCTGCGCCGCAGCCTATCGATGATCCCTTGCGCATCGTGGTTGTTGGCGATGACGCCGCGTTATCCGCAGTGCTCACGCGCATGATGCGTGCAGATTACATGTGGGCTGAGGTCGCGTATGTTCCTGTCATTGACGGTGCGGCGAGTACTGCGGCGCAGAATTGGAATATCCCCACCGATTCGGATGCAGCGTGGAAACTGGCGTTGGAGGGCACGGTGCGTCCGGTACCGCTGATTCGCAATGACACCGGGCTGGCGGTCGCGGGCTCGGCGACGGTCAGTGCGTGGAATCATGGTCCGCTGGTGGGCGAGATCATTGTGGATGATGCAACGCTGGTCCAGGGTGAGAAGCAATTCGGTGCGCGTTTGGTGCCGATGCTGGATGCTCCTGGTATTCTCGCTGCGCCTGCGCTCACGCCTTTTGAGTACCCGGAGACTAATAGTCGTTGGCAGCGGTTCAAGCAGAAGCTCGCGGGCGACAAAGCGCTCGGCCAGCTGGATGCGGCAGCGGCGCTGACCGGCCGCGCGCTACAGGCCGGCGGGCCAGAGCTGCGCGTAACTGTTGATGGCATCAGCGCGAAGCGGCCAGTGAAGCGGTCGACGTTTTATCGTCACCTGCGCGACTTACAAATCGTGCGTGTTTAGCGCGTGCTTTAGCTCGCCGTATTTGAGTGCGAAGGCCTCTGGACCGGGGCCATCGCAGAGCGGTAGTTAGACCTCGGGCGGGAAGGCAGGGTTGCTGGAGGTGGGCTGGAGCTGTGCGACCGCGGATTCACGCGACATGCCGCAGACAATCATCAAGTCCACCGCCACCGAACGCGTCTGCGCGAGAATCGCGTAGGCAGACAACACGGATTTCTTCCCTAGTACTTCCGTGCCTGATTCCGCAGCGACGGTGCGCAGGCGGTTGATGAGCACTGGAATCTCTTGGGCCTCGATGACCTTGGTGTTTTTCTCGTAGACGGCGGAGAGACTCAGGGCAATATCGGAAAGCTCGGCGAGCAAATCGATTTGTTTCTCGCTGACTTTATCGCCGTCTTCGCACAGCACGCCGGCCCGGCGCGCAAGCACCTGGACTAGGCGCACACAATTATCTACCGGCTCGAGCAGCCGCTCGAAAGAACGCATCTGCCGGCGCGAACCCCACATCAGCGGGGACACATTCGTGGTTTCTTTACCCGATTTCGCGGCGGCCAGCATCTTATTGATATCGGTTTGTGAGTCGCTGACCGCATCCATCGCGTGGTCAATGATGGCGTGGTCGTTAGCGCGAAGGCCATCGACGACATCGGCAAGCACCGAAGAGATAATTGCCAGTACTTTGGAAATCTCATTGCGACCATTGGTCAAAGGCGAATTCGGTAGCAAGGCAATCGTGATGATGCCGATGATGCTGCCAATCATCGCGTCAATCGCGCGCTCGAGCCCGCCGACCTCGGCATTCGGTGGCATGATCGTGGCAATCAGAATTGAGCCGATCACAATTTGGTTGCTGACCAGCACTGATTTTGTCAGCAGCGAGCCCACAATCAGTGCAATGAAGACCAGCATCGTAATCTGCAGCGGGCCCGAACCGGTGGTGTGGAAGAGCAAATCGCCTACGGCGACGCCCATGACACCGCCCAGTGCCATCTCAAACGCGCGGCTGAGCCGGTCGCCGCCGGATAGCCCGAGGATGATAACCACAGCAATTGGTGCGAAGAAAGGCTGCGGGTGCCCGACTAGCTCGTGCGCGACCCAGTACGCCAAGCCTGCGCCGACGGTGGCCTGCACGATATAGGGAAAGCGACTGCGCACGCGTTTTATGCGTGAACGCAGCGAATGTTCAACGACCTGTAGCCGCTCGCGCGTCCCTATCCTGCCGCCGTGTGCATTCGTCGTGTCTTTTCCCTCCATACCACGGAAGTCTAGCGGACTTCAATGGCTGTTGAGAGCAAAAAGACCCACCGCGCGTAGTGCTCGCGGTAGGTCGAAACAGTTGTTTACTTGGTGACGGACTTGCCAACGGACTTCAGGTCCTGGCAAGACTCGATGATGCGCTCGGACATGGACTGTTCAGCCTTCTTCATGTAGGAGCGTGGGTCGTAGACCTTCTTGTTGCCGACTTCGCCGTCAATCTTGAATACGCCGTTGTAGTTTTCAAACATGTGGCGTGCGACAGGGTTGGTGAACGCGTACTGGGTATCAGTGTCCACGTTCATCTTAATGACGCCGTAGCGCAGCGCTTCTTCGATCTTTTCCTTCTCGGAGCCGGAGCCGCCGTGGAAGACGAAATCGAATGGGTTAGAACCAGCGCTCAGGCCGAGCTTTTCTTCAGCGACCTTCTGGCCCATATCGAGAATTTCTGGGCGCAGCTTCACGTTGCCTGGCTTGTAAACGCCGTGGACATTGCCGAAGGTTGCGGCCAGCAGGTAGCGGCCATTCTCGCCGGTACCGAGGGCATCGATGGTCTTCGCGAAGTCCTCTTCGGTGGTGTAAAGGTTCGCGCCTGCCTTCGCTTCAACGCCGTCCTCTTCGCCGCCAACGACACCGATTTCGACCTCGAGCACGATATTCGCTGCCTTCGCCTTCGCGAGCAGCTCAACGGCGATGTCCAGGTTTTCATCGATAGGCACGGCGGAACCGTCCCACATGTGGGACTGGAACAGTGGCAGCTCGCCGCGATCAACGCGCTCCTGGGAGATAGCGATCAGCGGGCGCACGTACTCATCGAGTACTTCCTTCTGGCAGTGGTCGGTATGCAGCGCGACGTTGATGCCATAGTGCTTAGCAGCCTCGTGTGCGAATGCGGCCAGTGCCTGCGCGCCGGCAACCTTGTTCTTGACGCCCAGGCCCGAGCCGAACTCTGCGCCGCCGGTGGAGAACTGGATGATGCCATCGGACTCTGCCTCAGCGAATCCCTTCAACGCAGCGTTGATGGTCTCTGAAGAGGTGCAGTTGATCGCCGGGAACGCAAAGCCGTCCTTCTTAGCGGTATCAAGCATTGCGTTATAGATTTCAGGAGTTGCAATTGGCATGGAAGACTTCCTTCTACACGAATCAATGTGAATGTCACTCACTAGTATGCCTAAGTGAATCATTTCGCGCCGCCAAACGCGCTGTGAGATACCCCTAGTTATCGGCTAGCGAACGCGCCACGCGTGCGGCGGCTTCCAACAGCATCCAACCGGAGAGCTGCACAGATAGGTCACGCTCAGCGATGCGGATGACGCCTACTTTTTCCCCGAGGGTGCTCGCGCCGAGTCCATAATTATGTGGCAGGCGCGCATCAGCGGTCCAGTCGGTGGCGAAAATCGGCAGTCCGTCGACCTCCAGGCGGTGCTCCCACACAGAGTTCGCGGACGCAATCACCAGCCGTGCAGCGAGTTTGCGGGTGGCGCGGTTGGCTGGGGAATCGGCAGGCAAACGCACTGCTACATCCGCCAGGTAACGCACGAGGATGCCCTTGAAGAGCCCGCCGTCGCCGTCGCCGGTGTCCCAATCGATGACGCCACCTGGGGTGGCCATATCGGAGGCAATCGCCTGCACGAGGCCGCGGATGCGGGTGAGAAAGCGCATCATCTCATCGGCCTTCTCCGCATCCATCACAGAATCAATCTGCTCCAGATCACCCACGCCGGCACGTGCACGCAGCGCCAGGGCGATTTCCAAACAAGCGCCCAGCACCACGCCTTGGCAATAAGGGTGAATATTACGCACCAGCTCTGGGCCATCCATGCGCATGCGCACGCCGTCCATGATGAAACCATCATCATCAACTAAGTTGTCATAGATCCAGTCCACGATGGTGCGGGCTTCATCAATGCGTTCCATCCGCGCCAACATGATGGCTGCCGGGCCATTGGTGGGCACGTTGAGAAAGGTTTCGCCCTCGCGCCACGGCAAGACGCCGAGGGATTCGACACGGCCTTCCAAAATATTGGACTGCAGTGCAGTAAGCCCCTTCGGGCGTGACATCTTGGGCAGGGCGGCTACGCGGTCGAGCGCGAGCGCCAACCAGAGCTTGTCATCGTAGTAGCGGTTTTTCGTCAGCGGCGCCAAGTTGCGGCGACGGATACCGCGCAAGGTATCGGAGATCCTTTTGCGCCGGGTTTTGGTGTTATTGCGCTGTGCCGCATCCACCTGGCAGTCCACGTAATGTGCCTGCCACCAATAATGCCAATGCACAAAGAGACGTTCTTTGGACATGGGCGGCCAACTCACGACGGCCAGGTTAGTACGCGGCAAAGACCATACGGCCGACGCATGGCGTTCGTGAATTGCGGCTTCAGCGAGGTCAGCGCGATGCGACCATTTTTCTTCCACGGCGGATTTATCACTCCTCAAGTAGATAATGTTACAAAATTATCACCAAGCGCGAGATAAATCTGCGTACTGGCGAATCCAGGCGTGCATGGCTATTCCCGCAGCCACACCCGCATTAATTGAACGTGTGGATCCAAATTGTGCAATGGACGCGGTCATGGTGGCACCAGCCTGCGCTTCTTCGGTCACACCGGGGCCTTCTTGGCCAAAAAGCAGCAGGCAACGCTCGGGCAATGTGGCGGTCTCCAGTGGAACACTTCCGGGGGTGTTATCTATTGCCACGACCACCAGGTCATGCTCGCGCGCCCAGGTCATCAGCTCAGCAACGGTGTCGTGGTGGGCCAGGTGCTGGTAGCGGTCGGTGACCATCGCGCCGCGGCGATTCCAGCGCCGGCGGCCCACGATGTGCACGGTGTCTACGGCGAAAGCATTGGCGGTGCGCACCACCGTGCCGATGTTGGCGTCATGCTCGAAGTTCTCAATCGCGATGTGCAGCGAGTGGCGGCGGGTATCGATATCGGCGACGATCGCTTCGCGACTCCAGTATCGGTAGGCATCAACGACGTTGCGGCGATCACCGTCGCGTAAAAGCTCGGGGTCAAGGTGGGCATCGGTAGGCAATTCGCCTTCCCAAGGACCGACTCCGTGGCGACCTTCATTCCATTCGGTGGGGCCGGGCTGTTGTTCCTCCACTTAGAGCCCCAGGTCAGAAAGGTCGAGCAGGTAGCGGTATTCGAGGCCTTCTGCGGCAATCACATCAGCGGCACCGGTCGCGCGGTCGACCACGGTGGCAACGCCGACCACGTCCGCGCCGGCCTCGCGCAGGGCTGCGACAGCAGTCAGCGGGGAGTTACCGGTGGTGGTCGTGTCTTCGACGACCAAGACCTTCTGCCCCTCAACATTGGCACCTTCGATGCGGCGCTGCATACCGTGCTTCTTGGCTTCTTTGCGGACCACGAAGGCGTCGATAGCGCGGCCATCGGCATGCATGATGGACGTTGCTACGGGGTCAGCACCCAAGGTCAGGCCTCCCACGGCAACATAATCCCAGTCGGCGGTCAGCTCACGCAACAGCTTGCCGATGATCGCCGACGCCTCATGCTGCAACGTCGCCCGGCGCAGATCAACGTAGTAGTCGGCTTCCTTACCGGAAGACAGGGTGACTTTGCCGTGGACAACAGCCAACTCTTTAACGAGTTCAGCCAGACGGGTCTTTAGTTGCGGGTCCAAGCTCATGGAAATGTGCGCCTTTCTATCGTGGGTAGAGAATTAACTTTAGTCGGTGTGGTCTTTGAAGATGGAAGCATCACGGTCTTGCTGGCGGGTGATACGCACATCCGTGGTGTTATGTGATGTTTCTTCGTCGGGGTTTTCGCCAATCGCGTCGACGTCATCAGCGCCGAGTGCATGGGTGGCGGCGGAGTCTTCATCGAAGTCGCCGCGGGAATCATCAATCGCGCGGGTGGGCAACACGATGGGCTGCTCAGGTCGCTGCACGGGTGGGTGCTCGAAATGGTCGGTGACCGTGCGGATTGCTGGCAGACCGGAAAGTTCGACTGGCCCGATGGGTGGTGCGGGGCGGGTGGGGTCGCCGTCTTCGAAACGCAGAGCCTGCCCGCTGGCGGGGCGAGGTGGGAGGACACGGGCGGCATCGGCAAGCAATGCTAATGGCGCGAGCATCTCTTCCCACACCTCAGAAAAGGCATTCTTCGTGGTCTGGGCGAGCACCCACTCGGATTCCATCCAGATGCCGGTGACATCTTGCGGCATGCGCTCGAGCGCAACTTCCACGCGGATATCACGCATGCGCTGTGCAACGGCGGTGTCGGTGGCGAGAGCCGTGAAATGGTCGGTGGAATAAGCCTCGAGTAAATCCTCGGAGGATTCCTGCTTGAGTGCGCCGTGGCGGCGGAAATCAATAACCTCATCTGACGCCGAACCGGTGCGCATGGCCATGACATTGATGCCGCCTAAATCCATGAGCAGCATTTCGTGTCCGAAGACGTTGCCAACCACGATGTCTTTTGCGACTGCCCCGCTGCTGGCTGCACCGCGAGTCCACTCATCTTCGAGGTATTCATCAGATTTGAGGAACTCGAAGCGTTTTTCTTCTGCCCAGCTGCGGCGCTCGCGCTTGTGCGCACCTGGCAGTACAAAGCGCTGGTGCGGTGCGGGAGCGGGTGGCGGAGTTGGAGCAGGAGCTGGTTCTGGTTCCGGGGTTGGCTCGGGTTCCGGTTCCGGATCGGGCTCGGGTTTGCTCTCGGTCTCTGTTTCGACTGTGGGCTCGGGGGCCGAATCCGGCGAGGCAGCAGAGTGCGTCTCAGGTGTCTCCCCTGGGGTCGCCTCAGGCTTTGCTTCGGGCGTTGCTTCGGAGGTTACCGGGGGTTCAACTGGGTGCTCAGCTGGCGGCTCAGCTGGGGTTTGCTGCTTATTCGCGGCACGCCACAGGGCCGCGGCAGCTGCCGCGGCGCCCAGTGAAAGTAGTAGAAGTACAGTAGCCATCGTCTAACTACTGTACTGCGCCAAAGGCTGTTAAACGTTGAGCGCCGTGCGATCTCCGCGCTCAACTGGGTTGGCTGGATCTGCTGACCACTGTGACCAACCGCCCACATAGTGGCGAGCGCCGGTCAGTCCGACCCATTCCATCGTCGCGAGTGCAAGCGCCGAGTGGTTGCCGGAACCGGAATACACGATGGACTCTGCGACATTATCCTGAGTGATTCCGGCTTGGGCGAAGACCTCAAGGATTTCTTCCTTGGTCTTCCACGTACGGTCCGCGTGGTGCAAGAAACGCTCCGCAACGTTGACAGCACCCGGGATGTGTCCGGCCTTCAGGTCAAGATTTTCGCGGCGGCCCGCGAAACGGTTGGGTTCGCGGGTATCAATCAGGATGCCAGTGTGGTTCTTGACATCATCAAGCGTTGCGACCATCTCTGGGCGCACGTTGACTACTTGGTTGGATTCCACAGAAATATTGCCGGGGCCAACTAATGTGGGCAGGCCGTTACGGCGCCAATTGGCCATGCCACCATCGAGAATGCGGACGTCTTCGACACCCGCCCAGCGCAGCATCCACCAGGTGCGGCCAGCGAAAAGGCCACGGCCTTCGTCATAGACCACGACAGGGCGGTCGGTGCGCAGGCCCCAGCTATCAAAGTGCTTCTGCAGACGTTGAGGATCAGGCATCGGGTTGCGGCCGTGCTGAGAGCCGGGCAAGCCGGCGAGTGCGCCAGCGGTATCGCAGTATTGGGCGGTCGGAATGTGCAGTGATTGGAATTGCTGTTCGCCGTCATATTCGCTCGTACCCCACAGGGATGCGAGCAAGGTGTAGCGCTGACCTTGGTGGATTGCCTCATTGAGCGCTTGCGGAGATACCAAAATACTCATGCCAGCCATTCTATAGTGCCTCAGGCACACAGGCAGGGGATGAAAAAGTTAGCGTGGAGCCCACGAAAACGTGTAGCCCCGCTTCCGCAGGGCTACACGTGGGTGATGTCAGCGCAAGGCCGGGGCCGGCGCAAGGCCGGGGTCGGCGCAAGGCCGGGGCCGGCGTCAAGCCGGTTCCCGTTAGTTGGTGGACAGCGCGAGGGAGTCGCCGTCGGCGGCGGTGGTGACGTGGACGGTGTCGCCATCGCGGATATCGCCGGCTAGCAACTGACGGGCGAGCTGGTCGCCAATGGCCTGCTGGATGAGACGACGCAGCGGGCGTGCACCATAGGCCGGGTCGTATCCGCGCTCGGCAAGCCAGTGCTTGGCGGCGGAATCGACATCCAGAAGCAGTCGGCGCTGTTCCAGGCGCTGAGCAAGGCTGTCGAGCTGAATATCCACGATGCCCTCGAGCAGCTCGGTGGACAAGGACTCGAATACCACGACGTCATCGAGACGGTTGATGAACTCAGGCTTGAAGGCCTGCTTCACAGCTGCCATGACCTGGTCATGGTCACCGCCGGCGCCGAGGTTGGATGTCAAGATGATGACGGTATTGCGGAAATCGACGGTGCGGCCTTGGCCATCGGTGAGGCGGCCATCGTCAAGCACCTGCAACAACACATCAAAGACATCCGAGTGTGCCTTTTCGACCTCGTCAAAGAGGACGAGCGTGTATGGGCGGCGGCGGACGGCCTCAGTAAGCTGGCCGCCAGCCTCGTGGCCGACGTATCCCGGAGGAGCACCGACCAGACGCGCGACCGAGTGCTTCTCGCCGTACTCGGACATGTCAATGCGGACCATGGCGGATTCATCATCGAAGAGGAACTCTGCCAGTGCCTTCGCAAGCTCTGTCTTACCAACGCCGGTGGGGCCGAGGAAGAGGAAAGAGCCAGTCGGGCGGTTCGGATCTGAGATGCCCGCGCGTGAGCGGCGAACGGCGTCGGACACTGCAGTCACAGCTGCGGTCTGGCCGACCACGCGGCGGCCAAGGACGGACTCCATGTTGAGCAGCTTTTCGGTCTCGCCTTCGAGCATCTTGCCAGCTGGAATGCCGGTCCAGGCGGAGACAACCTCAGCGATGACATCTGGGGAGACTTCCTCCACCAACATCGTGTTGGTCTGCTGATTAGCGCGCTCTTCTGCTTCCTCGACCTGCTTTTCTAGCTCAGGGATGCGGCCATAGCGCAGCTCAGAAACCAACTCATAGTCGCCATCACGCTCTGCGATTTCTGCGTCGCGGCGCAAGTTTTCCAGCTGCTCCTTGATGTGCTGAACATCATCAATGGACTTCTTCTCATTATTCCAACGGGCTTGGAGTTCGCCGAGTTTCTCACGTTCATCGGCAAGCTCTTGCTGCAGCTTGGCCAAACGGTCCTGGCTGGCGGCATCGGATTCCTTCTTGAGCGCGAGCTCCTCGATTTCCATGCGGCGCACGATACGCTCGAGCTCATCAATTTCCTGCGGTGAGGAGTCAATCTCCATGCGCAGACGCGAGCCGGCCTCATCCACCAGGTCAATGGCCTTATCGGGCAGGAAACGGTTGGTGATGTAGCGGTTAGACAGCTCAGCTGCTGAAACGAGTGCGGAGTCCATAATGCGAACACCGTGGTGCACCTCGTAGCGCTCTTTCAAACCACGCAAAATTCCGATGGTGTCTTCGACAGAAGGTTCGGCGGCATAAACCTGCTGGAAACGACGCTCAAGTGCTGCGTCTTTTTCGATGTACTTGCGGTACTCATCCAGCGTGGTCGCACCGACGAGGCGCAGCTCACCGCGGGCCAGCATAGGTTTAATCATGTTGCCGGCATCCATCGAGCCTTCGCCGGAAGCACCGGCGCCGACAATGGTGTGCAGCTCATCGATGAAGGTAATGATCTGACCGTCTGAGGCCTTAATCTCATCGAGCACCGCCTTAAGGCGCTCCTCGAATTCGCCGCGGTACTTCGCGCCCGCAATCATGGAACCCAAATCCAGCGACAGCAGGGTCTTTCCCTTCAGTGACTCAGGAACGTCACCGGCGACAATACGGCGCGCAAGGCCTTCCACGATGGAAGTCTTACCCACGCCAGGTTCACCAATGAGAACCGGGTTATTCTTCGTGCGTCGCGACAGTACCTGGACCACGCGGCGGATTTCCTGATCACGGCCGATAACTGGGTCGATCTTGCCCTCACGTGCACGCGCGGTCAGATCAGTAGCGTACTTTTCTAATGCCTGGAACTGGTCCTCAGGGTTTTCAGACGTTACTTTCGCAGCGCCGCGAACCGAAGGGAAGGCCCCCTTGATGGCATCAGCAGTAGCGCCGCGGGAAACCAAAAGTTCTGCTGCATCCGACTTGGAACCAGCAATAGCAGCTAAGAGAACTTCCGTGGAGACGAATTCATCCCCCAGCTCCCCGGCGAGTTCTTGCGCACGGGTTAAGACGTTGAGGCCATCGCGGTTGAAATTCGGATTGGCCATGTTCTGGCCTTCCGCTTTGGGATAACTATTGACTAATGCGCGGGCCTCGGACAACACAGTATCCGGATCGACGCCGGTGGCCTTGAGCACAGGAACGGCAATGCCGTCTTTCTGATCCAAAATCGCAGACAAGAGGTGTGCTGGGCGGATATCCGGGTTGCCATTGGACGACGCCGTGGCAAGTGCCTGCTGTAAGGCTTCTTGAGTCTTGGTGGTGGGATTGAATGAATTCATCCGATTCTCCTTATGTAAGTGTGTTTTATTTGCTCCCCATCATAGGTGCTTCACTTAGCTCAACGCACCCGAAGTTGAGTCTATTCCACTCAATGTGAAAAAAGTTGAGTGGAAAGAGATCAAGAAAGGCGCCCAGGTGAAAACCTGAGCGCCTTTCGTGGACGCGTCGCATCGACACGACTAAACGGGGTTAGCCGTTTAACTCTTGGGGGCTTTTTCGCCGACGTGCCCGATACCTTGAGCAAAGACGGTGCCGCGTGGCGGCATCCACCCGCCAAACTTGGCCAACAGGTAAATACCCACGGCCAGGACAACGGAGAGCCAGCCGAGACCGGCGGTAAATCCGTAGACCACGGCAATCGGCGCGATAACAGTCATGCCAATTTCGAATGGACCGAAGCCAACATAAGCCATACCGTACTCGGACAGGGTGCCGGACTTGAGCTTCGGATCGATAATCTTGAGCAGTGCAATACCGGTGGAAACAGCGGCGGTTGCCCAGCCCCATCCGAAGAGTCCGCGCTCGATCCAGCGCTCGCCGAAGAATTCTGCCGGGAACCAGAGCAGGAAGAATGCACAAAAGATGGTGCCCAGGACGAACATGACGGACAGTGGCACCCAGTAGCTAGCAATCGCGGCTGGCGCGATGGAAGCGATACCGAAGGCAATGAGGTAATCGGTGGATGCACCGGAAACAGAAGAGATGGTCTCGCGGTCGAGGTAATCCTTAGCGCCGATGGCGTTCATGATGGCGCGGATAATGAGGCCGATCACGATGGACATCGCGAAGAGCGGGATGGAAACCTGCTCCCAGATGCTGTTGATCCAGTTATTGAAGCCATAAGCAAGGGTTACGGTCAGGACAATGAAGCCCAGGTGCAGCGCAAGTGGCTCAATGGCAGAAGGGTTGGTGGTTGCCTTACCAACGGATGGACGGCTCTCAACATCAGCGATGTAGCCCTTGCGCAGGTCTTCTGGGAGCCCCTCGGAAGGAACTTCAGCGACCTTGCCACGACGGATGCCCCAGTTCGCGGCGATGATGCCGCCGACGATTGCAGCGAGTGTACCCACAGTTGCAGAGGTAAAGCCCAGGGATGCAGCTTCCGATGCGCCAATGTCCTCAAGTGCACCGCCGACCGCAGCAGCGGTGCCGAAGCCGCCGGTAAAGCCGACGGGCAGCATCATGCCGAACCACTCTGGAGTATCAAAGACCGGACGGAAGAAGTACAGGCCGAGCAGGATGAACAGACCCCACTGGCCAAGGAACATGACGGTGGAATATGCCCACATATTGCGGGCACCTTTGCGCATATTGCCGCCCACGTCCATGGAGTACGCCATGGACGCGAAGACAACAGCAATCAGGATGGTGGTGTAATCCCCCATCGAATCTGAGAAGTTTAAGATGCCCAGTGCATTTGGGCCGAGCAGGAGGCCAAGCAGGCCAGCGGTCACAGGGGCTGGGAGCAGCAGATCCTGGAAGACAAACTTGATGCGGTGACGCAGGATGTTACCAACTACGAGCAACATCGAAATCAGACCAACGTCGACCATCAGGTCAAAGGCGGAAAATTCCACGTGTCCTATTCCTTTCAGTTAAAGACAATGTAAGTCTTTGTAAGCACCCTCTTGGATTTTCATAGAGAATATTTAGTACGGTCAGTGATTTTCATACTGGGATGACCAGCGAAAATGATTATTTTCTTCCTATTGTGAAGAAAGAACCCTTAGTACTGTATCGCAAACCACGAAAATCGCCAGATTGTCGCTAAAGCCACGAATGCTTATGACTCATCAATGAGATAGGTTCGCATCTCTATCACCTTTCCGGTTTTGGCAGTGGAGGAAAAGGAATAAACGTGGCTAAACCGCAGGCGCGGATGCGTGGAATCCCCAAAGTCGATATAGCCATCGCAGGATGCTGAGCGGCCGTGATTAATGGCTCCGAGCACGGCAATCTCTGTAATCTCAGCTTCGGGGAAGGAGCCGTAGGTGGAGTGGGAAAAATCATCGGCAAGCCAAGGCTCTAACGTTGCGTTATCGCCTGCGGCCCACGCGACGGCGAGGTCTGCTGCCAGCTGCATGCGTGGGGAATTGCCACAATCGGATGGGAGCGAAATCTTCATATGTGCATTGTGTCACACGAAATGAAAAATACTTCAACCTTTAAGTGACAAATCAACATTTTCAGTCTAGACTGCGGGCTATGAAATCATTCGGCTTTTTAAGTTTCGGTCACTACGCCCTGGGAAATAACAAACCTAATGCCACCGACATGGCAAAAATCCACCTTGAGCTGAGCAAGAACGCTGATGAGATCGGCGTTAATAATGCATCTTTCCGCGTGCACCACTTCGTGCCGCAGGCGGCTGCGCCAATGCCATTGCTGGGCGCGATTGCTGGTTCCACCAAGAATATTGAGGTAGGTACCGGCGTTATCGATATGCGTTATGAAAACCCGCTGTACCTGGCAGAAGAAATTGCCAGCCTGGACCAGATTGCCGAGGGACGAATTGCTTTGGGTCTGTCCCGTGGCGCCCCGGAGGCAGCGGACCGTGGCTGGGAAGCTTTTGGCTATAAGGCAGAGGCACCTAATGGTGCGGATTTAGCGCGTGCGAATTTCCTGCGCTTAATGGACGCGCTTGACGGCCACGGCATGGCAACGGCGGCGCCTTTGGAGCGTCAGTATCCAAATATGTATCAGCCGGGCATTCCACTGCCTATCTTCCCCCACTCCCGTGGTGTGCGTCAGCGTATTTTCTATGGCTCCGGTACTCACGCATCTGCCGAGCAAGCTGCCAAAGATGGCGTGAACCTGATGTCCTCCACGCTGGTTTCTGAAACTTCCGGTGAGACCCTGGGCGAAGTGCAGGTAGAGCAGATCCGCCGTTACCGCGCTGCGTGGAAAGAAGCGGGCCATGACTGGACGCCACGTGTGAGCGTGTCCCGTTCGATCTTCCCGATTGTCGATGATGCCGACCGCCGCATGTTTGGTCTGCAGGGCACCTCCAGCGACCAGGTGGGTATGCTGCCGGAAGCGGGTGCTGCTATCTTCGGCCGTACTTACGCTGATGAGCCGGATAAGCTCATTGCGCAGCTGAAAGCGGACCCGGCGTTGATGGAGGCAGATAGCTTGCTCATCGCCATCCCAACCGGCATGGGTGTCGATGTGAACACGAAGATTCTGCAGAACTTCGCCGAGCACGTCGCTCCTGCTTTGGGCTGGATTCCCAACACGGAAGGCCGTCCTTCCGGATACCCGATTGATTAAATTATTCCCCGAGGTAAAAAGCCGCCGCATTGTCCCAAAACACTGCCGCGGCTTCTTTCGGGTCTAATGTCTCAGCGATGAGCTCAAAGTCAGCGTTGCTAAAGGGGCGCTTCGCGCGTGTCGAAGGCAGATCAGTTCCCACCATCAACGCCGTTGGATCAACATCAACGATTGCCCTGATAGTTGTTGCTGGATCGAGTTCGACGCGGCCGAAGCCTGTCGCTTTCACCTTGACGCCCTTTTCCACCAGACGCAATAAATTGTGAAGCCCATCCTCATGCATGCCGAGATGATCAATACTGGCTGCTGGCAGTGCGGCGATACGCTGCGAGAGCGACTCATCAATCATACGAGCATCAATGTAGAACTCAGCGTGCCAGCCAGCTAAGTCATATACGCGGCGAGCGAGAGTTTCTAAGTCATCCAGATCTGCCGATCCTCCGCGCGCAACGTTAAAACGCACTGCACGAATACCTGCCTGATGAAGTTCTGAAATCCGATCATCCTCGGTTTCTATTGGTATCTGTGTGACCCCGACATAGTTGGGACCTAATTCTTTCAACGCATCAATAAGATATCCCTGATCAAATCCCTGAAAAGAACCAGAGACCACCGAACCGCCACGGATATTGAGGCCTTCAATGCGCTGCAGATAGTCAGAAACAGTGAATGGACCCGGCATGTAGCCATTATTTTCTTGCAGCGGGTGAGCTGGATTGATGATGTGCAGGTGCGTATCAAAAACTTTATTCATCACGGTTTTCCTCATCTATGTTTCTTTGTGGTGGTGGCTCTAGTGGAGTCCAAATTGGCGCTTAGCTCAATATTCGAAATTACAGCGTATCGGGTAGCCGTTGGGGTGGCTTTAGGAAAGTCCACGAGGGAGCCAAAGACAGGGTTTCTATCCAACGGATGGACGGTAGACTTACTCGGGTGATGGGCACTTCTTCATTGAATTCATTGTGGGCGCTGGCCCAGGCCTTGCGTGAGGCCGATGAGCAGTACCGCGATGTTGTGCATGAGCTGCTTTTTAACCGTATTTTTGAAGCCCGCCAGGTATTCGCACCTGCCCGCGCGTCTCGCCATATGGATTTATCCGTGGCTATCGCGTGGGTTTTTGAACATCCCGCAGCGCAAGTAGATCCGCTCGTGGAAGAGCTGGGCCGTGATCATCGTCGGCTGGGTTTTCCGCCCGAGGTCTATGACACTTTCGCGGAGTGCTTGGTGGAAGGCTTAGAAATCTTTGAGCTTTCCCCGGAGCTTGCCGAAGAAGCCGCGGTGCGGTTGCATCGTGTTTGCCAGATTATGAAAGAGGCTGCTTCTGCGGCAGATTATGCTGGTGTCCCACCGGCACATACGGCCACAGTGACCTCGGTGGAAAGGCCCAACCGTAAGACTGCCCTGGTGAGGTTGGAATCCGCGTTTCCAATTGACTTTTCCGCTGGCCAGTCCATTCCAGTGACCACGCAGCACCTGCCCGGCACGTGGCGGCTGCTTACCCCGGCCAATATTTCTGATGACACAGCGCAGCTGTTCTTCCACGTCACCGATGCCGGTGATGCCTCCACGATGCTGACCCTGGCACGTCCCGGTGACTTATGGACACTCGGTGCCGCACGCGGTGACTTCCCGGGCGAAATTGATGTGAGTTACCTGGGGGCATCGGCAAGCAGCCCGGATCTTTACATTGCGTATGGCACCGGCTGGGCGGCCGTACGGGCCTTTCTATTGGGCAGAATTGCTCAAGGGGATACCTCAGCAGTCGCTGTCATCGCGCATGCGGAAAGCCCCGGCGGGCACTATGACCTGCTGTTCCAGCAGAACCTGCAGGAGATCGCGCCAGAAGTTTCCATTCAGCACACGGTCAATGAGGACAAAGACCCGTTGCTTTTTGGCACCACGCGAGCTTTTCCTGCGGAGACAACGGTGCCGGCGATGGCGAAGGTGGACAACCCGGCGCGCGTGGCACTAGAAGCCATGGTGTCCAACCCGCATGCATTTCGGCGTTGCGTGCTGGTTGGCCCCGCTGATGAGGTGACTGAGGGCGCCGGTATTTTGAACTTAGGGTTAGCGCGCGCAGGCATTGTGGATGGCGTGATTGAAACCCATCCGTGGGGTGAAGGAAGGTTAACTCAAAGCCTCAAGTACGGGCAGGGTTTCCCTGGTCTTGGCCACTAGATCAGTATCAATCTCTGAGTAGATGATTTCTTCTTCATAGCCTGCCTCAGCGAGACGCTCGCCGGTGGGGCTAACAATAACTGAATGGCCAATGCCGGTGGGCCCGGAAGGGTTTCCCGCCTCCGCATTGCCACCGGGACGTGCTTGACCAGCGCACACGATATACGCGGTGGAATCTAGTGCTCGGGTGGCCGATAGCAGGCGCCACTGCGGGCGCTTCTCGGGGCCATCAGCCCAGCTGGTTGGCACCACGATGACTTCTGCCCCCTGACGGGCAAGGGCCTTGAATTGCTCAGGGAATCGGATGTCATAGCAGATAGCCAGACCAACGGTCAGCCCCTCAAGCTCGAACGTCACCAGCTCAGTGCCTGGCTTGACGGTGTCTGATTCGCGGTAGTTGAAGGCATCATAGGTGTGGATTTTGTTATAGCCCAAGTGCACGCCTGGCCCTGTAATCAAGGCCGTGTTATACACACGGTTGATGGTCTTTTCACCATTATCGACCGTATCGGCGGGACGGAACATGCCGAGCACAACCGTGACGCCGAGTGTTTCCACGTGTTCTTTAATGGCGGTGGCAAATGCGCCGTCCAATTCCTGCGCGCTGGTATCCAAGCGCCCAGTGGCAAATGCCTGGGCTGTGGCCTCTGGCAAGACAATGAGCTTCGCGCCATTATCTGCGGCGGTAGAAATCAGCTCTTTAGCGCGAGCCAAATTGGCATCAATGTCTCCGCTCGATTGAAATTGCACAGCCGCTACCTTCATGTTTGCCTTTCCTGCTGAAAATTTTGGAAGTTATCCACAAGCTCGTGGTGCCCACCCTAGACCGGTGTTGCATTTGCCGCAATGATGAGTGTTATGACTATTCAGTTTAATAATGACAGTGAAAATCTCATCCACGACTACCTTGATCACACCACGTCCAGCACGCTTGCGCAGGAGATTGAGCAAGCCGCCAATTATCTTCCGTCGGGTTCTTTAACAGCAACCTCATTAACCCGAGCGCTTGGCACTTTTGCGGCTGCGGTGCAGCGCTCTCAAGGTGCAACCGCAGAACAGCTTCGCTCGCTCTCCTCTTTATTGGCTGTGGTGCGCGAGGGCGATGAAACGCTTGCTCAGGAATTGAGGTCTGTCCGATGACCCTGCGCAGTAAATACATGTACGAAGCAGCTCAGGGCATCAAATTACTGGCTGATGAAACCAACTATCACCGGCATCAATCTATCTCCCACGAAGAAAGGATTGCTAACACTGACTTTGAGGGCATCAGCCTTGAGCTGGCTCTAGCTAATGCCCGGAGAGAATCTAATGAGCTCTCCACCGTTGCGCAAAAGATGGATCGAGTATTCGCAGTACTTGGCCTATTTGCGCCACTACAGCAAAAGATTGACCAGCTGGGGCTTTACACTTCCAATGACCGCCTCATGCGGGATGTGCAAGCACTCGGCCAAGCTATTGATTGGATGTGTGCCCGGAGCATCGACGCCATCTGCACTCCAGAAACAGTGCACGCCCCGCAGCTGCTGGCGGATTTTGGGACCATGGACATCCCGTCCATCCATGACGCGAATCTGGAGGTGGCACCTCCAGATATTAAGCAGCTTGCCG
Organism: Corynebacterium sp. L4757; assembly: GCF_043673995.1. NCBI lineage: Bacteria > Bacillati > Actinomycetota > Actinomycetes > Mycobacteriales > Corynebacteriaceae > Corynebacterium > Corynebacterium sp. L4757. The sequence continues at coordinate 122,578 of NZ_JBIMEN010000003.1, read as the reverse complement.
CTGCTAATCCGGATCTTCACCTCTTGGAAGTTGGCGATGACACCTTGGTAGCGCTCATTGCGCCAGATGGCGTGCTCACTAATCCTTCATCAGTGACCACGCTGGTAGAAGGCGTGGGTTCTTCTGAAAGACACAAGTGGCCGGATTCGGTGGAGCGTGCCCGGGCAGCGGCAAATGCCACAGGCGGGCCGACCGCTTTATGGTTGGGCTACCGCGCACCCAGCAACTTCGTCACTGGAGTCCAACAAGCTCCCGCTCAACGCGCCGGTGCGGACTTGGCCCGTTTCCAACGCGCGATCGCACAACGATATCCGGGTGCAAAGAAGATAGTCGCGGGCCATTCCTATGGCTCAGCTGTCTCCGGCTACGCCGCCAAGGAAGGACTTGAGGCTGATGAATTGTTATTCATTGGCAGCCCTGGCGTGGGTGCACGAACCACCGAAGACCTTGGTTTTGGCGGAACGGTTACTGCGGTGACGAGCCCCAATGACATCATCGCGTTTACCGGTGGAAATGTCGCTGGCGTGCACGGACCCGACCCCACCTCACCAAAGTTTGGCGCAGAACGCTTCCCCACCAAAACCCGCGGGTCCCACATCGACTACTTCGACGATCCGGGGTTCTTGGAGGGGCTAAGAATCATCGCCCAGCGCTAAGCACTGGACGATGGAACTAGGGCTTTAAACGCTGTGGTTTAGAACAAGCCTGCTGGCTTCTCCGAGTAAGAGACGAGCATGTTCTTGGTCTCCTGGTAGTGAGACATCATCATCAGGTGATTCTCACGACCCAGGCCCGACTCCTTGTAGCCGCCGAAAGCGGAGTGCGCTGGGTAGACGTGGTAGTGGTTGACCCACACACGACCAGCCTGGATATCACGACCGGCACGGTAAGCGGTGTTTTGTCCACGAGTCCACACGCCGCCGCCAAGACCGAAGTTGGTGTCATTCGCGATCTTGATGGCTTCGTCATAGTCCTTGAAGGTGGCAACTGCCAGGACTGGTCCGAAGATCTCATCACGGAAGATCTTCATGTCATTGGTACCGCGGAAGACGGTTGGCTCAATGTAGTAACCGTTTTCCAGACCATCAACCTGATTGATGCCACCACCGATGAGGGTTTCTGCACCTTCAGCAGGACCGATCTCCAGGTAGGACTTAATCTTGTCCATCTGCTCCACAGAAGCCTGTGCACCCATCATGGTTTCAGTATCCAGCGGGTTACCAATCTTGATGGCTTTCACGCGCTCGATGGCGAGCTTGAGGAAGTCTTCAGCGATGTCCTCATGAATCAGAGCACGGGAAGGACAGGTACACACCTCGCCCTGGTTGAGTGCGAACATGGTGAAGCCCTCAACACACTTCTCCAGGAAGTCATCATCTTCATCCATGATGTCCTTGAAGAAGATGGATGGGGACTTGCCGCCCAGCTCCAAAGTGACAGGAATGATGCGCTCAGCGGTGTTCTTGTTAATCATCTTGCCCACTGGGGTGGAACCGGTGAACGCAATCTTCTTTATGCGCTCATTCGCGGTCAGACCCGCGCCTGCTTCATCTCCCAAGCCGTTGACGATGTTGAGGACACCCGCTGGAACAACATCAGCAATCTTTTCCATCAAGTACAGGATAGATGCTGGGGTCTGCTCCGCAGGCTTAAGCACGATGCAGTTACCGGTGGCCAGGGCTGGTGCAATCTTCCAGGTGGCCATCAAAATTGGGAAGTTCCAAGGAATGATCTGACCCACGACGCCGAGTGGCTCATAGAAGTGGTAAGCCACGGTGTCTTCATCAATCTGGGACAGGCGGCCTTCCTGTGCACGAAGCACGCCCGCGAAATAGCGGAAGTGGTCTACTGCCAGTGGGATATCCGCGGCAAGGGTCTCACGCACTGCCTTACCGTTTTCCCAGGTCTCAGCGACCGCGATTTCTTCCAGGTTTTCTTCGATGATGTCGGCGATGCGCAGCAGCACCAAAGAACGTTCTGCAGGTGAGGTCTTGCCCCAGGTCTCAAAAGCCTTTTCTGCGGCATCAACAGCCTTGTCAATGTCCGCTGCCTTACCGCGCGCGACCTGGCAGAACACTTCACCCGTAACCGGGCTGATGTTGTCCATGTACTCGCCGTCAACTGGTGCGACCCACTCGCCTCCGATGAAGTTGTCATAGCGTTCACGGAAATTGACGATAGACCCTTCGGTGCCAGGTTGTGCATAAACAGTCATGATTAGCCTCTCTTCGAATGCGCACATCACCACACATTCAGTAATGCGCGCCCCAATATGATTTGAACATGAACTACGTCACGTTTGCCACCATGCTAATACATGTTGAATGTTTAAGCCACGAAATTAGCAACACACCCCCATAGGACTTTCCTTGCCTTATCAATGCCCGTGGTACAGCTAGTTTTCCGGATATTTCCCCTTCGCAAAGACACCACCCCACCGACCCCGTCAGAACGAATCACGACTTAAACACCACTCAAACCACATACAAAGAGGGAAGGTCTCACACTCAGTTCAATTGCTGAGCGCGAGACCTTCCCTCTTACTATTAAATTTTTAATTTATGAATCGCTGTTGCGCCGGCGGCGCGGTTTCCACATCACCACGGACGTGGAGCGCGGCACGTGGACGAGCTCGCCACCACGCTGCCCGCGGGCTTCTGCCTGCGAACTACGCACTGCATGCAGTTCTTCGGCCAATGCATCACGCTCTTCGCGCAGACGGTCACACTCTTCAGTCAGCTCAATGATCGCCTTGATGCCGGCGAGGTTCACGCCGTCTTCTTGAGACAACTCTTGAATCTTGCGCAGCAAAGAAATATCGCGGTCCGAGTAGCGGCGCCCACCACCGGAAGTGCGCTCCGGGGTGACTAGGCCAAGACGGTCATAGGTACGCAGTGTTTGCGCGTGCATCCCTGCGCGTTCGGCAGCGACCGAAATGACATATAAGGTTTTCTCGCTCATCACTTAACCTCCTACGCATTCCCAGCCCAACCAGCGCGGGGATTGAATCCGGATTCTTTCTCCGCTTGGGCGTAGGTACGCAGTGCTGAAGATGCTGCCGCGTCCAGGTTGGATGGAACCTTCACTTGGACGGTCACCATTAGGTCACCAGCAGCGCCGCCGCGCTTGGGCACGCCACGGCCACGCACACGCAAGGTACGGCCATCAGGAGTACCAGCTGGCACCTTCACGCGCACTGGTGCATCCAGGGTTGGCACGTTGATGGTATCGCCTAAGGTCAGTTCTGAGAAGCTAACTGGCACGGTGACATGCAGGTCATCGCCCTCACGGGTAAAGACCTTGTCAGCCTTCACTTTCACCTTGACGAATAAGTCACCCGACGGAGTGCCGTTGGGGCCTGCTTCGCCTTGGCCGGCGAGGCGAACCTTTTGCCCATCAATCACACCGGCTGGGATACGTACCGTAATAGAACGGGTGCGGTGAACAGTGCCCTGGCCCTTACAATCATCACAAGGATCGGTTACTGCGCGGCCGGAACCACCACACACGGTACAAGGTGCGGAGAAGTTGAAGGTACCGCGGCTTTCACTAGAAAAGCCGGTGCCGCTACAGTTAGAACACGTGGTGGTCTTGCCAGATTTTGAACCAGAACCATGGCAAGTGGTACACGGTGCCTCACCGGAGAGCTGCAGTGGAATAGTGGTTCCCTTTGCAGCCTCACGGAATTCAAGGGTTACTTCCGTTTCGACGTCCGCCCCGCGCGACGGCCGAGCTGCGCGGCCGCCACCGCCACCGCGGTTGAAAACGCCACCGAAGATATCCCCAAAGCCACCGCTATCGCCTTGTCCAGACGCCCGGTTTCCGAAGATGTCGGAGAAGTCGAAGTCTTCTTGCGTCGTGCGAAACCCGCCGGGAAAGCCGGCGCCTCCTGACCTTCCGAATCCACCACCAGAGCGGACCATCTTGCGGAAGTTGTCATATTCGTTGCGTTCTTCCGGATCGCTCAGGACATCATATGCTTCAGCGGCCTTTTTAAAACGGTCTAGCTTCTCCGGATTATCCGGGTTGGTGTCCGGGTGGTTCTCGCGAGCAAGCTTGCGGTAACTACGTTTAATTTCATCTGCAGACGCGGATGAGGAGACCCCCAGATCCGCATAGTAATCTTTGTCTGCCCATTCAGGTTTTGCGCTCACTGGGCATCTCCTCCTTTCATGGAAGTTTAATAAAAGTCATGGTTAATAAAAGTTTTTAATCTAAATTAATTATGGAGTTATAACATCAAGACTAAAGGCGTCAGAGTACAAATTTCTACCCTGACGCCTTCATCCTTACTAGCTTTCTGACTCGGACGACTCCGGGTCAGCGATAATGACCATGGCATTGCGCACAAGCTTCTCGCCCACGCGGTAGCCGCGGCGAAGAACAGTTCCAACAACCTGTTCCCCACCGGAGGAAAGATCCTGAACTGCTTCGTGGATCTCCGGGTCGAACGCATCACCCTCAGCACCGAAAGCCTGAAGCTTCTGACCTTCCAAAGTGGAAGTGATCTTGTCAGCAATCGCCTTCAGTGGCCCCTCATTAAGGTCACCGTGCTGGCGTGCTAGATCCAAGTCATCCAGAATTGGCAAGAATTCTGCAATCACCTGACTCTTAGCAGCTTCGATCACTGCCTGGCGGTCACGCTCGGTGCGACGGCGGTAGTTGGTGTACTCAGCGTTGAGACGTTGAAGATCCTCAGTACGCTCAGCCAACTGCGCTTCGATATCGGAAACCTCGCCGTCACCGTCTGCATCAGGGTCTACGTTCGACAGGGTATCTTCAATCTCTGCTTCTACCTCTGGGTCCAGCTCAGGGCTAAACTGCGCTTCACCATCGGCAGCTGCTTCAAAGTTTTCATCCTTGACTGCATCTGCCTGGGCTTCCGACGCCTCCTCAGCCGCTGCCTCAGCACGGTCTGCAGAGGTTGCCTCAGGGTCAGTCTGCTCTGGGTCGCCGGGGTTCTCTGGCATTCCGTTTGGCTGAGTCATTACTTATCGCCATCCTTGTTCTCTGATGCATCAGCATCAGTGTTTGCAGCGTCGTCTTCGTCTACGACCTCAGCGTCAACAACGTTTGGGTCAGCGGATTCTGCGCCAGCGCCGCCCTCTGCGCCTTCTGCTGCCTGTGCTTCGTAGATCTGCTTGCCCATCTCCTGGGATTCAGTGGACAGCTTCTCTACTGCGGACTTAATTGCTTCGATGTCGTCGCCCTTGAGAGCTTCATCGACAGCATCTGCTGCTTCGGTGACCTTGGTCTTGGTTGCTTCATCGACCTTGTCGGAGTTCTCATCCAAGAACTTGCGGGTCTGGTAAGCAGTGTTCTCCGCGTTGTTGCGGGTCTCCTGCTCTTCACGACGCTTCTTATCTTCTTCAGCGTGTGCTTCTGCATCCTTGACCATGCGGTCGATCTCTTCCTGGGAAAGACCGGAACCGTCCTGGATCTTAATGGTGTTTTCCTTGCCAGTACCCTTGTCCTTTGCGGAAACGGAAACAATGCCGTTTGCGTCAATGTCGAAGGTGACCTCAATCTGAGGCATACCGCGAGGAGCTGGTGCGATACCGCCGAGCTCGAAAGAGCCAAGCAGCTTGTTGGCAGATGCCATCTCGCGCTCACCTTGGAAGACCTGAATCTGTACGGAAGGCTGGTTGTCTTCCGCGGTGGTGAAGGTTTCAGACTTCTTGGTTGGGATGGTGGTGTTGCGCTCAATCAGCTTGGTCATCACGCCACCCTTGGTTTCAATACCAAGAGACAGTGGGGTGACATCCAGCAGCAGAACGTCCTTAACTTCGCCGCGCAGAACGCCAGCCTGAAGTGCTGCACCTACTGCAACAACCTCGTCTGGGTTAACACCCTTATTTGGATCGCGGCCGGTCAATTCCTTGACCAGGTCAGAAACAGCTGGCATACGGGTGGAGCCACCGACCAGAACAACGTGGTCAATGTCGCCGACGGAAAGCTCAGCATCCTTGATGACCTGGTTGAATGGGCTCTTGGTGCGGTCCAGCAGATCCTGGGTGATGCGCTGGAACTCAGTGCGGGACAGAGTCTCATCCAAGAACAATGGGTTCTTGTCACCGTCAACGGTGATGTAAGGAAGGTTGATATTTGCCTGCTGGGAAGCGGACAGCTCAATCTTTGCCTTCTCTGCTGCCTCGCGCAGACGCTGCAGTGCCATCTTGTCCTTGGTCAGGTCGATGCCGTTGGAAGCCTTGAACTTCTCAACCAACCAGTCAACGATGCGCTGATCCCAGTCATCGCCACCAAGTGCGTTATCACCTGCGGTTGCCATAACTTCTACGACGCCGTCGCCGATTTCCAGCAAGGAAACGTCGAAGGTACCGCCGCCAAGGTCGAAGACCAAAATGGTCTGTTCCTTGTCGCCCTTTTCTAGGCCATAAGCCAGCGCCGCTGCGGTTGGCTCGTTAACAATACGCAGGACGTTCAGGCCTGCAATCTGGCCAGCTTCCTTGGTTGCCTGACGCTGTGCATCCTCGAAGTATGCAGGAACGGTAATAACTGCGTCGGTAACGTCCTCACCCAGGTAAGACTCAGCGTCGCGCTTCAGCTTCATCAGAGTACGAGCGGAAATTTCCTGGGAAGTGTACTTCTTATCATCAATATCTACAGTCCAGTCAGTACCAATGTGGCGCTTGACGGAGCGGATGGTGCGGTCAACGTTGGTGACAGCCTGGTTCTTAGCAGACTGACCGACGAGGATTTCGCCGTTCTTTGCAAAAGCGACAACAGATGGAGTGGTGCGTGCACCCTCCGAGTTAGCGATAACAGTTGCCTCGCCACCTTCCAGTACAGATACAACTGAGTTGGTGGTACCGAGGTCAATACCTACTGCGCGTCCCATAGTGATGTTCTCCTTCTAGCTTTGGGTTTTCATTTAAGTTGATTGTTAGTGACTCAACCTTCAATGAGCTACTCGCCCACTCTAACAGATCATTTTCTTTTATTGCCACAAACCTGAGCGTTGGTCACTCAATTAGTATAACTCCACCCGCCACAAAGTTATTCCTACCAGACTCAACTTTATCTAAAATGAATCCATTTCAGCAGGTAAATAGCTTAAAACTTTTTCAGAAATTTTAAGATTACAAGTACGTAACAGCTTTTCGACGTTCCCTACATCCGACATGAAATGGCCCACACAACGCCAAAAGCGGCCCAACAACTCCACAAAGTGAAGCGTAGGCCGCTCAAGTTTAGTTAACGTCAGAGTCGTCAGCGCCGCGACTACGAAGGGGGCAAATTTTCTGGCGTAACCCAAAACCTCTCACCCCCGTTTAACAATTCGAATTCATACATGGCCGCCCTACGACCCATGGAGAGCCTGCAATAGCACAAAGAGCACGGTGCTCGGAGGCGACCGTGCGCCCAACCTCTTTCGCTACCCGGTCGTGAGCCCCTCCGACCAGTTTCGAACTGGGATTCACCATCCCGACAAGGGCTACCTTTAGCCCCGCTTACCCCCTTGCCGGTTCTCCCGAGGTAGTCCAAACGCTGTGTTCAACGCGAAATTCAAAGTTGTGAAAGAATGGGGCCAGCGATTAAAAATGGCTAAATTGAAGCCTTAGTTACTTAATTCAGTTTCATAGATCTACGTCACATATGTAGGATTGCTGGACAATACATCAATCCTTGAATTTGAGGGGTGAGAGTTGAACACAGAGCTCTTGCGCAAGCGCCGCGCTAGTGACCGTCCGCCGGTCAAAAGTTGATAGAAATCTGCTCTGTTTTCACTCCAAAGGCTTAATTGCTCTCTCCCGTCTAAATTTAAGGACCTTCTTATGACTTCCCCTGCACACACACGCTTGCCCGAGTCCGATGATGTGGAAAGCGTTGTAGACGCTGCCGCCCAACGCGCACGCAAGTGGCTCTCTGCTACTGAGGGCGAACATGACCCAGCAACCGAACAGCTTGCTGATTTGTTGCGCGATAAAGATGGTGTTGCTTTCACCATGGACTTCGTGGACCGCGTCATGCGTCCTGAAGATGACAAGGTCGCAGCGGATGCGCTGCAGACCATCACGAAGAAGTTCGACCCTGCCTTCCTGGGTCGCGTCAATGGTGCCCTGATTGGTTTGGGCGGTTTCTTCGGACCTATTCTCCCTAACCTTGTGATGCCGCTTGCACGTCTACGCATGCGGCAGATGGTGGGCCACTTGGTCCTGGATGCAGAGTCAGACAAGTTGGATAAGACCCTGGAAAAGGCTGCTGAATCAGGTGAACAGCTCAACCTCAACCTGCTGGGTGAGGCCGTCTTGGGCGAAGATGAGGCACGCTCCCGTGCCGAGCGCACTCTCGCGCTGATTCGCAATCCGTTGGTGACCTATGTGTCAGTGAAAGCATCTTCCATGGTGGCGCAGCTGAACCCGTGGGATATTGAAGGCTCCCTGGTACGTCTTAAAGAGCGTCTCATGCCGCTCTATGAAGAAGCCGTCAAGCGCACTCCAGGGGTCTTCATCAACCTGGACATGGAGGAATACCATGACCTGCACCTGACCATTCGCTTGTTTAAGGAATTGCTCAGCGAGCCTCAGTTTAAGGACCTGAAAGCGGGCATCGTACTGCAGGCCTACCTGCCTGATACTTTCGATTATCTGGTTGAACTCGCGGAATTCGCCAAGGAGCGCGTGGCGAATGGCGGCGCGCCCATCAAGATTCGCTTCGTAAAGGGCGCGAACCTCTCCATGGAGCACGTCCAGGGCGAGGTCCATGGCTGGCCAGTTGCCACCTACTTGACCAAAGATGAGGTAGACGCCAACTACTACCGCCTGCTGGACTACATTCTGCGCCCAGAATTCCAGGACTCAGTGCACATTGGTGTGGCCACCCACAACCTATACACCGCTGGACTCGCGTATGAACTGGGCAAAAAGCGCGGTGTGCTCGACATGATGGATTCGGAGATGCTCCAAGGCATGTCCCCATCACAGCAGGCTGCAGTGCGTGAGATGTTCGGGGACCAGATTCTGTACACCCCGGTTGTGCACATGGAAGACTTCGACGTCGCCGTGTCTTACCTGGTGCGCCGCTTGGAGGAGAACTCTGCAGAGCAGAACTTCCTCTACGCGCTCTTTGCACCGGATGTTGCGGACGAAGACAACCTCACACCGCTGCAGCGTCAGGAAAAGGTGTTCCGCGAGGCCGTTGCTAACCGATGGTCCGCATTTGCCGGTCCTCGCCGCGGCCAGAACCGTCTGGACGAAGATGGCCGTCAGGCACCGAAGATCGGCCGCTTCGTCAATGAACCTGATACTGACCCAGCGTTGATGTCCAACCGTGAGTGGGCGCTGCAGGCATTGGCCAATAACCCCGGTGAGCACGGAATCACGGAGGTCACCGACGTAGATGTGGTCAATGAGGCTGTGGCCAAGGCGGACAAGTTTGGCGCGGATTGGGGCAGCCGCACCGCGGAAGAGCGCGCGCGGGTTTTGGAAGCCATTGGTGATGAACTTGCACGTCGCCGCGGTGACCTGATTTCCGTCGCTGCGTATGAAGCAAATAAGACCGTGACTCAAACTGACCCAGAGGTTTCTGAGGCCATTGACTTCTGTGTCTACTACGCCCACTCAGCGCGCGCACTAGAGCAGGCTCGTTCACAGTTCACCCCACACCAGGTCACCGTAGTGACCCCACCATGGAACTTCCCTATTGCGATTCCAACCGGCGGCATGATGGCGGCACTCGCAGCGGGTTCCGCGGTCATCATCAAGCCAGCACCGCAGGTGGTGCACTGTGCCAAAGTCGTGGTGGAAGCAATCCACACGGTCTTTGAGGCGCAGGGTCTGGATAAGGACTTGGTGCAGCTGGTCTACACCGATGAAGGTGATGCCGGTAAAGCACTGATGTCACATGAGGACGTTGATAACGTTATCCTCACCGGCGCATCCGACACCGGTCAGCTCTTCCGCTCCTGGCGCCCAGAGATGAACCTTTCAGCAGAGACCTCCGGCAAGAATGCGCTGATCATTACTCCGGCCGCTGACCCAGACTTGGCGATTGATGACCTGTACAACTCCGCCTTCGGTCACTCTGGCCAGAAGTGTTCTGCGGCATCGCTAGTCATCTTTGTTGGTGCGGCTGGAGAGTCCGACCGCCTGCGCAACCAGCTGCTTGATGCCGTACGCACGCTGAAGGTCGGCCCAGGCTACAAGGTAGAAACCACCATGAATGGTCTGGCTGAAAAGCCAAGCGATAAGCTCATGCGCGGTCTCACCCAGCTGGAGCCAGGTGAGAAATGGCTAATTAAGCCAGAGCAGCTCAATGAAGAAGGCACCCTCTGGTCCCCAGGCGTGCGCGATAACGTGCAGCCAGGTTCCTGGTACCACCTCAACGAGTGCTTCGGCCCAGTCCTGGGCATCATGCACGCGGACACCCTCGAGGAAGCAATTGAGTGGCAAAACTCCACTGGCTTCGGTCTGACCGGCGGCATCCACTCGCTCGATGATGAAGAGCTGCGTTACTGGATTGATCATGTTGAGGTCGGCAACGCCTATGTCAACCGCGGCATTACCGGCGCGATTGTTCAGCGTCAGTCCTTCGGTGGCTGGAAGAAGTCCGTCATGGGTCCAGGCGCTAAGGCCGGCGGACCAAACTATGTCGCGCAATTCGGTGAATGGGCAGATGGTGAGCTCAGCGCCCTCGACGTCGATATCACCCCGAAGGTCACCACGGCGCTGCGCGCTCTCACTGACCGCGCTGAATCGAAGCTGAGCAACGATGACATCTCCTGGCTGTGGCGCGCTGCCGAACTGGACCAGCTGGCATGGCAAACCGAGTTCGGCCGTGAGCATGACCGCACGGGGCTCATCGCGGAGGCCAATGTCTTCCGCTACCGTCCGCTGCTCGATACCCTGCGTATTCGCGTGACCGATGGCTTCAAGCTGCGCGATCTGCTGCGCCAGAAGCTCGCAGCCCTGCGCGCGGGTGCGGACATTCGTATCTCCGCGCCACTCGAGGTGTCAAAGCAGCTGACTGAGGCTGGCGTTCGCGTCCATACTCAGACGACCGCTGAGTTCGCAGCCGAGGTCGCACACGCGGAGTCAACCCGTGTTCGCGCGATCGGCCGCGTGGAATCGGCAGTCTATGAGGCAGCCGTGAAGTCCAACTCCGTAGTGCTGGCGCAGCCGGTGCTTGCCGATGGCCGCCGTGAAATGCTCCCATTCCTTCTGGAGCAAGCAGTGTCAATCACCATGCACCGCTTCGGAATCATCCGAAGCGTGGCAGGTATTGAACGTTAAGAACCCATAGCTTCAAAGAGCTTACGCACCCTGGCGCGCGGTGAATCCTCTGGATCATCACCCGCGACACCGGTGCGTATTTCTATGTCTTCAGGGGTAATTTCTTTCGCCCGCAAAGACACCATCTCTGCGTGGTAGCGCAGAACAACCGCGATGGTCGCCGCAACTGGCACGGCCAGGAATGCACCGATAATACCGGCGAGCGTGGAACCAATGGTGACCGACAGCAGCACGATGGCTGCGTGCAAGCCCATCGCCTTTGACTGCAGGATTGGCTGCAGGACATTGCCTTCCACCTGCTGAACAATAAGGATCAGCGCGAGTACCAACAGCGCATTGGTGAAACCATTGGATACCAGCGCGATAATCACAGCCAGTGCACCGGCAGCAACCGCACCGATAATCGGAATGAAACCAGCGAAGAAGGTGATAACTGCCAGAACGAATGCCAGTGGCACCTGCAGCGCCCACAATCCCAAACCGATAAAGAGCGCATCGACGAATGCGACAGCGGCCTGCGCCTGAATGAAGCCCGCGAGGGTCTTCCAGACGCGGGTGAAAAGCTCGGTGATATGCCAGCCGATAGATGGGCCGGTGAATTTACGCATCCATGGCAAGAAATTATCGCCATCCTTCAGAATGAAGAAGGAAATAATAAACATCACGAATACCGTCACCAGTACGGATGATGCCGCAGAGGCACCAGAGATCACGCCGGAGGCAATCGACGACATCTGACCTTGAAGGAAACTCGTGGCATCTGAGATCAGCTGATCAATCTGTGCTGCGTCGATATTAAATGGCAGGTCTTCGACCATGACCAGTAATTGATCTACGCCTTCTTCAGCTTGGGTCCATAGTTGTGAGCCCTGGCGTGAGATCACTGGCCCCATCGCGGTGAAGACACCGACGATGACCAGCAGCAGACCCAGCAGCGTGGAAATCGCTGCCAGTGCCGGTGGGAATTTCCAGCCGCGCAGCTTAGCAGCGACCGGTGCCAACACCGAAGAAAGCAGCAGCGCCAAGATGACTGGCAAAAGTCCGACCCAAATGAAGTACAAAATGACGCCGGCAACACCGAGAGCTGCCACGATAACAATAAAACGCCAGGAAAGACTCGTCACCGCACGGGCGTCCTTTGCCATGACCTTCGCTTTTTCATCGATGGCAGAATCACCCATCGAATCATCTACGATTCCTTGGCCGACTTCGCCTTGTTCAGCAGAAACCAGCTTGTGCTCCGAAGAAGATTCTTTCGTTGACTCTTCATCAGCGGAGTTATGTGATTGTTTATCCGACATTAGTCTTCCAATAATCCAAGCTCACCCAGCGCAGTGTAGAGCTGGCGAGCGCCTTGAGGCACGGCCTGTGCCCAGGATTCTTCCGCAACTTCATCCGCGGAATCTGAAATTTGCTTGAGCAGCGTAACGGGTACGCCAAAGAGCCCACAGGTTGCTGCCACGGCGTAGCCCTCCATGTCGCACAGCGAAGATTCCTTCGCCAGGCGCGCACGAGTTTGGCCATCGCCCACGAATTGGTCGCCTGTTGCCAGACCTGCGGTGGGCAGGCGGCCAGAGGTCTTCAATTCGATGGCATCGGGAAGCAAGTATTGCCCAATACCTGAGTGGTCCTCGAGGAAGAAGTCATGCTTGACCACGCGGTCCACCTCATAGACACCCAGTAGGCCATCACGCAATGCACCCGCGGTACCAACGTTGACCACGCGTGCCGGCATCGCATTTTGTGCCTGCGCACGCGCCAAGACGGTAGACAAAGAAATCGCCGCCGGCAGCGTACCGATGCCCGTGATCAACAGCGGCACATTATCCGGCAACCGATCAGCTTCACCATGTACGGCGGCGACGAAAAGGGTGCGGCCAGCCAGGCTCTCTCCGGAGACCAGCTGACCGACATTATATTTATCAACAGTGTGTTCGCTCATGAACACCAGACTATCGCAGACGATGCCCAATCAGCCCGGCAGCAAGCGTATTTCCTGTCGAAGGGTCAATCACCAAGAAATTACCGACTGCACCGCGTGCAGCATAATCCTCGACTGGCAGCTCTTCCGCCACATCGATGGTGATGTGCGCGATGTCATTGAGCGTCACCTTCTCGGGTGCCTCGACGTCATCAGCAACGTTGTCGAGGTCCAGCACGCGCTCAATCGCCGTGATGCGGCCCTTGACCAGCTTGGTGCCATAGCGAATCTTCAGCATCGGACCTGCCTGCAGATCCTTCTCCGTCAGCGCCACCACGGTCGCTTCGAAAGAACGCACCGATTCCGGGCGCTGTGGACCAGAAATCAGGTCACCGCGCGCCAGGTCGATGTCATCGGCCAAGCGCAGCACCACGGAATCGCCATTGGTGGCGGACTCTGCTGGCTCTGGGCGGTCAATATGGGTCACGGTCGTGGTGCGACCGCCATCGAGGTAGACGGTGTCGCCCACGCTGACCGAACCTGCCTCAATGCGTCCCGCATAGCCGCGGTAGTCGGTGGCATGCTCACGGATGACGTACTGGATCGGCAGACGGAAGTCATGCTCGGTCGCGCGGCCACGTGCTACCTCGAAGGATTCGAGCAGCTCCAGAACGGTTGGTCCTGGGTACCACGGCATGTGCTCTGATGGCTCCACGACGTTATCGCCGCGCAGCGCCGAGATTGGCACAGCGTGAGTATCAGCAATACCCAGGCGGGTAGCCACGGAAGTGAACTCTGCTTCAATGTCGCGGAAGACCTGCTCGGAGTAGTCCACCAAGTCAATCTTGTTCACGCCCAGGATTACGTGCTTTACGCCCAGCAGCGCAGCCACATTCAGGTGGCGGCGGGTCTGCTCCACGACACCGTGTCGGGCGTCAATGAGCACAACAACCACCTGTGAGGTGGACATGCCGGTAACCGTATTGCGGGTGTACTGCACATGCCCTGGGGTATCAGCCAAGATGAAGGTGCGCTTATCAGTTGCGAAGTAGCGGTATGCCACGTCGATGGTGATGCCCTGCTCGCGCTCAGCACGCAGGCCATCGACCAGCAGCGAAAGGTCCAGGCCATCAAAGCCGCGGTCCTTTGAGGACTGCTCCATGGATTCCAGCTGGTCAGCTAGAACTGACTTCGTATCATGCAGAAGGCGGCCCACGAAAGTGGACTTGCCGTCATCGACGCTGCCGGCGGTGCACAGGCGCAGGGTCTCGCGGGTTTTTAGGTTTGCTACCGTGCTCATCAGAAATAGCCTTCTTTCTTGCGATCTTCCATGGCAGATTCGGACAGCTTGTCATCTGCACGCGTTGCACCGCGCTCAGACAGAGTCGAGATAGAAATCTCTGCCAAGATCTCATCTGGGGTAGACGCGGTGGATTCCACAGCACCGGTGCAGGACATATCGCCGACGGTGCGGTAGCGCACGGTCTTGAGCTCTAGGGTCTCGCCCTCCTTTGGGCCGCCCCACTCACCTGGTGAGAGCCACATGCCATTGCGGTTAAAGAGCTCGCGCTGGTGCGAGTAGTAGATCTCTGGCAGGCGCAGATTGCGTGCACCGATGTATTCCCAGATATCCGCTTCGGTCCAGTTGGAGATGGGGAAGACACGAATATTTTCGCCGGCCATCTTGCCGCCGTTGTACAAGTCCCACAGCTCAGGACGCTGACGGCGTGGATCCCAACCGCCGAAAGAGTCACGCACGGAGAAGATGCGCTCCTTGGCACGAGCACGCTCTTCATCGCGGCGCGCACCACCCAAAACGGCGTCATAGCCGCGCTCAGCGATGGTTTCTACCAGCGGCACAGACTGCAGCGGGTTACGGGTGCCATCAGGGCGCTCCTGCAAATCACCACGGTCAATCCAATCCTGGACCTTGGCTACGTGCAGGCGCGCACCGGTTTCTTCCACCAGCGAGTCGCGGAACTCAATAACCTCTGGGAAGTTGTGTCCGGTATCAACGTGCACCAGTTCAAAAGGCACGGTCTGTGGCAAGAAAGCCCGGCGCGCGAGCTCAAAGACTACTACTGAGTCTTTACCGCCGGAAAATAACAGGCCGACTTTGTCGAATTGGCCAGCCACTTCGCGCAGGATGTGAATGGATTCATTCTCCAAATCCTGCAAGTGTGGCGAAAGCGTGTCAGTCATATAACTACTTGATCCTTTTCTAAATTTTATCCGTGCAATCGCACTATTCGTGAAGTCCGCACTCGGTCTTGCCATCAGCAAATACGCGGCCGGAGCGCGCATCTTCACCGTCACCGACTGGGAAAGTCACTGGAGCGCAGCCAATAGAACGGTAGCCTTGCAAGGTCAATGGGTGGATCACCAGGTCTTCTTCCGCGATGTAGCGGTCGGTGTCTTCTAGATCCCAGGTAATAATTGGGGAAATCTTCAACCGTCCGGTGCGGTCCAGGCTCAGCGCTGGCGCCGTGGCGCGGTGCTCAGAGTCGGCGCGGCGCAGGCCGGTAACCCAGCCCACGTATTCATCCATCGCCATGTTCAGTGGCTCGACTTTGCGCATGCGGTTATATGCCGCCAGATCCCAGCTGTACATGCGGGGACCGTAGACCTCATCTTGTTCTTCAGGGCTCAGCAGCGGCTTGATGCGCTTGAGCGGCAGTTGCGGGTAGCGCTTTTCAACGGCATCCGCAGTTTCCAGGGTCTCTGGGAAGTGGAAGCCGGTATCAATAAAAAGCAGGTCCGCATCTGCGCCAGCCTTGGCAGCCAATTCCGCGAGCACCGTATTTTCCATTGACATGGTCACCGCAATCCGGCCAGGCGCATATTCTGCTGCCCAGGCCATGATGTCGGTCGCGGAGGCATCGTAAAGCTTATCTGCCCACTGCTCCACCAACTCCTCGTTGGTTTTGGCAATCTCAGGCGAAAGCGGCGCGGTATCCCGCGTGCCTTCGGGGCTTTGCGATGCATCCTTGTAATTCTTGCCCGCATTAAGTAGGTCTGTCATGCCCATTACTTTAAGCGGCTCAACCTAATTGTTCATCCCGTTGAGAGCTATATCGCCCTGAGCCGCACTTTTAGGAAGAATAAATATCTCGCCAAAGTGAAACACTTGGTCTACTTTATTAGACAAAGCAGTCTATTTGGGAGGAATTATGACCCGCGTATCCATCATCGGCTCCGCCGCAGCCAGCCTTGAAACCGCCGAGCACTTAATCCGTGCCGGCATGAAAGTTAGCCTCTTCACCGAAGAGCCCGCACCGTTCGGATTGCTCAATAACTGCCCCGATGGCGCCGCTTTGAAGCTTATTGGCAACATCCGTATTGGCGAGGATGTCACTATGGATGAAATCCTGCACGATGACGCCGAAGCCCTATTGCGCGCACGCGGAGTAGCCTTTACTACCTTCAGCGTTGGCTGCCCCGATAATCCCATCGATTGGGCATTGGTGCACGACCGCGCAAGTAAGGTACCGGTCTGCTTCTAACCGTATACTTAAAGGCACGATGAATGATAAGAAGATCCGGCTTTCAGATTCAGACCGCAATGACGCCATGAATCAGCTTGCCCGCGCCGTCGGCGAGGGCCGATTGAGCATGGAAGAATTCGAAGACCGCTCCGATGATGTCATGCGTGCAACCTATGGCGCTGACCTCGTGCCAGTCCTGCGGGATATCCCCGCGCAGCGCAATACGGACATCAAGGAATTTTCTCGCACCGATATTGAACGCCTGCGCAAAGATGGCCAAAAGACGCGGCTGGGCATCGCGCTGATTACTTCCCTCGTGGGCATCGCTGCAGGGCCATTTACCATCGTCGCCTCTGGCGCTAGCTTTGCCGGCATCGGCTTGGGCCTGCTTTTCCTCCTGGCAGTACCCACCATCTGGATTTTGCTTTATGTCATGAAGGTCGGCCCTGATTCCTGGCACACGCCTTCCCTGCGTCAGCTGGAGAACCAACGCAAACGCGAATTGGGCTCTAAACGCAAAGAGACGCTGAATCAATTAACTGACGACGCACTGGGAATCGCCCAAAAGCAACTATCTAAGTGGAATAAGAAGTAGATATGGCAGAATATTCTGCATGACTTCTCCACGACTTCGTATCCTTGACCAAGCCGACAAACTACGCAACGTCGCGTATGACATCCGCGGCGAGGTCTCCCAGGAGGCGGAGCGGATGGAAATGGACGGCAACCGCATCCTGCGCCTAGACACCGGTAACCCGGCGCTCTTCGGCTTCGATGCGCCCGATGTCATCATGCGCGACATGATCGCAGCATTGCCAACCGCACAGGGCTACTCCACTTCCAAAGGCATTGTGTCTGCGCGCCGGGCTATCTACACCCGCTATGAGCTCGAGGACTTCCCAGCTTTTGATATCAATGATGTCTACCTGGGCAATGGCGTATCTGAGCTCATCATGATGACCATGCAAGCATTGCTTTCCGATGGCGATGAGGTACTCATCCCTGCGCCTGACTACCCACTGTGGACCGCTGCAACCTCGCTGTCAGGCGGCACACCAGTGCACTACGTCTGCGATGAGGAAGATGACTGGAATCCGTCCATTGAGGACATCGAATCCAAGATTACTGACCGCACTAAGGCGATTGTGGTCATCAACCCGAATAACCCCACCGGCGCCGTGTACTCACGTGAGGTACTCGAACGTATCGCTGAGGTTGCACGCCGGCACTCGCTGCTGGTCTTGGCGGATGAAATCTATGACCGCATCCTCTATGACGGTGTGCAGCACATTTCCATGGCCTCACTCGTGCCGGACCTGTTGTGTATTACCTACAACGGCCTGTCCAAGGCTTATCGCGTAGCAGGTTACCGCGCTGGCTGGATGGTTCTCACCGGCCCGAAACAGCACGCTGCCGGTTTCATCGAGGGCCTCGATCTCATGGCTGGCACACGCCTGTGCCCGAACGTGCCCGCACAGCACGCGATCCAGGTCGCACTCGGCGGGAAGCAGTCCATTTATGAGCTCACCGCGGAAACCGGTCGCCTCCACCAGCAGCGCGATATCACTTTTGAAAAGCTCAATGAGATCCCTGGTGTTTCCGTGACCAAGGCTCAGGGCGCTCTCTATGCGTTCCCACGCTTGGACCCTAATGTCTATGAGATTCATGATGACGCCAAGCTCATGCTAGATATCCTGCGTTCTGAGAAGATTCTCATGGTCCAAGGCACCGGCTTTAACTGGCCGGCTACTGACCACTTCCGCATTGTCACCCTGCCATGGGCATCCCAGCTCGAAGAGGCCATCGAGCGCCTGGGAAACTTCCTGGTCAGCTACAAGCAGTAAACCCATCACGCATCCCTAGTCTGCTCTGCTGACCAAAAGGTTTTGTCACAGTAAGCTAGTCGCTTATGCGCAAAGGATTACTGGGGATGCTGGCTCTCGTCGGCATCGCGACCCTCGTCGGCTTAGTCTGGCTGTGGCCAAGTTCTACGTTTAAGGCCGGTGAAGATTTCCCCTTCAACCAGCCTAAAGTCACCGGCACCGTGACGGTGGTGGATAACCATCTTTGTGACTCGCAGCTCACGGGCCGGCCCTTGGAGTCCGCGCCGCTGATTCCAGCTGGTGACGGCGGCGACTGCACGCGCTCGCTGGTGGAGCTCGAGGATGGCACCCTAACCCAGCTCGTGCACTGGGGTGTGGCCGGCGAGCCGGAGCTCGAAGTCGGCGATGAGATTGCGCTGTCTGAATCCGCACAAGCAGACGGCAGCGTTTTATACTCCTTTGCCGATTATGAGCGCACCGGCAACCTGATTCTGTGGGGCGTTATCATCGCCGCAGTCATCGTCGCTATCGCCGCATGGCAGGGCCTGCGTGCGCTCATCGGGCTGGTCTATAGCCTGGGCGTGGTCTTCATCTTCCTCGTGCCTGGGCTCATGTCTGGTGAAAATCCTTTGTTGCTCGCCATGGTTGCGTGCGCAGCCATCGTGTTTGTTGCTGTCCCCCTGGTGCACGGCATCAATTTCAAAGCCGCATCCGCTCTCGGTGGCGTTCTCATCGCCTTAGGCCTGGCAGGATTCCTCGCGTGGGCCGCGATTGATTCAACCAACCTGCAGGGACTTTCCGATGACTCCAACCTCAAACTCCTGCTATATGTCCCCGGAGTTTCCGTCGTCGGCATCATGTTGTGTGGCTTTGTCATCGGCGCGCTCGGCGGCCTAAATGACGTTGCTATCGCGCAGGCCTCCACCGTCACCGAGCTGGCATATGCTCGTCCTGAGGCTGGCGTGTGGGAGCTTTTTGTCTCCGCTATGAAAGTCGGTCGCGACCACATCGCGTCGATGGTCTACACGCTCGTTCTGACCTATACCGGCGCGAGTCTGCCGCTGCTCATCCTCATCGCCGCCGCAGACCGCTCCATCGCTGATACGTTGAGCTCCGATATTGTTGCCACTGAGCTCCTGCGTTCCGGTGTCGGCGCGATTGCACTGACCTTGGCCGTGCCGCTGACCACGCTGATTGCAGCGCTTACTGTGTCAAGGAACGACCCAGTGCCTCCACAGTCCATCCCGCGGCATTCCAGGAAGCGACGTCGAGGACGTTACGTCCATCAATAATGTGCTTAGCTGCGACCAGCTCTCCAGTAGCTGCTGGATCTAGGTCGCGGAATTCTTGCCACTCAGTCGCTAGAATCACAAGCTCCGCGTCTTTAAGCGCTTCCGCAGCACTCTCCGCATACCCGAGCGTCGGGAAGACCTTGCGCGCATTATCCATGCCCTGTGGGTCATAAACAGTCACCGCAGCACCGCCCAGAGAAAGCGAGCCAGCAACTGATAGCGCCGGCGAATCACGCACATCATCAGAGTTCGGCTTAAACGCACAGCCCAGCACCGTCACGCGGTGGCCAAGTAGCGAGCCATTGAATGCACGCTTGGCCAAGTCCACTGTGCGGTCACGGCGGCGCATGTTAATTGCATCCACTTCGCGCAGAAAGGTTAATGCTTGGTCCGCGCCAAGCTCACCTGCGCGAGCCATGAATGCACGAATGTCCTTTGGCAAACAGCCTCCGCCAAAGCCTAATCCAGCGCCTAAGAACTTGCGGCCAATACGGTCATCATGGCCAATCGCATCCGCCAACGCAACAACATCACCGCCAGCAATCTCACAAATTTCAGAGACCGCGTTAATGAAAGAAATCTTCGTGGCCAAGAATGCATTCGCGGACACCTTAACTAGCTCTGCGGTCTGCAGGTCAGTGACCAGAAATGGCGTATCTTGTGCCAACGGCTGCGCATAGACCTCACGCGCTACTTCTTCTGCACGGGTTTCACCATCGCGCACACCCAGCACAATTCGGTCTGGGGAAATCGTGTCTTTGACCGCATAGCCCTCACGCAGGAATTCCGGGTTCCATGCGATTTCTACTGACGAATTCTCGCCTGCAAGCGAATCTGCCAACTCTTGTAATTCCGCAGCCGTTCCCACCGGGACGGTGGACTTACCAAAAATGACGTGCTCACCGGAAAGCATCGGGACGAGTTCCTCAATGACCGCGCGCACATACGTCATATCCGCCGCATATGAACCATGGCGCTGCGGGGTGCCCACGCCCAAGAAATGCACATTCGCGAATTCTGCAGCACGCGCATAGTCGGTGCCAAAAGCCAGGCGCCTCGAGTCCAGATTACGCTCAAGAACCTCTGGCAAGCCCGGTTCGTAGAAAGGCACCTGCCCGGAGGAAAGTGCCTCAATCTTGCTTTCATCAACGTCAACGCCGAGCACCTCATGGCCTAATTCGGCCATGCATGCTGCGTGCGTCGCGCCTAAATACCCGGTGCCAAAGACTGTCATTCGCATAAAGAATCAGCCTAGTGACAGAAGTTGAACCGAGGATTAACTTTATTGGAAATTCAGGTAGGACTTCGACGGCGTCGGACCACGCTGTCCCTGATACTTCGAACCCAGCGCGCCCGTGCCATAAGGAACTTCCGCTGGTGAGCTCATCTTGAACATCGCCATTTGTCCCACCTTCATGCCTGGCCACAGCGTAATCGGCAGGTTTGCCACATTCGACAGCTCCAGCGTGATGTGACCAGAAAAGCCTGGGTCAATAAAGCCCGCGGTCGAGTGCGTCAGCAGACCCAAACGGCCCAGCGAGGACTTGCCCTCTAGGCGTCCCGCCAAGTCATTCGGCAAGGTGAATTTCTCCAGCGTCGCGGCCAGCACAAATTCGCCAGGGTGCAGAACAAAAGGCTCATCGTCGGGGACTTCCACCTCGGTGGTGAGATCAGGCATCTCCAGCTTCGGATCAATGTGGGTGTACTTCGAGTTATTGAAGACCCGGAAATACTTATCGATTCTCACATCAACGCTCGAAGGCTGGATCAGCTCAGGCGCAAAAGGCTCGATGCCGAGGCGTCCTTCGTCGATGGCGGTACGGATGTCCTTGTCAGATAAAAGCACAATGATCACTCTACTATTAGCGAGTGCTAGACTGTACTTTCGTTAGAAACTGCCGGCGTAGTTTAGTGGTAGAACATCAGCTTCCCAAGCTGAGAGTGCGAGTTCGATTCTCGTCGCCGGCTCAAATTTTTTACCCGCCCTCAGCGCATATTTTCCCTCGCAAGGGCTACTTCTTCTGGCTCCCACGGCGAGCAACCATCTTCTCCAAACCCCACCAAATCAGCGGGGTAAAGGCGACTGCAATCAGCCAATATATAAGCCAAAAACTTCCAGCCTTCCCGGTTATCAAAATGCCGGCTGCAAGCATGAGGGCTGTCAAGAGGCAAGCTAGCAGGCACTTCCGAAACTGCTTCTTCTTATCTGATGAAAAGTTTGTGGACTGGGCCTTGCCACCAAACCTCTTATCAAGTGCAGAAACAATATCGAATCCGAATACCAGCGAGAAGGCGATATAGAAGGCAGCGAATCCATGCATGAAGTTGGCTTCGCCTGTCTCTTTGAGCGAGAAGTATCCGAACATCAGCAATAGCAGATCAATGAGCGGGGTGGCTGCTAGAAGCAGTAGACCGAGCTTCGGCAGCTTCAGAGCGTAGCGCACGACAAACCCGAGAATGAGGCACGCCCAGAAAGCACCTTCTGCAGCGACGGTCGCAACGAGCATGAGGCCCCTTCGGGTAGCGGCATAAGAAATGACGCCACGCAGTCTACCGACCAGGAGCAGATGGGGCTATCTTTCTCGCCTCCGGCCCCTCCATGACGTTGAGGGTATGACAAAACAGCGAAACCGGGCAGGTCAACAAAATGATCTGTCCGGTTAATGACTTAGTTAGCTACAGGTCACGATTGGCTGTGGGTCGTAGACGGTGGTCTGGGTTTCACGGCTGAGCTCGTTACCGGAAAGGTCGCGGATGATGCGGGTATCGGAAGTGGTGAAACCTGGTGCTCCACCGGATGGGGCGCAGTCATCGCCGGAGAGCTCAATGCGGTGAGGCTCGGTTGGAGCCCAGCGTCCATTGTTGACGGATTCAACATCCACGGTGTTGACGCCCATGAGTTTGACGGTCACGCTGCCACCGCCAACGCTAGTCTGAATCTGAACTGGGTAGTCAGAATCATTCTTAAACACCAGGTCAATAGCGCCCTCGTAGACGGTTGCCTCACGGCCCGCTGGGTAGCGGGAGATGTAATAAGAGTGCGGGGTGTGCGCCACATCAGTCATGCCCGCGAAGTAGGACGCGTTGTACAAGGTGGTGGCGAACTGCGAGATGCCGCCGCCAACGGCGGTACCAGCGTGACCATCAATGATAATGCCGGATTCCACAAAGCCTTGCGCGGTGCCGCGTGGGCCCGTGTAGCCATTGAGGGAGAACGTGTCACCAGGAGAGACAATCGCACCGTTAACCATCTGCGCGGTCAGCTCAATATTGCGACCGGATGCAGCGTTATAGCCGGAGGTCGTAAATTCACCCACGACCTCATCAAAGGTTGCGTTCTCTGCTTGCTCCGTGGTGAATTCTGCTGGCTCTTCCTCGTACTCAGCTTCCCAGGAGCGTGGCTCTTCGCCCAAGACACGGGCTTCGAAATTCGCCATGGTGGGTTCCCAATTGACGACTTCGCCATCGGCATGCGGGGTGACTTGCATCGAACCACCGGAGTAGGAAATCTGCGCGTTCTGCTTCTCGGTTTCGGTCTCTGCAAGTGGCTCAGCAAAAAGCTCCTGGGCACGGGCAACATCGACGGTGAGTTCCAAATTATCGCCCGCGCGCTCAACGCCCACAAAGCTGGAAATGGCGTTTTCATCCAAGGTTGCGGTGACATCATCGCGTCCGGTCAGCTCCAATGGCCCATCGAGAGCAGCCTTGGCTGGGCCATCGGCGAAGTCATCGACCTTGTCCTGGGTAATGACTGGCTCGACGTCTTGTGGTTCAACCTCAACGCCATCTGGATTGAGCCAATCGCTGGTGACATTGGCTTCTAGCTCAGCGCGGTCTACGCCTTGACCAAGTTCCGCGTCGACGGTGCGAACTTCACCTTCTTCGATGGCAACGGAGCCATCCTTGGCATCAAAAGACAGTTCATTTTCAATCCGGTTCAAGACCGGTTCCAAAGCTGCCTCATCAACATCTGGCTCGACGTCAATCTCATTAGGGCTGCCCACGAAAGCGGCAAGACGAGCGAAAGGATTCATGGAAGCCTCAGGAATTGAGTTCACGGCCTTTTCAAAGTCCAGCGACATGCCGGCCTGCTCAGGTACGAACTGTGAGGTTTCCTCACCGGCAGTCACCGTGACAGGTTCAGTGGTAGCGCCACCTAGCTCGCTTTCGAGCTTATCGATGGCCGCCTGCGGCTCCATACGCGAAATATCCACGCCACCCACGGAGGTCTTGCGCGGAGTCTTGCCTTGGCCACTGACCACATCGAGCGCATAGGCAACGCCTAAGATGACCAAAAGGCCAACAAGCAGCCCGGCGAAAATGGCCCACTTCTTCCCTGTCCCAGCTTTATTCACACGCATTAGGTTAATGCGTTAGCCCATGTTATCCAACCTATCCGCTACTCTTCCCGCACCAGATTGCAATCTATAAGGATGGATTTCGCCGGATTCGACCGCGCGAACACAAGCATCGATTACGGCGTTGACATCGCCTGCTGTGGACCATAATGCCACGTCAGCGCCCGCACCGAGTGCTTTGGGCACAGCTTGTTCAATGCTCATCGTATTAGAAATTGCCGCCATACCGGTCAGATCATCTGTGTAAGCAAGACCATCAAATTTGTGATGATTTCGCAGCAGTCCATAGGCGTGATTATTCACACTCGCAGGAGTAATGCCATCACCCAAACCTGGCACGACCATGTGTCCTACCATCACCGCGGTCGCCGGTGATTGGGCAAAGGCTTCCTCAAAAGGAATCAAGTCATGTGTAAACATATCGCCCAGTGGCGGTGTGACTGCCGACCCGTGGTGGGTATCGCCCGAAGCGCGGCCATGACCGGGATAGTGCTTGAAGACTGCTTTCACACCAGCGTTTTCTAATCCGCGGGCAAATGCCGCACCATAGTCACCGGCCAAGCGCGGGTCATTAGAAAACGACCTATCTCCAACTACTTCGAGGCCGCCGCCATCGACGTCAATCACTGGTGCAAAATCAACAGTAATTCCGTGTGCGCGCAGGCTCTGTCCGATTTCAAAAGCCTTTGCCTCGACCTGCTCCAGTGTCATCGTTGCTGCTAAAACACGTGGTGAGGGATGCGCGCCCAGGATCTCTGAGAAACGCTGCACGCGTCCGCCCTCAAAGTCGATAGCAACATCAAATGGCCGCCCGATTTCCTCACGCAGCGCATGCAGATCCCTCCCCGGTTGGGTCAGCAGCCCCGGATCCGCCCAGCTGGTGATGAAGATGCCGCCGACACCGGCTTCGAGTTTTGCCTTGGCATCGTCATAATTAACCACCCCCGGCATGAGCATGCTGGCTACTTGCTGGCGCACATCCACTGGCTCCGCTTCGGCTTCTGGCTCCGGAGTATTCGTTGGGGCAGCCGACGTTGAGGTCGCCGCTGAGGCTCCGGTAGTTGAGGAAGAGGTCGTTGAGGTCGTCGAGGATTCGGCCAGCTCTGACTGAGCTCCAGGCTCCGCTGCCCGCTCTGCTCCTGGCTCAGCGCAGCCTGCCAGCAGTCCTACGGCGATAATTGCTCCAACAATCCTTTTCATTGCTCCCCTAGTGTGCCGGAATAACCCCAATTTAGCGAACTTGGTGGTTACAATTGTGGCTATGAATAATGCACAAACCATGCTGATTGCTTATGACGGCTCGGAACGTGCCGTGCGCGCCATGGAATACGCTGCACGCTTCCTCCAACCTGGAACCGTGGAAATTTTGACCGCATGGGAGCCAGTTGCACGCCAGGCCGCACGCGTGGTGACCCGCACCGGCCTGCAACAGGCCGCGATGGAACCAGAAGCAGTAGAAGATGACCCGGCATATGAAGAAGCGCTCGCTATTTGCCGCGAGGGCGTGAAGGTCGCCGAAGATTTAGGTTTGGCGGGACGTGCCCATTTAGTAGAGTCTGCTACCACCATTGCTTCTGCTATCGTGGACGCGGCTGAAGAATTAGACGTCGATATTATTGTGACCGGCACGCGCGCCTTGAAAGGCTTCCGCGGTTGGTGGAATAATTCCACAGCAGAGCACATTGTGCGCCATGCTGGACGCCCAGTATTCATCGTCCCTCCGGAAAAGGGCGATGATGAGAATGAAGACGACGACCAAGAGTACTTCGAATAGGACAAAATTATGCCACGCACTATCGGACCGGCTATCGGCTCAGTCGTTGTGGGCATTGCCCTAGGCGTTGTCACCATCATTGGCGTTGCACAGTTCTCCGGGCAAGATACCGTTCCGGCAGGTCACGCCGTGCCTGCCGATGAAGCACTATTAGGTAGCCCCGAGTACGGCTCCCGCGAATAGTTGTATGTCCACATCATCGGGTGGGTTATTTGTGCCGTTGTGGCATGTGCCCAGCCGATTGGTTTAACCGCGGCGGATACCAAGCATGATTTAGCCGCTGACCCAGCTGGGTTTTTGGCGGGCGCGTTCTCGGTTTATTCAGATAATTTCACGCTCGGCCAGCTGCAGAATCAGGCCTATGGCTATCTCTTTCCGCAGGGTGCGTTTTTTCTTCTCACCGACTTCTTACCTGATTGGGTAGCTCAACGCCTGTGGTGGACGATTGTCCTGGGCGTGGGCTTTTCGGGTTTTGTCGTGCTTGCCCGCAAAGTGCTTTCCGCCCAGCCCGCATGGCTGGTCCTCGGCGGCTTGGTCTATGCGCTAAGTCCCCGGGCGCTGACTACGCTAACGGCGATTTCTTCTGAAACGTGGCCGGTAATGCTCGCTCCCTGGGTGGTGGCGCCCTTTCTGGTGCAGCGGATTACGTGGAGACACGTTGCCGCGGCCGTGGTGCCCGTGGCGTGCATGGGCGCGATTAATGCCACCGCGACGCTGGCCGCATGCGTACCCGCGGGCATCGTGCTCCTCTACCGCAAGCATTTTAAAGCACTTGGCTTGTGGCTGATCGGCTGCGCGTTGGTCAGCGCGTGGTGGATTGGGCCGCTGCTCATCTTGGGCCGCTATGCCCCAGCGTTTACTGATTACATTGAATCAGCGTATGTGACCACGCGCTGGCTCAATCTTCCGGAGCTGTTGCGCGGTGCTACCAGCTGGTCCTCCTTTGTGGACACCGAGCGGCAAGCCGGCGCACTGCTCACCAGCGAGCCACTCTTTATCCTGGCTACCTGTGCAGTCGCAGCAGTAGGTCTGGCGGGGCTCGTGAAGCTGCCAAAGGTCTGGACAGCGATGCTGCTCATCGGCATCGCCATCATGGGCACGCACCTAGGCGCCTACCTGGATTTCCTCGATGGCGCGGGCGCATTCATGCGCAACCTGCACAAATTCGATCCACTGGTACGTTTGCCGCTGGCTTTGGGCGTGGTTGCTGCAGTACAGATCCTCGCAACACGCCGAATGGCCGCAGCGCTATTGGTGGTGCTGGTGACACTGACCAGCACGGCACCAGCGTGGACGGGCCGGCTAATGCCGGCCCGTGCTTATGAACAGGTGCCGGATGATTGGCAGGCTGCAGCGGACTTCGTCAATGAACATGCGCAAGATACGCGCACGCTCATTGCGCCGCAGACTTCTTTTGCACGGCAAGAATGGGGCTGGACGCGCGATGAACCAGCCCAGCCGCTGGTGAAGACACCCCTGGCATTTCGGGATGCGATTCCGCTGATTCCAGCAGAAGCCATTCGCGGGCTCGATGGCATCATGGATGTGCTGCGCTATGACCCCGAACAAGGCGCAAAGGCACTGCAGCGCATCGGCGTGGGCGCGGTCCTCTACCGCCATGATCTGGAGAATTCCTTCACCGAATTCGACCCGGATGAGCTGCCTGGTGACAAGCATTCCTTCGGCGATGTCGAAGTCGTCTTGCTAGAGACTCAACCAGATATGCTCATCGCGGAAAATTCCCCCACCCGGGTCGCTGGCGGCGGCGAGGTGCTCGCCTTGCTGGATGCACTCGGCCGGTCCGGCCCGCGCGTGCTAGTCGATGAGAATGCAGAGATTGTCACCGATACCCCAGCATTGGTTGACCGCAACTTCGGCACGCTGGATGGCGCAGCCAGCGCGCAGATGGCACCGAATGATGAATCCACCTCAAATAATGTCGCGCGGGATTATCCTTCGGCAGGTCCTTTGACCATGGTCACCGAAGGTGACGTGAGGTTGTCAGCGGAGTCATCGGCAAGCGATGCTTCCAGCTTTGGCGGCGCCAACCCGGCGCGCTCGTTGACAGCGGCTGCTGATGGCAATCCGGAGACCGCCTGGTGGCCTGCGCCGGGGCATGTGGGGTGGATTCAGCTCGATGGTGATTTCCCGCAACCCGAAGTCACGTTGACGGCAACTGCGAGTACTGAGGTCACCATTCATGGCGCTGATGGCGCTAATGTCACCGTGCGGCTAGAGGCTGATACCCCGCGCACCGTAACGGTTCCCGGTGGTGCGACCGATTCGATCCGCGTGGAGCTGACCGAACGTGTCGGCATTGCAGAAATTGACCAGGCGAGCCGCGTAGTCACGGTACCGGATACCTCTCCGAACGTGCAGCAATTCCTCTTCCAGAGGCTGTTTTTGGATACGGGCATCATCATCCGCGAGTTCACCGCCCCGCGCGATATGTCCATGCAGCTGGATGCGGACAGGCAGCCGGTCATCATCGATGGCACTTCCTATGAACCAGGCGATACTGTGCAGCTGGATGCTGGCACGCACCGGCTGGAAACGCGCGCGCAGTGGGTAACTCTCACTGCGGATCCGGAGCAGGCTGCATACACGCCAACCGGCAAAACGATTAGTGCGGCTGATGGGGAGCGGCTGTTGAATACCGGGCGTGCGTTTAATGAAGGCCTGCGCGGGTTCATCGGTGATGTGGAATTAGAATCCCGTGAGATTGATGCCGCGAGCCAAGGTTTTATCATTCCTGCTGGGGTCGTGGGTGAATTCCGTATGGAGCATGAAGCCGCGGGACTTTATCGCACGTGGCTAATTATCGGCGGCATCGTTGGCATAGTCACTTTGATTGCGGCAGCTATCACGGGACGGCTGCGCGGCGAAAATGCACAGATGGATATGGGCCGGCCGTGGCTCGTCGGCATTGTGGCGCTGGCCTTGGTGAATTGGGGCTTCGCCCTGGTGGCTGGGGCCATGTGGGCGGTGGTGCGCTGGACTAATTTGAAACCGCAGTATCTGTCCCCGGCGTTGATGCTCATGGCGGGTGCGATGTTGGCGCGGGCACCGTGGCCATCGGAAGGCTATGCGGGTGATTCGCTCTTGGTGACTTCTTTGGCAGCTGCAGCAGTAGCGCTTCTCTTCGTGCCGCGGAAGTAGCGGCGAGCGGGTTCTTCCACCAGCTCATAGCAGGCATAAGACACCACGAGGGTAAAAGCGATGGTGAGAACTAGAATCAGCGTGAAGTGCCCGGAGAATACTGAAATGCCCGTCAGCGGGAACATCAAACCAAGCACAGCGACGTGCCAGAGGAAGATGGAATAGGAAATCTTGCCGAGGAATTGCCCCGCGGGGCTTTCCAACACACGCGAGGGCCCGCCCAGGGCATAGGGCAGCACGATGCATGCGGCAAAAGCTGCGCCCGCCAGGATGCGGCGGTTGAACTCATCGGGCTCAGGATGGGTTAGGCCTTGGGGTCCGAACCATTCGCGAGAGGCCACCCACATGATGACTATCGCGAGCACCCAGCCGATGGGGCGCCAATAGTTTTTTAAGAACACGCGGCCTTCGACTTCGGCGGCGAGCATCCCCACGGCAAACCAAGAAATATAGGAGGGCGGCCAAATCTGGAAGTTGATTCCTTCGCCATCGAAATTCGCTACAAAAGGCAGCCATGGCCAGGCGAAAGACACCACGGCGGCGGACAGAATGGCGGCGATCCGCTGGGGGCGGTTCAGGCTCCGGCACGCCAAGGTAATCAGCGGTAGCGCAATATAGAACGCGATTTCCACGCACAGTGACCACAGATGCGTTAATCCGGGCGCAAGGCCATCAGCGATGTAGATCTGCGTGGCCGTGAGGTTAGTAAGAATCTGAGCCACGTCCATGGAACGGGCTTCCGGAAATAGCAGGATGACCGCGATGACGCAGACCAGATATGCAGGCGCAATGCGCGCGGTGCGGTTACGGTAATACTGCGGATGCAGCGGACGACGCCATAGGACGAAGGCGGAAAGAGCGAAGAAGACAGCAACGAAGTAATCGAAGCGTTCGGCAAAAGCCCAGCCGGTGCCGGTCTGAAAAGACACGTGGGTGACAACAACGCCTAATGCAGCCACAGCGCGGATGCCGTCTAGGGCAGGAAGATGCTGCGGTAAAGTACTAATCGTTATCACCACCTGGCTTGAAAATGGATACCTTATATTAAATGCTGCGTACTCAATCTTCCCTGAAACTCACCGCGATCATTGCACTGGTGTGCTTGATTGCTGGTGCGGTTGCTCCGGCGCTCATCACGCAGCGTACCCGCCCGCTCTCGTTCAATGAGGACGTCTCAGTAACCATGGGACCCACCACCGCACAGGTTCGGGATTCTTTAGATGAAGAATTGGAATCCCGCGAGTTAGAAATTCGCCGGCACTCCACCACGGCAAAAGTGCAGGAAGATGATGCGGCGGCAGAGGCCACCAGCCAGATTGAAGTACTGCTCGATGACGAGGTAGCAGCCACAATTGATCAGCACTCGGTGCTCAACCGCGAATCAACATATCCGATGGCAGGCATAGATGCTACGCAGGAATTCTCGATCCGCGGTGCCACTCAAACCAGTGAGATTGAGGGCATCAACTACTTCTTCCCATCTCAAACTGAGCAGCGTTCCTATCCCTATTTCGATTCCTTGATGCAGCGTGCCGAACCAATTGATTACCTCACGGATGAAGAAATCGATGGCATTCCAACGTATTCCTTCCACCAGGAACGCACGGGGGTCAATGTCTCCTCCCTCTTTGATGATCAGCTCTTCCCGGCACGCGCGGGTGAGGTCTACTCAGATGCCGAACTGGCGCGTTATGACTTGGACGAAAACCAGGACGTAAATCTCAAACCTTATTATGACTTCAAGCGCACCATCTGGGTCGAACCAACCACCGGCCGGGTGCTCAATACCCATGAGGACATACAGGTGTATCTGGCGCAGTCTCCTGCAGGTGAGCCCAGTGAGATGCGCACGCTTTTTGCTGCTGAATACTCCTGGGATGAGGAATCCACGCAGCGCGCAATGGATAAGGTCCAGAATACTGTCATGGCCATTCGCGTGGCTGCGGTCATCGGGTGGGCACTAGCAATCTTCGGCGGCATCCTATTGCTGCTGTGCGCGTGGCGTTTTAGTAGGCAGCGTGCGAGCTAATCCCGAAAGCTCTAACGCGATGCACACTGACGCGGGGACCGTCGATGCGAGGAACACTCACGCGGGGCTCTCCAACGCGATGCGCGCCAAGATCATCTGCGTTGTATTTTCGGCGGCAGTTGTTTTGGGCATAGTGTGGCCTTTTCTTTTCCCCGGCCAGTTGGCTTGGCGGGACATGTTGGTGCTCGATTCGCCTGGGTTGACCTCGGCCAATTTCGGCGGCGGTGATCTGTTTGCGCGCAATGCGCCACAGGACGGGTTCCTCGCCATCATCGGAATGGTGCTGCCGGCGACCATCGTGGTCAAAGCGATGATGGTGCTTTCAGCTGCGAGCGCTGCCTATGGTGCGTGGCGGCTATCGAACCGCGAGCTTTTGCCCGCGCTGGCCGCGATTGGGTTGGCAGTATGTAATCCATTCATCATTGAAAGGCTTCTGCAGGGACATTGGTCTTTGGTGATTGCCGCATGGCTTTTGCCGCTCATTGCCGCGACTGGGCTGGCGGGGCAGGCACTGATAGTGTGGCTGCTGCTTTTTCTCACCTCGCTGACGCCTACCGGTGCGATCATCGGCTTGATCGTGGCGTTGGTCTGTTTTCGCACACACCGACTCATCACGCTGGGGCTGGGCGTGTTTTATATGTTGCCGTGGGCTATCCCAGGCATCATCGCCACGTTTACCGGCGCGCAAGAGATGAATGCTCAAGCCGCAGCCGAGGCTTTTGCCCCACGCGCCGAAGAAGCAGTGGGAACCTTCGGAGCGATACTCGGCTTGGGTGGCATCTGGAATGCCGACGCCGTGCCTGAATCGCGGCACTTAGGATTCGCGCTCTTCGGCTTTGGCATCATTGCCTGCGTATTACTCGGCGCACGGTTTGTACCCAAGAGGCTGGCGGTGCTCGCGCTCATCGGCATCGGTCTGACTACAGCTGCATGGCTGTGGCCTTCCGGGATGGCATGGGCATTGGACTACCTCCCCGGCGCGGGGCTCATGCGCGATAGCCAAAAACTCCTCATGCTTGCCATCCCGTTTTATGTCGCTGGCCTGGGCAATATTGACCGGACGGTGCCCGCAGCGATTGCGCTGGGCTGCGTGATTCTCCAAACCCCGGATGCGTCCTCCTCCCTCGCAGT
Organism: Corynebacterium sp. L4757; assembly: GCF_043673995.1. Lineage (NCBI taxonomy): Bacteria > Bacillati > Actinomycetota > Actinomycetes > Mycobacteriales > Corynebacteriaceae > Corynebacterium > Corynebacterium sp. L4757. The sequence goes on along the minus strand of NZ_JBIMEN010000003.1, from coordinate 90,354 downwards.
TCTCAAGGGCCATACAGGCGAGCTAGTGGATGAAAAGCTTGTCGCGGATGCAGCAGGGCGTGATGTTTTATTTATTGACCGCGATACCCTCGTGGATATCGAAGACAGCCCCGTCATTGACCCTTATTCCAAGACTCTAAACAAGGTGGAATCCGGATCGTTGACCGTTGATGGTGAGGTCATTGACCTGCCAAGTAGGCGCTGGGTGGCCGCGATGACTGCGTGGGAGGACAAGGACCTCAAAGTCTTGGAGGAACTCGGTGTTGGAGTGATCGTGGAAGATGAAGAAATCATCGCCGAAACCAACGCCCCGGCCTATAGTCCCCCGTGGATTTTGACCAGTGCGTGGATGCTGGGGCCGATTATTGCTGCGTTAGCTGCATTAGCAATTGTTCAAAACGGGCGCCGGTTGAATCCCATGAATAGTTAAGCGCGAATTCACGCGCCGCCTCACCTAAACGCGCACGCTTGGGCACATCCTCAATGAGCTCATGTGTTGCTTCATAGAATGCCTTTTCATCATCAACCAAGATGCCAGTGTGGCCGTTGATGACGCTATCGCGGAGCCCGAAAGAATAGCCGATGGTGGGCACTCCATGTTGCGCTGCTTCCATAACAGCCAGACCCCATCCTTCTTTGCGCGAGGGCATCAAGTGAATATCAGCACGCGCTAACAGGGCATGCTTATAGTCTTCTGTGACCTGGCCGTGGAAAATGACCTTCTCCCCCACGCCGCGGCTTTGCGCATAGGCATGCAGCTCGGACTCCCACCAGCCAGTACCGATGACATCCAGGGTGGTATCGGCAAGCAACGCAACCGTGTCAATGGCATGCTCAATCTGCTTATAAGGCACCAGGCGCGACAGCGTGACCAGGTGGATGGGTGATTCGCGCGCGATGATCGGCACCGGCTCCGGAATAGGATCCACACCATTCTCTATAATCTGCGCACCATGCACACCCAGCTCCGCCAAGTCAGCGCGGGATGCTTCTGAGACCGTCACGGTCGGTGAATTGCGGTACACCCGCGGCGCGACCTTGGATTCCAGAAACCAGCCCAAAGGGCCAATAATGCGTCCGGCCACCGGCCACACTTCACGGTGACAATGGTGCGTGAGCAGTACCGTGGGCTTGCCTGCGACCACACGTGCAAAAAATGGGATGCCATTTTGGGTATCAACCACCGCGTCGAATCCACGTAAAGGGCCCAGCCCGAAACGGCCAGCCACAATCGCCGCAAGCGCTTTAGGATATACGCTATATTTCGCACCACCGCGGGAGTAGCGAATACCATTGCGTACCTCTGAGCGTGCGGCATTCATATGCCGTGAGGTGCGAAAAACCACCTCGTGGCCGCGGGAAACCAGATACTCCCCGACGCGCTCGAGGTAGCGTTCTGAACCGCCGCCTTGGGGGTGAGTGGAGTCGCGCCAGCACAATAGGAGGATCTTCATGGTGGGTACTAAGCCTAGCGTTAAAGGGGCGAAGTCCTTAAAACACACTCGGGCAATGGCAACCTTTTCGCGTGCCTGGCAGCTACTCCGCTCTTTTCGTTTTGAGCAGTCCCGACCAGATATCTTCTATGGCGGGCTAGCAAAAGACACAGCAGTGCTCATCGATTCCCTGTGCCGTGACTGCAGCTTAACTCTTTCTGGCAGCAGGGTTTTAGATGTCGGCGGCGGGCCAGGATATTTCGCTGATGCTTTCAACAACCGCGGCGCGCAGTACTTCGGCGTCGAGCCCGATGTAGGTGAAATGTCCGCTGCCGGTATCGCCGTGGCCAATGCTGTGCGTGGTGATGGCACCGCTCTGCCATTTGCCGATGACACCTTTGACGTGGTCTATTCATCGAACGTTGCCGAACACATCGATCGCCCCTGGGCGATGGCCGATGAAATGCTGCGTGTCTCTAAACCCGGCGGCATTGCCGTGGTCAGCTATACCGTGTGGTTGGGTCCTTTTGGTGGGCATGAAACCGGGCTGTGGCAACACTACATTGGCGGAGATTTCGCTCGCCGCAGATACGAAAAGAAACATGGGCATCCGCCAAAGAATGTTTTTGGAAAGTCACTGTTTAATGTCTCCGCGAAAGAGGGGCTAGCTTATGCCCGCGAGAGAGCCCTGGTACAGGCCTTTCCGCGCTATCACCCATCCTGGGCCTGGTGGATTGTGAAAGTACCCATGCTGCGGGAGTTTTTCACATCGAACCTGGTGCTGGTGCTGAAAAAGCCCACCAGCTAGGTTCCGCTGATGGGCTCTTAAAGCGAAGAATTACTGGATAGCTTCGATGCGGTCCTGGAGAGCATCAAGCTGGTTGTGTACTTCTTGTGGCACGCGTGGGCCGAGGAAGCGCAGGTACTCGAGGTTGTCCTCCAGGTCTGCTCCCCACTCTGCTGGATCCACAGCAAGTGCATCCTTGATGTCGTCCAGTGGAGTGTCCAGGCCGGTCAGGTCCAGGTCCTCAGCGCGTGCGGTATTACCGATAACGGTCTCCTCAGCGCCAACCTTGCCCTCAACGCGGTCAATAACCCACTTGAGAACACGCGAGTTCTCACCGAAGCCAGGCCACAGGAAGCGGCCATCGTCACCACGACGGAACCAGTTAACGAGGAAGATCTTTGGCATCTTCTCGCCGCCCTTGTTGCCCATGTCAATCCAGTGCTGCAGGTAGTCACCAGCGTTGTAGCCGATGAATGGCAGCATTGCCATTGGGTCATGACGCAGAGAACCGACGTTAGCCTCAGCAGATGCTGCGGTCTGGCCAGAAGCCAGCAGGGAACCAATCATGGTGCCGTGCTCCCAGTCGAAGGACTCGGTTGCCAGTGGGACGGTGCTTGCGCGGCGGCCGCCGAACAAGATCGCGTCCAGCTTGACGCCCTTCCAGTCATCAAACTCTGGTGCCGCAGTTGGGCACTGGGAGATTGGGACGCAGTAGCGGGAGTTTGGGTGCGCCGCAGGGGTCGCGGAGTGTGGAGTCCAGTCCTCGCCGAGCCAGTCGATGAGGTGCTCTGGAGCATCGCCGTCCATGCCCTCCCACCAGACGTCGCCGTCATCGGTCAACGCAACGTTGGTGAAGATGGTGTTGCCTGGCTCCATGGTCTGCATCGCAATTGGGTTGGATGCGTAGTTGGTGCCTGGTGCAACACCGAAGAAGCCATTTTCTGGGTTAACAGCGTAAAGGCCATCTTCGCGCAGGTGCAGCCATGCGATGTCATCGCCGACAACCTCTGCGCTCCAGCCTTCCAGGGTTGGGGTAATCATGGCCAGGTTGGTCTTGCCACATGCAGATGGGAAAGCACCAGCGATGTGGTACGCCTTACCCTCTGGGGAGATCAGCTTCAGGATGAGCATGTGCTCAGCCATCCAGCCCTCTTCCTTCGCCATAACGGAAGCAATACGCAGCGCGTAGCACTTCTTAGCCAAGATGGCGTTTCCGCCGTAGCCAGAACCGTAGGACCAGATTTCCTTGGTATCAGGGAAATGCGTGATGTACTTGGTGTCATTGCAAGGCCATGCAACATCTTCCTGGCCTGGCTCCAGTGGTGCACCAACAGAGTGCAGCGCGTGCACGAAGTTGCCGTGCTCACCAATCTTGTCCAGTGCTTCCTGACCCATGCGGGTCATGACACGCATGGACAAAACTACGTATGCGGAGTCAGTCAGCTGAACGCCCAGCTTTGGGTCCGGGTCATTGATTGGGCCCATGCAGAAAGGAACGACGTACATGGTGCGACCACGCATGGAGCCGGAAAACTCCTCCATCATTTCTTCCTTCATTGCCTCTGGCGGAACCCAGTTATTGGTAGGGCCAGCATCTTCTTGGTTCTCTGCGCAGATGAAGGTGCGGGACTCTACACGCGCAACATCCGAAGGGTTAGAACGCGCCAAGTAAGAATTAGGACGCTTCTCTTCGTTGAGCTTGATCAGGGTGCCCTTTTCCACCAGCTCAGAAGCGAGGCGGTCTGCCTCTTCCTGAGAGCCGTCGATAAAGACCACATTCTCTGGCTGAAAAAGCTCCACGTTTTCATTAATCCAGTTAATGAGCTCTTCATTCTTTGTTGGTGCTTCACCAACTAGGCCTTGAATCACGGCGGTCATCTACTAAATCTCCTGCGATAAATTGGGAAGGATCTTCTCTGAGTTAGTCTCAGCCACCAGCCTAACTGTCAAAGAGAAGAAATTTGATTGGTTTTACACCCCGGTGGTTATATCCACCGAACCTACCACAAGATTTGCAGCGCGAAAGGGGCGTAAACCACATATAGCGTTTGGTTTTAGCACCCCTTAACGGGGGAGGACTTAGAAATCTTTAGCGCGAAACCATTTCCCTAACGTCACCCCCGGGCCAAAACTGGTTATATCCGCTGGTTTCTCTACCCGTGTTCTTGTGCACTTTCCCGCGTCAATCTTTGCCTATATAGCACTGTGCATGGACAATAGTAGGGATAACAGTAATAAACTTTTGTCACACCGATTGCTCTCATTGTTTCTCTAATACTTAAAAGAAAAATCTTATGAATAATAATTCTGGCCGACCGCCACAAACTGATTTCAATTCCGTATTCAATAATGACCTGGACTACCCACGCTTGGGCAACGTCACGTTCCGCCGTGGCACCCTGACTGATAATCAGGACGCCATGTTCAATGAACATTGGCCACGGTTGGGCAAAGAGCTTTCCGATTCCCTCATTGATGTTGACGCCTGGTTTGGCCGGGAAGGCCACAAGACCATCGTGGAAATCGGTTCTGGTACCGGAACCTCTACCGCAGCAATGGCACCTTTGGAGGCCGATACCAATATCATCGCGGTCGAACTCTACAAGCCGGGTCTGGCGAAGCTCATGGGCCAGGCAATTCGCAATGATCTGAGCAATATTCGCATGGTGCGCGGCGATGGCGTTGAGGTCATGGTTCGCATGTTTGAACCTGAATCCTTGGATGGCATCCGGGTGTTCTTCCCCGACCCTTGGCCAAAGGCACGCCACAATAAGCGCCGCATCATCCAATCGGGCACACTGAATCTCTTCGCATCACGTTTGAAGAAAGGCGGCGTCCTACACGTGGCCACTGACCACGCGGACTACGCCGAATGGATCAATGAACTCGTTGAGGTTGAGCCAACCTTGGATTACAAGGGATTCCCGTGGGACGAGTGCCCACAGTTGGTCGACCGACAGGTCATCACCAAGTTCGAGGGCAAAGGTCTGGATAAAGACCACATCATCACCGAGTACCTGTGGGAAAAGAAATAATGAGCAGCAAGTACGCACTCATATGGGACGCGCCCAACATGGATATGGGTTTGGGCGCCATCTTGGGCGGTCGACCCACCGCCGCATATCGCCCGCGCTTTGATGCCATCGGCCGTTGGGTTGTACTCAACGCCATGGATCTTGGCGCGGAAGCTCATGCTTCGGTGTTTACCAACGTCACCCCTGGCGGCGCCGATGTCATTCGCCCGTGGGTGGAGGCCATCCGCAACGTTGGTTTCTCCGTCTTTGCCAAGCCCAAAGTGGATGAGGATTCTGATGTCGACCCAGACATGGTCGAATACATCCTCAACAACCGTGATGACTTAGCGGGCTTAGTGGTGGCCTCTGCTGATGGGCAGAATTTCCAGCCCCTCCTCGAGGAACTCGCCGGCGAAGGAATTCCGGTCACGGTGCTGGGTTTCCATGAGCACGTATCCTGGGCAATTGGTTCCAGCTCTCTAGAGTTTGTGGACCTGGAGGATATCCCTGGGGTCTTTAGGGACCCACTCCCCCGCGTCAGCTTGGATGCACTTCCGCCAGAAGGCGCTTGGCTGCAGCCTTTCCGTTCTTTGTCCGCGTTATTAGAGCACTAGGAGAATTAACTCGTGTTTTTGAAATGGGGCCGGTTTTCCTACGCCTACCGCAAGATCATTCCCTTTGTGCTCGTTGGCTTAATTCTTTTCCTCTTCCTGGCCTTCGGCACCAAACTTGGTGACCGCATGAGCCAAGAAGGCTGGGAGGATCCGAATGCGGAATCCACCAGCGCAGCGCAGATCGAGCATGAAGTCTTTGGCCGCGATAACTCCGGCGATGTCATTGTCATGGTCAATAACCCTCAAGAAAATCTTGAGGAGGGCCGCGCATATACACAGGACCTACAGGAGCAGTTCCCTGATCAAATCGCGCAGGTCACTAGCTACTTTGATACCCAGAACCCGAACATGCTCAATGAGGAAGGCAATGTCGCCTTCATCGCGATTGGCCTGGCGGGCGATGATGAGCAAACGCTGAAAGACTTCCGCACCATCCAGGATGCGCTGACTGATACTGAGCTCGATGTTCAGATCGCTGGTGCAACGGCTGTCGCGGATGCACTGGATTCGGGCATGGCCGATGACATTTCACGTGCTGAACGCGCAGCCTTGCCGCTCGTCGGCTTGCTCCTGCTCGTTGTCTTCGGCTCTGTCGTTGCGGCCTTCATGCCGCTGGTCGTAGGTGGCCTATCCATCCTGGGCTCCATCGGCATTTTGGCCATCCTGGCAAGCTTCCTGCAGGTCAACGTATTCGCACAAGCAGTAGTCACGCTACTGGGCTTGGGTTTGGCTATTGACTATGGCCTCTTTATGGTCTCCCGCTTCCGTGAGGAGCTGGATAAAGGCCGTGAAGTCAAAGACGCGGTGGCTGTTACAACCGCGACCGCAGGTCAAACCGTGGTGTTCTCCGCTGCCATGGTGGCCGTGGCACTGTCCGGACTCTTTATCTTCCCGCAGGCTTTCCTTAAGTCCGTGGCCTACGGTTCTATCTCGGCGGTCGCACTCGCTGCGCTGCTGTCTGTCACGCTGCTGCCTGCGCTCTTTGGCATGCTCGGCCACAACATTGATAAATGGTCTATTCGTCGCACCAAGCGCACCGCACGGCGCCTTGAAGACACCTGGTGGTACAAGATGCCGAAGTGGGCTATGAAGCGCGCAAAGCTGATGACAGTCGCTATTTGTGGCCTTCTCATCGCGCTGACCATCCCACTCGTGAATGTCTCCTTCGGCGGCATTAATGAAACCTATCTACCGCCGACGCAAGAAACCCGCGTGGCGCAGGATAAGTTCAATGAAGAATTCCCTAGCTTCCGTACCGAGCCAGTCAAACTCGTGGTGGAGAATGCTTCCAATGAGCAGCTGGTCGATGTCATCATGCAGGTGCGTGAGCTCGACGGCCTGACCTCACCGATGGCACCTTCGTCTGCAACGGTCGATGGAACAACGGTGCTCTCCGCTGGTATCGAAGACCGCGATGACTATGCCGATATCGTGCACCAGCTCGAAGACCTCGATGCGCCTGAGGGCGTGAACCTCTATGTTGGCGGCACTCCAGCAATGGAGGTGGAGTCGCTCGACGCTCTCTTCGGTAAGTTGCCATGGATGGCCATCTACATTCTGGTAGCCACCTTCATTCTGATGGCGCTGGTCTTTGGATCCGTGGTGCTGCCAATCAAGGCAATCTTGATGACCCTTCTGACCCTCGGTGCGACGTTGGGCATCCTGACAGCAATGTTCGTCTCCGGTGTCGGTTCCGGTCTGCTGAACTTCTCCCCTGGCCCACTGATGTCCCCAATCCTGGTGCTGATTGTCGCCATCATCTACGGCCTGTCTACGGACTATGAGGTCTTCCTTGTCTCGCGCATGGTTGAGGCCCGCAAGCAAGGCGCATCAACAGATGAGGCCATTAATTACGGCACAGCGCACACCGGCGGCATCATCACCGCCGCAGCGCTCATCATGATTGTGGTTGCCGGTGCATTCGGTTTCTCTGACATTGTGATGATGAAGTACATCGCCTTCGGCATGATCTTCGCGCTATTCATTGATGCAACCATCGTCCGCATGCTGCTGGTACCAGCTGTCATGCACCTACTGCGAGAAGATAACTGGTGGGCACCGAAGTTCATCCACAAGGCTTATGAAAAACTCGGCCACGGCAGCGAACCTGAGCTCGCAAAGGAACCAGCCATGGCTGGCGCTGTTGCTGGTGCAGGCGCTACGGCAGGCGCTGCTGGTGCCGCAAACGGCGTGTCTGAAGGTGCATCCGAGCCTGCATCGAAGGAAAAGACTGTAGGAGCCGAAGAAGCTCTGTCGGTTGATGCTGGAGCTGATAGCGCTGATGCGGATGAAGCTAACGTGGAGACGCCTGCACCGGCTGAGACCGTTGAGAATGGCCCTGACACCGCGCAGGATGCCGCTGACCAAGAGTTCTGGGAGTCCTACGAGGAAGCAGCCACGTGGGCGGACTACAACGATGGTGAAGGCTTTGATGATGAGGATGAGTCCGGACCGGGACGTTCAGGTCGCACGATCGACGAAGATGAGTCTTTGGTTCCTTTTGATGAGCTTATGAAGCGATTGGCACAAGAACGCAAGAACCGTTCATCGGATGATGACTCCTAGATGACTATGCAAACAGGCCTGCGCTGGCTGCGGTGGGGCGCATCGCTCGCGGTACTCATTGTTTTGCTGTGGGTATTTCGCGATGAGCTAGACTCTCTGCAAGAAGGTTTCAGCCAGCTGCGCGACGCGAACCCGCTGGCGGTCGTCCTCGTCGCAATCGCCTCGCTTGCGGCAATCGTGTCGATGAGTGGCGTGATGCAACAGTTGATTAGCGCCGGCGATGTCCCGGTGGATATGAAGGAAGCCACAGCGATTTCTTTGGCCTCCAATGCCTGGTCCACCACGCTGCCGGCAGGCCCGGCTTTCTCCGCGCTACTGACATTCCATGTGCAGCGGGCCTGGGGCGCCACTGTCGCACTATGCGCTTGGTTCCTGGTTGTTTCTTCAGCCATATCCACCATCTGGCTCGTGTTGATGGGGCTGTTTGGCGTGATGCTCATGCGCGCATCAATTCCATTGAGTGCGCTCATTACTTCCCTCGTGCTTATGGTCCTCTTGCTGGCTGGGCTCTTCTGGGTGACAAATAATCCCAAGAAGGTTGAGCGCTGGCTGAATCGTCAAAAGATCATCAAGGGAAAGGTTCTCACCGCCCTGGTGGAGCAGGTACGCAATCTCAACGAGGTGCATTTATCGCGCTACCAGTTCCTTTCGGTCTCAGCACTTTCACTGGGCCATCGCCTCTTCGATCTCCTCTCCCTGTGGGCTTGTGTATGGGCCGTTGGCGGCTTCATCCCCTGGATTGATGCCTCAGAGAATCAAACCACTCTCGCTGGCGTTACGCTCGCCTATATCACTGCCAAGCTGGCCGGTTCCGCGCAAGTAACCCCGGCGGGACTGGGAACAGTGGAGGCCGCGATTATTGCAACTCTGGTTGCTACCGGTATGACCGCTGTGGATGCAACAAGTGCCGCTGTGATTTACCGTTTGATATCGTTCGCGTTGATGACCGCCATCGGCTGGGTCGTTTACTTCTGGCATTACGCACGCAAGGGACTCAAAGTCTCTTCATTGCAACTGCCAAATTCTAAGAAAGAAAACTCATGACGAATGTGACTAAGCAAGTAATCCTCGACATCGTAGCGATTGCGATTTTCGCTATTCTGGCACGCTTCGCGCACCCGCCGGTCACCCTAGGTGGCATCTTTGATGCCTTCTGGCCATGGGCACTAGGCGCGCTCGTCGGCTGGGCCATTTTGGTGTGGCTCTTTAAATCCCAGAACATCTGGGTTCAAGGGCTCGTGGTGTGGGCCTCTGCGATTGTCTTCGGCATGATCTTCTGGGCAATCGTCAATTCCTCGCTACCACACTGGAGCTTCCTCATGGTTGCCACCATCATGTCCGCGGTACTGCTCTTTGGCTTCCGCGCCGCCACGCAGTTCATCAACCGCCGAAAAGCCGCAGCCTAGTTGGAAAATACGGGCTCTTCCTCAGCTGTGAGCTAATAGGTATCATTCTTCATCAACTCCACGTCGGCGTTGCTTTAGAGAAACGCGGATAAATCGGGGTGAGCGTAGTCGTCTGAAGCAGCGCCAAACTGTGCCCACCACCAGTTAATCCATTCGCTCTCGCGGGGATGACGTGGTGGGTTTATGACTGTGCCCTCCACATGAATCTGCGTCACCGGGCTGATGCCGTGGAGAGCATTAAGAAACCACACGGCACCGGCGTTGAAGTCTGCTGGGAAGATGGGCGCGAATTTTATCTGTATTCCGATCTCCCGGGCACGGTGGAAGACTTGATACAGGGTCACGCTGGGCAGTTGCTTATCTATCCGGTCAGATAATACGAGGACATCATCTTTCCATAGGGCCAACGCACCCGTGGTTGCTTCCAGACAAGCACCGTCAGCATCGCTGATGATGAGGTCATCAACATCGTCTTCGAGACCGGCCTTGAGTTCAGCAAATAACGCTAGGTCGGGGCCTTTGAGCAAAGGAGCTACGCGGCGATCTTCGCCCGAAGCATAGGCCAAAGTTGTCGCGGTTCTAACTGTGGGAGCTGGACGGACTTCGAAGCCGATGCGCATGCTCCCACCGGGAAGTTCGATAAGAGAAATCCGCGGAAACAGCTCAAGACGGCGGTTGTCAGAGTTGGATAAATGATTATCTATCCATTGCCACATATCGTGCTGTTGCTGTTCAGTTAAAGCAGCGCCAAGTGAGGAAATCGACGCATTGAATCGGGCAGCATGTTGCCCGAGGCCGAAAGACTTACCGTAGCAATGACGCCAGGAATCGATCACAAGCACACTGTGGTCCCCTACCAATGGCAGCGAACGAAACTCGTCATCTTCCCATATCAATAAGGTCATGAGACTGTCTCCATGCCTGTGGATTGTGTGCTCCAGATTTGAGCGATTGAACGCAGAAGGGCTGCCGCTTTGAGTTCTTTCTCCGCGTTTTCTTCCGCAGCGACAGAATCGAGAACAATTGCCCCGCCAGCGCCCACGCTGATGTCATCGCCAGCTTTAACAATTGTGCGGATCACGATATTTAAGTCTGCTGCACCGTCTAGTCCCAAATATCCGATGGTGCCCGAATATACTCCCCGTGGTCCCGCTTCTAAAGAATCAATAATGCTCAGCGTACGTTCTTTAGGCGCGCCCGTCATCGAGCCGCCTGGGAAGGTGGCATGAAGCAAATCGATGAGATCCGCATCTTCCCGCAGTGTTCCCTGGACTGTACTAACCAGCTGATGCACGGTCTGAAAGGACTCCACTCCCATGAGCACAGGAACTTCCACAGACCCGACTTCACATACCCGGCCGAGGTCATTGCGCAGTAGATCCACGATCATCAGATTCTCTGCTCGTGTCTTTGGATCTGTTTGTAAAAAGTAGCTGCGCCGTTGGTCTTCATCAGGATCTTCTGAGCGCGCAATCGTGCCTTTAATGGGTTTGCTCGACACGGTGCCGTCTTCTTCGACTTTGAGAAATCTTTCGGGCGATGAGGACAATATCTCCAGTTCATCACCGAATGCCCCCAGTTTCAGGTAGGCGGCATAAGGTGCGGGATTATTGCGCCGCAGCTGCCGGTACAGCTCCCAGCCATCAACTTCGGCCTGAGTTTCATAGGTATCGGTCAAGCACACTTCATAGCTGTCTCCACGACGCAGCGCCTTATCGATTTCCCCAATTCGCTCCACGTACTCATCAGCCGACAGCCGCCATGTCCCCTGAAGGGCGGATGTTGCGTGCACAGCCAGATTCGCTTTACCCGCATGTGCAACTTCTACTAAGGATTCCTCAAGCCATTCCATCAGCTGCGCAGTCTCTGCCGTCGGGCCTTCGGCTGCGTCACAAACAACGCACAAGTGCGCAATCGCTTGCCGATGATCAACGACCACAAACGCTTGCGGAAATACCCAATAGGCATCGGGAATAGTCGCACTGTGTATTCCTGGGCCAACCGTTAAAGCTTTGCATTCATATCCCAAAAATCCGACATAACCACCCCGAAAGGGAATCTCGGGTAAGTCTTGAGTAGCAAGAGACTCAGCAAGCATCTCCCGCAGATAGGACAAAATATCAGTCTCAACGCTCAAGACCTCACCATTGCTGGCCACCTGCACTCTGCCGGCAGTTATGTCATATCGGATAGATGCAGCCTGAGACCCCGCGTTGGTACCTAGAATTGAATACCGGCCTGCCCCGGTATCTCCATCTTCGTCTGCGGTTGCGGAATCCAGCCAGAATGCGTCTGTTGCTTGCTCTTTTAACCGTGCAAAGGTGGCCTCGCAGTCAATGGGTGCCGACATTTCGCGGTGTTCAAGCTGCCATTTCCCGTGCACGGTCTGTGGGTTTGCCACTGTATCCTGATGCTGGCTTTCTCGGCCAAGGAAGTTTCCCACCAAGGTTTGGCCATGCTCAGTCAAAATAGATTCTGGGTGGAATTGCACGCCCCAATGTGGCCGTCCCACCACTTTCAATGCCATAACTACGCCATCTTCGGACCACGCCTGCGGCTGGACGCGTGTTGTATCAATATCGTCCACGCACAGTGAGTGGTAGCGCACCACCTTGAAATCTTGCGGAATACCAGCAAATAGATCCGATCCGGTGTGGTGGACAGTGCTTATGAATCCGTGTTTCGTTGCTGGCGCTCTTTTTATCCCGGCACCGTTGCTTAATGCTAGCCCTTGGTGCCCCAAGCAAATCCCCAGCACTGGCACATAATGTGCGGCTTCGATGATGCGGCGCGCAGCGTCAAAATCACGCGGATTCTCAGGGGTTCCCGGCCCAGGCGAAATCACCACATGGCTAAATTCGCCAGCCCTTACCCGCTGCGGGAGGTTTTCAACTTCGCTGTGTTCGGCTCGGATGACAAGCGGTTCCTCGCCTGCTACCTCGGCAATGAGCTGATAAAGATTGAAAGTATAAGAGTCGTGATTATCGAGTAGCAGAATCATCGAAGCCCCACCTGTCTGAACTAGAAATGCGGGCCCCGTGGGGATTCCCACCGAGCCCGCATGATTGCGCGGTTCTTACATGAACTGCGCAGCGATTCCGTTGATCAAAATGACCGTGTAGCTGATCAGTTCTCCGAGAATATCTACGGCGCTGGATAGCATAATCGTGGCTCCTAAACTATTTTGTTGAGCATCTGACCTTTAGTATATCGGCCTAGACAAGTATTTAGTTAACACCGAATTTACATTGGCGCAATCGGGTGCTTCTTCGGCAAGTCAGAAACATTCTTGGTTTCAAGCTGACGCAATGCTTGGCGCAGGGCTAAACGGGACTCACTTGGACGAACCATGACGTCCAAGAAACCGCGCTCTGCTGCGACATAAGGCGAGGTCATGTTCTCATCGTAGAAGTCCATGAACATCTTCTTAGTCATCTCGCGCTGCTCAGGGGTCTCAGCGGCATCGAGCTGTTTGCCAGCAATCATGACTACTGCTGCGGCAGAACCCATTACGGCAATCTGCGCGGTCGGCCATGCCAGGTTAATGTCACCAGAGAGGTTCTTCGAACCCATCACGGCATAAGCACCACCGAATGCCTTGCGGACGACGAGCGAAACCTTAGGTACGGTTGCCTGCACTACTGCGAAAGCAAACTTCGCACCGCGGTGAATCAGACCAGCCTTCTCCTGTTCCACACCTGGCATGTAGCCCGGGGTATCCACGACGAAAATCAGCGGGATGTTGTAAGCATCGCAGATCTGGATAAAGCGCGCGCCTTTATCAGCGGCATCGGCATCAATACAGCCCGCGAGGTGCATCGGGTTATTAGCCACAAAGCCAACAGCCTTGCCATCAATACGACCGAAAGCGGTAATCATGTTCGGCGCGAAATTCGGTTGAATCTCAATGAGTTCATCGTCATCGCCGAGGTTTTCCAGGAGCTCGATCATGTCGTAGCCGGCATTGGTGTCATCCGGCATGAAAGAATCCAAGTCGATGTCTTCGCGCAGCTCATCATCACTCGGCGCGGCGAATTCTGGAGCTTCATCAAAGCAAGTCGATGGCAGGTGGTCCAGCAGGTCGCGGACGAAGTCAAAAGCTTCTTCCTCCGAGTCCACAACCGCAGAAACGTTACCGTTAAGTTCCTGTTGGCGTGCGCCGCCGAGCTCAGCGGAGGAAATATCCTCACCGGTGACCTCACGGATGACCTTGGGGCCGGTAACATACATTTCGGCCTGGCCATCAACAGCCACAACGAAGTCGGTGGTGACAGGTGCATAAACAGCACCACCAGCGGACTTACCCAGCATGATGGAAATCTGCGGGGAGCGGCCCGATAGCGGCATCTGACGGCGTGAAATCTCCGAGTACATCGCCAGAGACGTCACCGCATCCTGAATGCGAGCACCGCCGGAATCCTGAATACCGATGACTGGGCAACCAATCTTGATGGCCATGTCCATGACCTGGACGACCTTCTGGCCGAACGTCACGCCGACTGAACCGCCGTAGACCGTCTTATCGTGGGCATAGATGCAGACAGGACGACCAGCGATACGGCCGTAGCCGGTCACCACACCATCAGAATAGATAGCGTCCGGGTCATTCGGGGTCTTACCTAGGGCGCCAACTTCGACAAAGGAGCCATTATCAAGCAATGCGTTAATGCGCTGACGCGGAGTGGTGTGGCCAGCCTCATCACGGCGGGCGCGGGAACGCTCACTACCTGGGTCCTGCGCCTGCTCAAGGCGGGCGTAGAGGTCAGCAATCTTCTCCGCGGTTGTAGTCGGCTGATTAGCTGCCGTTGCCACGAATCTTCTCCTCCATCCACTTATTCATGTGCTTAGCCACGATTCCGATGACAGGTTCATCAGGAACGGCGAGGTGATCACCAGGCAATTGCACAATTTCTAGGTCTTCTACGATAGCGCCCCAGCCACCATCTGGGTCAATGTGTGCATAACGTGGTTCCAGCTCAATCGCACCATCATGCATGCGCTCAGAACGGAAGAGCAGCACTGGAGCCTTCACTTCAACCCAGCGGATGAAGTCAATGCTCGACAGAATCTGGTTATCCACAAAGGATGCGCGCTGATGTTCCAAGACACCTGCTGCCAGTCCGTGCTCGGAGGCATCAGTGGTGGCAAGTACCTGCTCAAGCATCGCCATCACTGCTGGTTCGCCGGCGGTTTCTAGCAGCTCATACGGCACCGGGAAGTCCAGGCCATAGGTATTCTTAGCGAAAGCCGCGTAACGCTCCCAGCGGGCCTTGGTTTCTTCCAAGGTATCCGGTGCTGGATCCGAAGGCTGGGTGGTATCCAGCAACGAAATGTAGGCAACCTCTGTCTCTGGGTGCTTCTTCTCCAGTTGCAGGGCAACCTCGAAGGCCAAAGCGCCACCGAAGGACCAGCCGCCGAGAATCACCTTGCGGTCACGGGCATATTTGACGATGTCCTCTAGGTACGCTGCTGCGCGCTCTTCCAGGGTGCCTTCCAGGCGCTCAACGCCATACACGGCAACATCCTCCGGCAGGCGACGCATCAGTGGCTGATAGACCACGGTGGTGCCACCAGCTGGGTGGAACATGAAGACCGCTGGGCCATCAGCTTCGCGCAGAACACGAATATTGCCTTCAACCTCAGATTCCAGGCCCTCGCGCACGCGATCGGACAATGGCTCTAGGGTTTCAGCATCCTGGACCTGCTGGGCGGTGATTTCCACCGCAGCGCGCTCGGTGAGGCGCTCAGCAATCTTTTCTGCCTGCTCTTGCGTAATCTTTGGCAGCTCGCTCGTGATACCGCCAGCAGCAGCGCCAGTAAAGGTTGCCCAGGTAGCAAAGACCATGCGTTCCGATGCATCACGTGGTGCCACACCTACGCCAGATGCCTTAGAAGTCGCAGGCTGAACATCCGAGGTCGCCGCATCCAGATCCGTTTGATCCAGCTCGCCCATTGCTTCAGCGGCTTCTTCTAAGCCAGCACCAGTTTCAGACGTGGTTTCTTCCGCTCCAGCATCTCCGGCATCTGACGAGAGGTCTGGGGTACCTGACGTCTCGGTAGTGCCCTGGGCGACGGCTTCTTCGACCATGACGATGACATCGGCAAGCGATGCATCACGCAAAGCCTGAACCTGCAGTTGCGGAATCTGGAAGTCATTTTCCACACGGTTCTTGATGCGCATGCCCATGAGCGAATCCAGGCCCAAGTCAATCAGCGGCAGCTCACGTGGGAGGTCCGTAACGTCATAGCCCATGGATTCCGACACGATGGTAGCCAGGCGCTCTTCCACGGTTTCCGTCGCAGGGTCCCAGCGCACCGCCTCAATATCGGAGTTCGCAAAGTCTGCTGGCAGATCCTCATTCTCTTGTAGAGCGGATACGCCCTGGATTGGGGTGGGTGCGCCGCCCAAGTTGAGAGTAGAGGCGAAACCTTCGGCGACCATCTGCGTCAATCCACCGACGACGGTGTAAACAGCAATGGACAATCCACCCAGGTTGCGGTCAACAACGGTGGTGACTTCGCCTTCTGCAGGCAGCACGGCGTGCTCTTCGCTGGCAACCACCTGCGCGCGGGAATCCACTGCCGCGGCAGCAGATTCGAGGATAGCTAGCGCGGATGGCGCTTGGTCAGCATTAGTACCAAACGCAATCTTGCCATCCGGCAAGTTCACGCGAGTGCCTGGGAGACCAGAGACACCTGAAGAAGGCCGCGCTGAAGTCCAGAAGCGCTGCTTCTTGAATTCGGTGTGCGGAGCCTTGACCGAATGATCGCCGGCGCCAAAAACATTGCGGAAATTAACCGGGGTGCCGGTGACATAGAGCTTCGCCAGCAGATCCAGCAGGGACTCTGAAGGATCGACCTTGCGCTTGAGCGAAATCAGCAGCTGTGCATCCGCCTTGCCCACGCTAAACGCCGTGTTCATCATGCCCATGAGCGCAACCGGGTTTGGTGAGATTTCCACCAACTGGTTATGGCCCGCAGCCAATGCCTGCTCAGTGGCATCTTGGAAGTACACGGCCTGACGGGTCATGCGGATCCAGTACTCATCCGTGTGGACGGTCTGACCAGGTTGGTAGACGGTCGCACGGTCAACGGAGCTAAATACCGTGGTGTGGATCGGGTGCGCTTCGATGCCGGCGATTTCGGCAGCGAGCTCGCCCAAGAAAGGCTCCACAGCGGAGGTATGCCCCGCGCCCTTCACGTTGAGTGCGCGGGCAAATTTGCCTTCGCCCTCCAGCTTTTCCACCAGGTCCAAAACCTGCTGGCGTGGACCACCCACAGTGGTCATGCCTGGGCCCGCATACACCGCTGGTTCTACGTCATTATCCAAGGCATCAATTTCAGCGGCAGTCATTTCCACCACTGCCATCGCGCCCTGGTTTTCTGGAGTCAGGGAAGCTTCACCCTCGCCCATCAAACGCGCACGGTGGCTAGCAATGAGCAGTGCATCCTTGGCTTCCAGGCCGCCGGCGGCATAGGCAGCTGCGATTTCACCCATGGACATACCGATAACACCCGCTGGGCGCACGCCGAAGTATGCGAGAAGATCAGTCAAAGCAATCTGAATTGCAGTGATAGCTACCTGTGCGGTTTCGGTGTTATAGGTTTGTGCATCATCTTCGATGAGCTCCAGTAAAGACCAGCCGGCTTCAAAGTCGATGGTCTCATTCAGCTCCGCCAGACGATCAGCGAAGACTGAGGAGACGGCCATCAAATCCTTGGCCATCTTGCGGTGCTGGGAACCAAAACCAGAGTAGACGAAGACTGGGCCGCGTGCGGCTGGGGCATCGGCAGCAGCAATGCCCAAAGACACCTTGCCTTCAGCGACCTGACGCAGACGCTTAATCGCATCAGCCGCGGTATTAGCGGTGACAACAGCGCGGCTGCGTCCGTGATTACGTCCCGCCAAAGAACGCGCGAGCTCCAGCATGCCGTTATTATCCAGCTGCTTTTCCTCAATGAAGTCAGCCAGGTTAGCGGCAGCGGTACGACGACGCGAAGGCAAAAGACCAGAAACTGGCAATGCCACGGTGGCTTCAACAGTGGTTGGTTCCGCGCCTTCTTCTTCAGCAGGCACCTCGCGTGCCTCGACGGACAGTTGTGGTGCGGCTGTTAAGGCAGCGGATTCTTTATCGGCTGCCGGAACGTATTCGGTGACCACGACGTGCGCGTTGGTACCGCCGAAACCGAAACCAGAGACGCCAGCGACCTTGGCACCGGAATATTCCGGCCACTCACGTGGGTCTTCGACTACTTCGAGGTGCTCGGCATCGAAGTCGATGTAGCGGTTTGGTTCGGTGAAGTTAATGGACGGCGGGATAATGCCGTGGCGCATGCCTTCGATGACCTTGATCATGCCGACAATGCCCGCTGCGGATTCCGAGTGGCCAATATTGGACTTAGCGGAACCGAGCAATGCCGGCTGAGCCAACTCGCGGCCCACGCCAACAACCTTGCCCAAAGCGGTGGCTTCAATTGGGTCACCCAAGATGGTGCCGGTGCCGTGCGCTTCAATGTAGTCCACGGACTGTGGGTCTACGTCAGCATCCTCATAGGCACGCTCTAGAACATCCACCTGTGCATCTGGGTTAGGTGCGGTCAGACCATTGGAGTGACCATCGGAGTTCACCGCGGAGCCCTTGATCACGCCGAGGATATTGTCGCCATCGGCTTCAGCATCTTCCAGACGCTTCAGCACAATCACGCCGGCTGCGTCAGCGCGGACGAAACCATCAGCGTCATCGGAGAATGCGCGGATACCGCCAGTTGGGGAAATCACGCCCAGCTCACCGAATGACGTGGTGATGAATGGGGAGGCCTGAACGTTCACGCCGCCAGCGAGCGCAACATCGGCGTCGCCATCGCGGAGACCACGCACAGCCTGGTGGATAGCCACCAGGGAAGAAGAACATGCGGTGTCCACGTTGACGGAAGGACCGCGCAGGTCCAGGGCATAGGACACGCGGTTAGGGATGATCGAGGAAGAAGAACCAGTGAGCGCATAAGGGTGTGCTTCGGCTGGGTCAGCGGCAATCAGCATGCCGTAGTCATTATTGGTCGAGCCCATGTATACGCCGGTTGTGGTGCCGCGCAATTCATTGGCAGGCAGGTTCGCATCTTCGAGAGCTTCCCAGACCAATTCCAGGATGATGCGCTGCTGCGGATCCATATTGGTCGCTTCAAGTGGTGAGAGACCGAAGAATTCAGGATCGAAATGAGAGATGTCTTCAAAGTAGCCGCCCTGAAGATTCTGAGTGTCCATCTTCGTGCGCATGACCTGGTCGCTATTGTATTCCGACCAACGGCCAATGGGCAGGTCACCAGTACCAGCGCGGCCCTCGCTCAACATGGACCAAAACTCTTCCACGTTCTTAGCGCCTGGGAAGCGTCCTGAGACACCAATGATCGCAATATCATGCGCACCAGTACCTGAAGTGGTCTTCACGGACTTACGTTTGTGCTGCGCATGCGTAGGAGTTTCTTTCGGCCCGTTGATGAGACGATCAGCTAATTGGGCAATCGTCGGATACTCATAAGCTACGGTCGCATCCAGCTGCTGACCGAGGAGGTTTTCTAACTCTCCGGAGAGCACCACGGCATCACGTGAGGAGAGCCCAAAATTCTCCAGAGGTTTGGTATCTACGATCTCTTCTTCTGGCAGGCCAGTTACATCAGCCACCCAAGCGCGGATCCAGCCTTGGAGTTCTTCAACGGTCATAAAGGATAATGCCTTACTAATTTACAAATTCACTAATTCACTCAGAAAACCGGTTACATAGTCTTATCGCGACGCACCCGGCGAAACGTTACATACCCCTAGTACACATCATTGGGGGTAGTTTTTGAAAATCACAACGCCCGGCCTAGCTCTAAATTCAGCTGGACCGGGCGCAGGAGATTTCCATTAGGGCACCTGATTTAAGCCAGGTAGTTCTTCTTCGCTACTCGGCGGGCAATCTTGCCAGAAGACGTGCGGTTGATTTCACGTGGTTCCATCCACTTGATGTCATCCGGCACAATTCCGTGGTTCTTGCTGACAGCGGTGCGG
This sequence comes from Corynebacterium sp. L4757, assembly GCF_043673995.1. Classification (NCBI taxonomy): domain Bacteria; kingdom Bacillati; phylum Actinomycetota; class Actinomycetes; order Mycobacteriales; family Corynebacteriaceae; genus Corynebacterium; species Corynebacterium sp. L4757. The sequence continues at coordinate 70,487 of NZ_JBIMEN010000003.1, read as the reverse complement.
ATAACTTCGGTTGCTTCCGCATCACCGGATGCATCAGCGCTATCGGCGCGTTCCACCAAAACAATGAGCTGCTCGGTGTTCTCGCCTTCAATGGAGAATGCCGCGATCGAGTCCGGACGGACGTGATCGGAAGCTTCCTGAATGGTGCCCTCAATATCCTGTGGGTAGTGGTTACGGCCCGCAATCACAATGAGGTCCTTCAGACGGCCGGTGATGTAGAGCTCACCATCAATGATGGTGCCCAAGTCACCGGTGGCCATCCACTTATCATCATCCGGTGCGCCCTCAACACGGCTGCCTTCAGCCAGACGCTCGCTCAGGGTGTTACGGAAAGTCGCGGTGGTTTCATCCTCACGGCCCAGGTAGCCCACAGCCATGTTGTCGCCGTGCGTCCACAGCTCACCAACCACAGCATCTGCAACCTCAGCGCGGGTTTCTGGATCCACGATGGTCAGGTACTGGCCGGTGACTACCTGGCCATTGGATGCGAATGGCACGGAGTTGTCAGAAGGCTCAGTAGGCTTCGCCTCACCTGCAGCGAGCGCATCGCGGTCAAAGTGGTTAAAGACTGGGCGCTCATCATTTTGCGGGGTAGAAACCAGTAGGGATGCTTCCGCCAGGCCATAGGAAGGACGCAGGACCTTGCGGTCCAGGCCATGATCCTTGAATGCCTCGTGGAAGTTCTCCACCGCAGACTGGGTCACTGGCTCAGAGCCGATGATGATGCCGTCAATATTCGACAGGTCCAGTTCTTCACCTTCAGCTGGCTTGCCGTAGCGAGTGGCCAGTTCCAGAGCGAAGTTAGGAACAACCGCGTAGGTTGCAGCCAGCTTCTCATCTACGTCCTTGCGCTTGAGCTGGTCAATCCAACGCTTTGGCTGCTGGATGAAATCACGTGGGCGCATCATTTCAAATGGCAGACCCATGATGACCACAAACAAGGACAGGATGATGCCCATATCGTGGTGCAGTGGCAGCCAGGTCACCAGACGCAGCGGCATCTTCAGCTTCGCTGCGGAGTAAATCTGCAGCACGTTGGTCAAAATGGAGCGGTTAGTCAGTTCCACACCAGCTGGTGTGCGGGTGGAACCAGAGGTGTACTGCAAGAATGCGGTCTGATCAATTGGCATCACGGTGCTCATCGCGAGCAACTGCTGGCCTTCAAGAGTGGACTGCGGGGTGACATAGGATTCAGCCAAAGAATCCGGCAAGGAATCCACGGACAGAATGCGTGGACGCTCACGGGATGGCAGCTCCGAGAAGTGCGTGCGCACAGCCGATGCTGACTCAGAGTTGGTCAGCACAATCTTAGGCTTGCAATCCGCGAAGACTGCACGCAGGTGATCTGCGTGGCCTGGCTCATTCGGATCATAGAGAGGAACCGGAACCATGCCCGCGTAGAGTGCGCCGATAAATCCGAAGAGGTACTCCGGGGAGTTGCCGGCCAAAATAGCAACGCGGTCATTGAGCTTGCCCACCTGCTGCAGTCGTGTCGCTACAGCCTTAACGCGAGTATTGACCTCCTGGCGGGTGTAGACCACCAGCTCACCGTCACGGGAGTTGGAATAATCCCAAAAACGCAGAACCTTGCGGTCACCACCACCGGTGTGCAAGTCGCCTTGGTACAGCAACTCTGCCAAACCAGCCAATGAAAGCTGTGGGGCTAGGGTGATATCACCCTTGTCGTTGTAGAACTGCTGCATTGCGGCATGCAAATCCATGGAGTGTCTCCTTTGATGAAATCTTTATGTGGAAGTTTCGCTTCTAAAAATATCAGCACCAATGCTTAAAACGTTACCTTAGAGCGTCCTAGCCTTGATTGATAATCCCCGAGGCCCAATCAACAACCCACTGATTAGTCGTGGTGCCCGGAATGACCTCGTCATTGGAGGCATACATGGCATGGATGCCGTTGGCATCGATAAGCTCTAATGCCCTGTCTGCCGCATTGCCGATGTTGTGCGGCGCGTCGCAAATACTATCCGATGGCGCACAAATCTGGAATGTCCGATCCGCCAAAGAACCAAAGTCATTGGGGCGCTCCCCACGCATGGATGCTCCTGGTACCACCAGCTGCACCAGACCGGTAACCGGCTGCAGAGCAATCTCTGCGCCAATGCCACCGAGCTCATTGCCTGGGTTGATGCCCACGCCATTTACACGGCGACCATCCGCAATCACCGCGACACCAGCAACCGACTCTGCTGGAATCACGCCGGTGCCACCACCGATTTCATCGGCCACGTCACCAACGATCACCGCGCCTTGAGAAAAGCCAGACAAGATGAACTGGGTCTGCGGGCATTCGCCATGCATCCATCTCAGTTCTTCTTCTAGACGCGCCTGGCCCTCATTGCGGGAATCGTCATAACTCATTTCATTCGGGGACTGCACAGACTTAAATTGCGCCGTGTATGGCAAAGTCCACACGCGCACTTGGTCTTCACCGAAGGATTCCTTCAAAGGATTAGTGATAGACAGCATGAAGGAATATGGGTTAGCCGAAGGGTTTAGCGGATCATCATCCGGAGCAGACTCCCACGTGCCGGGCGCTGAGATGAACTCATAGGCAGGGCACCATTCTGGCTGCGCCGGGGTTTCAGGGGCAGCTTCAGTTGCCTCAGATTCCTCGGTCGCTTGTGGGTCGTCACCGATTCCGCCTGGCAGACCGGTGTTAGTGCGCATTAAGTACTGCGCGGCACCGCCACCGATCACCAAGATAACAATGATGACGGCGACGATAGTCAGTGTTTTTCTCATAAGTGGAAGTTTTACTCCTTTGAGCTGGCAGGGATTAGAAAGTCAGCTAGCAGTATGCTGCCTGTGCCTTCTCACTAATCAATGCAGCTACTTCCTCCGCGCTTTGATCCGTACGTCCCTGCTCAATCAGCTGGCCCGCGACCGCCGGAATGGTGACGGAATCATCCGGGTTGCAGGCAGTATTACCTGCACCAATGAGCTGACTTTCCGCTCCATTGGTATCTACGCCGCTCGCGGCAATGTCATCGAGGAATGCGGCATCGGCATCGCGTGCCTGCGGGGTCGGTGCCTGCTCAACTTCTTGCGCGCCACGGTCTTCCGGTTGTGGCTCGGCGCTAGTCGATGCCTCCTCGCTTTCGCGCTCATTGTCACGTTCACGAGAGCTCGACGGCGCGGAAGATTTCTCGCTTTCAGACTCTTCGCTACTAGATTCCGATTCTTGCTCAGAAGATTCGGAATCGCCGCGCTCTAATGGTGCCACGGTGGCGTCTGGTGAGACTTCCGAGTCACTATCAACGGTGGCTGAACCACACGCGACCAGGGTGAGGCTGGCTATCAGCGCGATCGCTGAAGCCATTGCTCGCTTCATCATGGGTCCTCCTTCAGGGTAGGTTGATGAACCTGATTTTTATCGGACGATACCCATGACCTGGCGGATGGTACCGCCGCTGAAGTCCTGGGTCAGTCCGCCCGCTGGAATGTCAGTCTGGTCAGAGGTTGGGTAGCCGTAGCGACCATTTTCAAAGCCGTTCTCGCCCCAGTGGTCGAAGATGTCGCCATGAGGGACGAAGTGTGCACCGGTGGACGCGGACCAGTAGATGTTGCCGTTTTCAAATTCCTGGAATGCGCCATCGCGCAGCTTCTTTTCAGGGCCAGTTGGGAAACCAGCAGCGGAGTTTGCACCGCCCATTTCCTTGTACTTATTACCAATTGCACCGTGAACGATCTGGGTTTCCTTGTCCGCATTCTGGGTCAGGACACCGTTCTGGAAGTTCTGGAACTGGCCACCACCATCTACGTTGGTGACAGAGCCGGATGGGTACTTCAAATCACCGGTCTCATAGCCATTCTCGCCCCATGCGCGCATCATGTTCTTCGTAACAGCGTATGCGCCGGTGGATGGGTGCCAGTAGATGGAACCATTCTCAAAGTGTACGAAGCGGCCTGCACCATCCGGGGTGGTGGTTTCACCTGTGGTTGGGAAGCCCAACCAGGAGGTAGGTCCGCCGATTTCTGCGTAACGGGCGTTGATGCGGCCAAAGAGCGCGCGTGCACCGGTCTCTGGGGACCAATAAGCGGTACCAGCAGAGAAGTCCTGTGCCTTGCCGTCTTCAACGTCATATTCCTCATTGAGGCAGTTGCCAATGACGCCGGATTCGGTGGCTTCTGCAATCGCGCCGACTGGGGTGCAGTCCGCGCCGCGGTCAACCTCACCAAGGCCGAAGGTGTCCGCGATGACTGGCCATGCCTGGGTCATTTCAAACTGCCAGTATTCCCAAGAGTGGACACCAGATGGGCGCAGGCGGGATTCAATATCAATGCCCTGGTCCTTCGCACGCTTAATGAAGGTATCGGTTGACATGCGGGAGATAACCTCCAAGCCCACGCCAGCAGCATTTGCTGGGCCCTTCGCCACGGATGACAGCTGACCGTAGTCATCCTGACCGGAGCCAGCAGAAACATAGACGGTCATGTCTTCCAGCGCGTCAATGCCCAGCTTTGGATCGTGGTTGATCCAATTTTGTGAGCCATACTCGCCCCACATGTTGGTGGCGGTATAACCACCCGCATCCATCTGTGCCGCAGCAATTGCCTGTGGCATGCCAGTGGAGGTGGTATCCAAGTAGCCAGAGAAGGAACCCACGAAGTCAAAGAGGTATGGGTTGCGCTCCGCCAGGTTCATCGCGGCAGTACCGCCCATGGAAATACCCACGACAGCACGCTGCTTATTGGAGCGGAACTCATTATCCAAGATAGGAACCAATTCCTGGGTCAGGAAGGTCTCCCACATGTAGTGCTTGCCATTATCTGGCTTTTCCCAGTCAGCGTAGAAGGAGGATTCGCCGCCAACAGGCATGATTACGTTGACGTTCTTGTCGGCGTAGTACTCCTCAATGTTGGTCTCAATGGTCCAACCTGATTCATCATCACGCGCGCGCAGGCCATCCAATGCCCAAACTTCAGGGAATTCCTTATCCGGCTGGGAGTACCAGTCACGAGCCAGCAGAATCTGCACGACCTGCTCCTGCTCCGGCATCGCTGCAGACTGGATATATACCTTGAGGTGGCGTGGGGTCAGGTATTCCACGCGGTTGACGTCAACGCCCTCTGGCAGACCTTCAACGTCTGGGTATTCAGTGTTGATGGGATCGCGCTCCGGCGGGGTACCAGGTGCAAAAGAGTCAGACAAGCTAGAACCGCCCGGCAGGGAGGATCCGCCCTGTGAAGATTGTGCGCCTGCGAAAGGAATCAGCGAAAGGCCCAGCACGGCTGCGGTTGGGAGGGCTATAAAGCCGAGTCGACGGCGCTTTGCACTTGGCTTACGCACAGTGGAACGGGAATCAGGAGAGCGCATGAACATGTCCTCATAGTCGGTGTTATTGGATAGCTTGCTGTTATGTTCTTATCGCTGACACAAGGCGGACTCTTTTACCCGCACGCATCCCGCACACCTGCACTTCTTCAGCGGCAACCAGGTGATGGTGCATGTTGAATAAGACGTCCACACGCAATAAAAAATAGCGCCATGACAGAGCCACGACTGCCCTCTTTCCTAGGCACGTTCAAGGTCTAGTTGATGCCTGAGAAAAGAAAGTCTCGCGCTACGTCATGTCTTGTGCTTCTCCCGAGGGTTCCCCTCCTCCGGCAGACGCGACATTTTAGTATTGTGAGCTGTCTGTTGTGCGCTCAAGTTTAAGTTCAACTTGAGACTTTTGCGCCGGCGACACACCCCGCGCTAGAGGTTTTCGATCCAGCCGGCCACACAAGAACTGAAGCTGCACTCCCCGACCAAAGCAAAATCCCATCCTTGCATGAAACAAGGATGGGATTATCGCGTCAGCGTTAAAGCATTACCAAGCGTTCATGACATCCAGAACGCGATTCTTGGTCTTGGAGAGCTGGCCGCCGAATTGCGCCCAGTTGTGCAGACCGGTCGCTGGGTAATCAGCGGTGAAATTCAGGCCCATGGCGCGTGCCTTGGTATCCCAGATTCTGGTGGTGGCCAAAGCCGTGGCCTCAAGAATCGCGCCAGAGAGCGCGAGGTTCCACGGATAGTTGGCATCAACCGCGCCCGGAATGCCGGATGCTGCTGAGACATATACGTCGGTGCCGTGCAGGTTGCCAATCTGGTTGAATGGGTCATTTTCAAAGCGACGTGGGTTAATCATCGAACCATACATCGCATTCAAGTTGAATCCGCCCGCATCCAGCAGCGCCAGACGCATCAGGGTCTGTGCACCAGGCATGGAGGTTGCCAGGTAACCGGAGTAAGACAGTGCCTGACGGAACTGGTCTGGGTGCTTACCAGCCAAGGTGATGGCCGCAGTGCCGCCCATGGACAGACCAGCAATGGAGTTATTGGTTGGTGAAATACCGAACTGACGCTGCACGTAGCCCTTGAGCTCCTGGGTCAGGAAGGTTTCCCACTGGTAGTTCACAGTCTGGTTCAGGTCATACTTCGCAGGACCATTCCAGTCAGCGTAGAAGGATGCTGCACCACCGATTGGCATGATCAGGGTGATGTTATGTGGCTCATAGAGACGTGCTGCGTTGACATCATTCACCCACGCATTGGTGCGGTCGGTCGCGCGCAGACCGTCCAGCAGGTACAGCCCTGCATTGCCGCCGCGCTTCGCTGGCTGAATCTGAACTGGAATGGTGCGGCCCATGGACTCGGACCAGACATCACAGCGCTGCACCCACCAGCCGACGCTGTCCCAGGTGCAGTGGCCAGTTGCGTCAGGACGCAGCCAGTCACGGTTGGCAGCTTCGGCCTTTGGGGCACCGGCTACGCTGACGACGGACGCCACCATAATGATCGCGGCCATTACGGCGATGGCACGGCGGAAAAAGCCCGTGCTTACGGCGGAAAGGACCTTCATGTTTCTCCTCAATTTTGGCACAACATCCTGGGCGCACTTTTAGGTACTTTTATATATCGGTGGAAACCCTCAAAGCGTTAACATCACAGAACGATAACAAAGTTCCCGTCTAGACTAACGCACTTTAGAGCAGATTAATAGTCAATGAAAATTGGCTGTTAATTCCAGTAACTAAAGTCACTGACTCTCCGAAGTCCATCCTTCTGGCAGGTAATCATAAGGATCGGAAGAAAGCTGCAGGCTACGGCCATCGCCGAGAGAGAACGCGATGTTATCAAAGAAGCGCTGAATCGTTAGCGGTTCGCGATAGCTGGCAAAAAGTTTTTGGAAATCTTCAGTCTCCAAAGCTGCGCGCGCAGCCTTGGCACCCTCAGTATCGACCCACTCTGGTAGCTCATCAAGATCCACCCCAGAATCGGCGACCTGCCAAATGCGGTCGAGGTTCTTATCGTGTCCCACGCGACCATCTTCAATTCGCGGCTGACGCGCGGCCAGAGGCGTCGCCAAACCAATATTGTCCAGCACGCGTACATTCAGCGGCGCATTCATAGAAGACATACCCATATTCACCAGATACAGCGTCGGCGGATCATCACGGGTCTCATCACGCTCCAGTACCAGCCAGTTAAACCGGTTCGGATCGCGGCTGGTGATAATGCGGGTCATCATTGCATCACCGTCTTCGAGTTCAGCAATGCCTTCATCCCATCCTTCCAAGAATGGTGAACCGCGGAAATCTTGCGCATTCATCGGCGGATCGCCCTGCTCACGTTGGGTGGCATAGGTCCAGAACTCACGTTCATCAACGATCTCGCGTCCGCTATCAAACTCCGACCAGTCATTCGGCAGGCCCCGGTAAGCAATCACCAAAGCCCATAGTGCAATCGCCCCGGTGATAATCGAGCCGATGAGAATGCTTCCGAATTGACGCAGCGGCAGCACAAAGACAGGCAGAAGCAGGGCAAAAAGTGGCAGCAGGAACATTCGCCCATGCATAAAGTCACCGCCAACGCGCAGGACATACAAGAAATGCAAGATCGCGCAGCCCACCAGCACGATCACAGCTGTTGCCGGGGTGCGGACCTTGTCCATCCAGGACGGCTTGGCCGCACCATCGGTTTTATCTGGCTTATCAGATTTCCGATGCTTTCCTACTGGTCGCTGCTTCACCTCGCGTTGAAGACCCGCGAGGAGGGGGTTCTTCAATGCGAAGAATCCCACAATGGCCAGGACCAGCACGGGCAGCCATAGCCAATAGGGGCCAACGAAGTCGCTGAGGTAGTTAAAGCCGGAAGCCCACTGGGAGTCGCTCGCGGATTTCGCGACTGCAGTATGAGGTGTCAGCAGGCCGTAGTAGCCCATGCGGAAAATCTGATAGCCGCCAGGAATGGGCAGAGCGACGGCCAAAATGAGCAGCCAATTCTTCCAATGACGGTGGGCAATGAAAAGCGCGATGCCAGCGATGCCGCCATATAATGCGAGTTCGGGACGCACGAGCCAGCTCAAGCCCGCCCAGAAAGCCACAAGGTAGGCAGAGATATCCAGGCTGCGGGTGCCATCGGCACGCTGCGCCCACCATAAAAGCACAGCCCACAACACCGCCAAGTAGAAGATAGACAGGCCCCACTCCAACCCGGAGGTAAAGAAGTCACGGGCTGGTGGCAGCGCAATATAAACCAGGACGCCAGCTGGGATAACCGTCCACGTTGACCAATGCACCGGACCGGCGTCAGGGCCAACATCTGGTTTATATAACCGCGCGGTGGCCCAACAGCCGATGACGATAGCCAGGGTGGAGAGCCCCAAAGCGCCATAGAGCGCGATGACCGCCAGCTCTTGGCCGGTAATCATGTGGGCAACGGTGATGAGGTACTGCCACAGCGTGGAGGTATTTGCCTCAACGCGTTCGCCAACGTTGAAGACGGGGCCATTGCCTTCCAAAAGATTACGTACGGTGCGCAAAACAATGAGGCCGTCATCGGACATCCAGCGGCGCTGAAATCCGACAATGAAAGCGACAACGCCAACAAGAAGAGCCGTGCCAAGTGCCCACCAGGTGGACTGGCGCTCTACCAAAGAACGGGTTGCGGCTTGATGCATGATGTCAAAGATTACTCGGTGCCGGGCAAGGGTGGAAACTGCCACAAGCAAATGGCAAAAATTAATGCCCTACCTGGAAACTTTTCCACGGTAGGACATGAACTTCTCAAGCGCTGGAGCTTACATCACGGCTGGGAAGATATAGACAGCCATGGCGATACACGCCAGCCACAGAAGCGCGAGGATCTGCAGGGTGCGGTCTTCCAGCGCAATCTCATCTGGGGCACCGCCCTTGCCGCGGTCCACATCGGCTGCGTAGCGCAAAATCGCGATGGTAAATGGAACCATGGAAATCTGGTACCAAATAGCAGCCCAACCCTCAGTTTCATTAGCCAGCTGGAAACCCCACAGCGAGTAACTCATAACCACAGCGGTGGCGGACAAGGTCCACACGAAACGCAGGTAGGTCGGGGTATAACCCGCCAGTGACTTACGAATCTGGGCGCCGGTGCGCTCAGCCAAAAGAATTTCGGAGTAGCGCTTACCGGATGCCATAAAGAGCGAGCCGAAGGCGGCGACCAACAGGAACCACTGGGAAAGTTCAATACCTGCGGCGACACCGCCGGCCATCGTGCGCAGCATGAAGCCAGAAGAAACCAGCGCGATATCAATCACTGGCATGTGCTTCCATCCAAAGCAGTAGCCCAACTGCAGCGCGATGTACACCGCGATGACCAACGCGAGCTGCAAGCCTGCCGATGCCAGGAAGGACAAGCCAACTGCCGCGATGATGAGCACAACGGCCATGACATATGCCAGGTTGACCGGCAGAACGCCAGCGGCAATCGGGCGGAAGCGCTTGGTTGGGTGCGCGCGGTCAGCCTCGACGTCACGCGCGTCATTGATCAAATAAATTGAGGATGCGCCGAGACAGAAGACGATGAAGGCTAGTGCCACGTCCAGCAACGTGCGGGTGTGGAAGAGAGCATCAGCACCAGCGGCTGCTGGCGCTGCCAATACCAAAACGTTTTTCACCCACTGCTTCGGGCGCAGTGCCTTAATCATGCCATCGGCAAGATTCTTAGGCGGCCGGCGCTTGCGTGAGTCCTCAATACCCTGGGTGTGTGGCTCAGGATGGAAAAACTTCTGCTGGCCGTCACCCTCATAGGTTTCAGGCTTCTCGGTCATGCAGTCTTCCTTTCATAACGAACAATCGCTTCTGCAGTCGCCGCCCCTAGTGCCGCGCCGAATGCGGTATCGGTTGGGTAATGAACACCCAACACCATGCGCGATAACATCATAACGGGCACGCCAGCCAAAGGTGCAGGTGTGCCATAAAGGCGGGATAATGCAACCAGAAAAGCGGTGGTTGACGTTGAGTGCGAAGAAGGAAATGACAACTTCGATGGCGTTGCCACTCCTACGCGCACGTAAGAATAATCTGGGCGCTTACGGCGCACAATTCGCTTGATAATCACTGAGGCCGCATGCGCGGTAAATGCCGATGCACCAACAGCGACCCACTGGCGACGACGCTTCTTATCCACGCTCCAGCCCAGGGCTGAAAGCCCCATCCAGCCAAGCGCATGCTCTCCCATGTGGCTCAACCCACGCGCGGTGGGCAGCACTCCCGGCACGTCAAAGGCAACATCCTGAATGCTCTCAAGGATGCGCGATTCCGCAGTGCTGAGCTTTTTCAGGCTACTCAAAGATCTTCCTCCATGAATCACGGGAAGTCAGCTCCGGCAATGCCTTGCGGTATTCCGCGCGCATTTCATCGAAGTTTTCTTCAATGTCCTTCAGTAGCTCACGGTTTTGCTCCACCAAATCGCGGGCCAAGTCACGGTCTCGCTTGCGGAATGCCACACCGGTGCCACCAGCGGTGGACACAGTTGCGGAATCCACGCGAGAGAGGGTGAACCAGCGTGCCTCATCTGGAGTCAGATTCAGCTGCGGCGCCTCATGGTGGCGCGGATCTTCCTTGGACACCAGGTGCTTGAGGCCCTTGACCGCCCAAGGAATCTTCTTCAGCTTGGCCAAACGGCCACCGATATTCTGGGTCGGCACGCCCGGCGCGCCAGTTGGTGCCGGTAATTCATCAGCGGAATTGATGATAACGGCATCAGAGTAACTGGATCGCAGCTTAGCAATGCGCGGCAACGAGGACTCAAGGATGTCGAAGAGCTGATCAGGGCCTGCAAGGAAGTCCTTCATGGCTTCAATCTGGATGGCCATGGTGGAGTATTCCATGCACATGGTGTGCTTCAAGGTGGACTTGAAGATGGACTTGGTTATGCCCTTGACGTCACCGTCGTGGTAGAGCGCGGCCACGATGAGGCGGTTGCGCAGGTGGAAATATGCCTGCCAGTCAATCGCGTCATCTTTATCTGCCCACGCCATGTGCCAAATGGCAGCGCCTGGCCAGGTCACCGTTGGGAAACCATTGGCTGCAGCACGCAGGGAGTATTCCGTGTCATCCCACTTGATAAACAGCGGTAGTGGCTGGCCATTGGTTTCAGCCACCACGCGTGGGAACAGGCACATCCACCAGCCGTTGTATTCAACGTCCACGCGACGATGCAGCGCACGGGAGTCATAGGAGCTTGGATCCTTGTGGCTTTGTGCATCACCAATCGCCGAGAGCGGGTACTTGGCAAAGTCGTGGTCATAGACGGCATGTGGTGCTGCGCCCCACATGAAGTCACCGCGGTTGACCTGTTCGCCGGTGGTGCGCAGCTGGCTGCGTTCCTGCAGGTTGAGCATCTGGCCACCAACGATAATCGGGCTGGCCGCATAACGTGCCGCTTGAACTGCGCGCAGGATGGAGTCCGGCTCAATCGCGATGTCATCATCCATGTACAAGATGAATGGTGAATCGGTATTCTCTAGCGCCTCAAACATGATGCGGGAGTAGCCACCTGAACCGCCCAGATTGCCCTGGCGGAATTCACGGAAGCGCTCACCGAAGTGCGCAACGGCGTCGTCATAGCCTGGCTCATCTGCTGGGTGCTGGTTGCCTTGGTCTGGCATGAGCACGAAATCGATGATGCCATCCACCACTGGGTCTTCTGCCAGTGCTTGCAATGCGGCCACGGCATCAGTTGGGCGGTTAAACGTTGGAATACCAACAGCAACGCGCTTGTCTGAAGGCTCGATGGTGGAACCATCCGGCATGGTCTGGGGACCAGGTGCAGAAGGCGCACACCATGCGGCCTGCGAGATAGTCGCTTCAGACTCGGCGGTCACGTCGAACCATAGCCAGCCGCCGTCCTCGAAGTTCTTCAAGGCCAGCTCAAACTCGTGGTGACCGCTATCAACCAGGTGGTTAGCCACAGAAATACGCTGACCATCCTGCTTGGAACGATAGATCGAGATATTGGCTTCGCCTTCGATATCCAGTGCCAGGATGATCGAATCTAGCTGGGACCAACGGCGCCAATAGGATGCCGGAAAAGCGTTGAAGTAAGTCTGGAATGAGACCTCTTCACCAGCCGGTACCGTAAGCGACGTGCGGTCGGACCAGCGTAGGCGCTCGCGGTTTTGTTCCGCTTCGATGATGTACAGCATGCGTACATCAAAAGGTTCGCCTCGCTTGGGCAATAAAATGCGCTGAACGGCATTGTCAGAAACAGTGTTGTTTGCTGTCACGATGGTTTCAATTCTCCCATTTCCATACAGTCTTTAAACATTCACAGTACTGGCTCGGTCCCCCACCGGCCTTGCCCAACGCGCATTAAGACGGCGAAAATCGCCCCGCTACCGAACTAACATTTGTCACAGGACGTAAAAAGCGCCCCACAACACAAAGTTGCGGGGCGCCTTGTTTGCGCTCACCGGAAAGAATCCGATTGATTATTGAGTGCTAGTTACGTGGCTATTACGCGGTGAGTTTTACCTGCTCACTCAGTGGCGTGATGCCCAACTTGTTGAGCATGTAGAGCACTCGTGCCTCCAAGTCATCGGCAAGCTCACGGGTCTGCTCCATGGTCTCAGCCTGTGCGATTGGCCAAATCTTGATCTCCTTGCCAGCTTCATCACGTGGCACATCTGCACCAAGGTAAACGATGTAGTCAGGTATGGAAACGGTGCGATTGTCCTCAAGGTGACGTGCCTGTGCGTCCAAGCCGCGCTCACCCATAACATAAGCCATGTGGCTCTCGGTCAAGTTTTCTGGGTGCGACACTGCGCCATCAACAACCAGGGCATCGCCAGCGTGCTTTTTGGTCAAAGCAATCACGGCGTTCACAAGGTCAGCATTCAGGCCAGCTGCGAAACGAACATGGTAACGGTGCTCACCGAAGTATTCGGTGACTTCGCGCTCCACCAGAACTGCAATGTAGTCATCAATGATGGCCTTGCTTTGATGCTTTGCGATGACCTCATCCAACTTGGCGTCAATGGTCTTCGAATCGTGGGCATGGCCGTATGCCTCATGCAGATCCTGACGAAGAGTTTCGAATCGGGACTCATTATTAACAATAAACATATTTCCCCCCACTCACTTTCTGGTTTCGGGCGGTAGGCAATTTAGCGAATCTAAATTCGACCTTTTGTTAACCTAGATTTAACTTTAAGACACAACGTGGGCGTTGTCAAATAGTTGGCTTTAACCCACTACTTTTGCATCTTCGAGGATAACACTTTTTGCAGCCCATGGGGCCATATTCGGAAACTCAGCAAAATCCAACCCGAAAAAATCATTGCCAACCCCGTCGCCGTGGCCCTTCTTTGGTTAACTTTTTGTTTACAACGAGCACCCTCTCCGTTAACCATGCACAACGACAAACGCCTGGCGCTGCCCAAATCAAAGACTCAGGCAGCACCAGGCGCTGGTGGGAAAAGAAGCAGCTTTTAGTGGCCGCGCTCCTGCTCGAGCGGCTTTCCTTCATTGAAGAATGGCTCTAGCTTGGCATCAAACATGTTGAGCGCAGAACCAATCGCCATATGCATATCGAGGTACTGGTAGGTGCCGAGACGACCACCGAAGAGCACATTATTCTCGCGCACTTCCTTGGCCGCGAGCTCGCGGTACTTCTTCAACATCTCACGGTCTTCTGGAGTGTTGATTGGGTAGTACGGTTCATCACCCTTGTCCGCAAAGCGGGAGTATTCCTTCATGATGACGGTCTTATCCGACGGATACTGCTTTTCGCGCTCTGGATGGAAATGACGGAACTCGTGGATGCGGGTATATGGAACATCGGCATCGTTGTAGTTCATCACTGGAGTGCCCTGGAAATCACCGGTATTGAGGACTTCCATGTCAAAGTCTAGGGTGCGCCATCCCAAGTCACCTTCAGCGAAGTCGAAGTAGCGATCCAGCGGACCGGTGTACACAACCGGTGCATAGGGGGATGCTGCACGGACCTGGTCACGAACCTCAAACCAGTCAGTATCGAGAACGACATCAATATTCTCAGAGGTGCACATATTTTCCAGCCACGCAGTGTAGCCGTTGACCGGCAGGCCCTCATAGGTGTCATTGAAGTAGCGGTTATTGAAGGTATAACGCACCGGCAGACGGGTGATATTGCCTGCTGGAAGGTTCTTCGGATCGGTCTGCCACTGCTTTGCCGTGTAGTCGCGGATGAATGCTTCATATAGAGGACGGCCAATCAAAGAGATGGCCTTTTCCTCCAGGTTCTGCGCATCTTCCGCGTTCATTTCTGCGGACTGCTCCTTAATGAGCTCACGCGCTTCATCCGGAGAGTAGTACTTGCCAAAGAACTGGTTAATCAGGCCAAGACCCATTGGGAACTGATACGCGGTGCCATCATGCATAGCGAAGACGCGGTGCTGATAGTCCGTAAATTCGGTGAATTGGGTGACATAGTCCCACACACGCTTATTAGAGGTATGGAACAAGTGCGCACCGTACTTGTGAACCTCGATGCCAGTTTCTGGCTCTGGCTCGGAGTATGCGTTGCCGCCGAGGTGGTTGCGCTTTTCGATTACCAAAACGCGCTTGCCCAGCTGTGTAGCGGTACGTTCTGCCACGGTAAGGCCGAAAAAGCCGGAGCCGACGACGATGAGATCGTAAGTCTTATCAAGGTTGGTCATAAAAGACAGCCTATTAGATTCACAATCTTTTGCTGCGATGGCACGCAATTAGGAGTGCAGGAAGCTTCGACACACCGAAATTTTCAACATGAATAACTCTAGTAACACCTGTATCATTACCCCCAGCTGTTTACTAGCACCACTATGGCCACTTAACATGGCCTGTGAGTATCACGCCGGCAACCGCGATGCTCCAACCCTGGCAGGACATCACTTGTTGAGGGCGAAGTAACTGATAGGGAGATTCCAGTGCAACAACGACGCCGACTCGTTCCCACGAAGTCATCGTGGGCTACTCCGGTAACCGCCGTCGTGGCGGCTATCGCAGTCGCCGCTGCAGCCGCATTCGGTGGGAACCAGATTCTAAACACCCAAGATGGTGGCTCCGGCCCCATCCAAGCAAGCACCAGCTCTGCCAACTTTGGCGACGGCGATACCGTCGTCGTCGATGACCCAGCCATCGCCTCCCAGGGCGAAGGCGCCGGCCCACGCGCGGTGAAGGAATTCCGTCAGGATGATCCTTTCTCCATGTTCGCGCTGACCTGGCAGGGCCAAAAAGACGTGGCTGCTTTTGTCCGCCCAGAATTAGAAGACGGCACCTGGGGCGAATGGTTCAGCATTGAGCCAATGGACGTTATTACCGAAGGCACCAACGGCACCGACCTCATCTTCGTTGGTGACACCAATGCCGTTCAGGTATCCGTCGGCAACGTTGACCTCGGCGTCCCAACCGAGGAAGAAGTCGCAGAAGAACTCGGCGAAGATGCCGCAAACACCGACGACGCGGCAACTGAAGAAGCTCCAGCGGAAGAAGCAGAAGCTGACGCAGCTCCTTCTGACTCTGCCGATGACGCCACTGCCGAAGCTGACACCACTAATGGTGCAGACGGCGGCAATGAAGGCGATGTTCAAAACTACGACGCTGATGTCACCACTCCTTCTGAAGAAGAAAATCCTGCTGGTGATCTAGTCCAGGAAGCAAGCGATCTGGCTGGTGCAGTAACCAATGGCATCTCCCCTGCGACTGCGCCGATGCCTACCGATATCGGTGATATCGCACCTGTTGCTGATTCCGATGAACTGCCTGCAGATAGCGGCGCTGTCTCCGCATCTGACCTGGAAGCTGTCTTCATCGACGGCAAAGCCCAAAACGGTGGCATCGCAAATATGGCTGATACGGAAGGTCTGCCATCGGTAGTTTCTCGTTCCGCCTGGGGCGCAGATGAGAGCATCCGCTGCTCCGATCCGACTTTCACTGAGCCAACCAAGGCTCTGACCCTGCACCACACTGCAGGCAGCAATAACTACACCCAAGCGCAGGCAGCAGCGCAGGTCCGTGGCATCTACCAATACCACGCACAAACCCTAGGCTGGTGCGATATGGGCTATAACGTCCTGGTGGATAAGTTCGGCACCATTTATGAAGGCCGCTACGGCGGACTCGAGCGCGGTGTCATGGGTGCTCACGTTGGTGGCTTCAACAGCAACACCTGGGGCATTTCCATGATGGGCAACTATGAGACTGCTCAGCCATCTACTGAAATGCTGAACTCTGTTACCAGTATCGCTGCGTGGAAGGCCGCTAACTCCGGCTTCGATCCTTCCGGCACCGTCAATCTGACCTCCGGTGGCTTCGGCGCTTCCAAGTACCCAGCCGGCGCAACTGCTACCGTGCCAACTTTCCATGGCCACGGCGACCTGCACAATACTCAGTGTCCAGGCGGCAATGTTATTGCCCGCTGGGGTGAGATCCGCAATGCTACTAAGACGAAGTACGATGCCTTGATTGCTAGTGGTGCTGGCGAAGAAGCCCCAATTGACAGCCCAGATCCAGGCACTGGAGAGGGCGGCGAAGGCGGCGAGGGAGACGGCGCAACCGGTGGCCTCGACACCCTGCTGCCAGCACTGTCTTCCTTAGCTGAAGGCAGCAGCAATTCCAGCGCATCTGCTGACGGTGGTAGCGCTGAGGCTTCTTCCAATATCTCTCCTGAGCAGGTTCAGTCCTTGGCTACCGTTGCCGCAGCAGTTGCTGGTCTAGCAATCGCCGCAGGTGCGGTCACGTTGCCAGAAGAAGGAACAGAGGTTGCACCAGGCGTAACCACCGATGCCATCCCAGGAATCCTCTCCCAGGTACTTTCCGTCGTGGGCGATGAAGAAACCACCCAGTCCTTCAATGCCATCATCAATGCATTTGGCCCAGCTCTTGGCGCGCCTGTTGGCGGTCCAAACTCTGAGAACGCCCAGATGATTTACCAGCTCTTTACCAATGGCGTGGTCCTGTCCTCCGAGGACACCGGCACTCACGCACTCATCGGTGAGTTCGCTCGTGCTTGGGCGCAGGACGACAACGCAACCCAGCTAGGTCTGCCAACCACCGACCAGTACGCAGTTGATCAAGCTAATAATGCAGTCAACGAAGCAACCGGCGGCAATTCAGTTCGCGTTGACTTCCAGGGCGGATACATCACCTATGACCCGAATACGGCAACGGTAGATGTTCACACCAACTAGAAATCAGGTACTCTTCGCCGGCAAAGTGCATGACTAGTTGAATCTTCCCAGCAGTGCGCTACTCCATCTCGGGGTAGCGCACTGCTTCTTTTTCTCCTTCATCTCCCCTTCCGTGAAGGCGTGAGATATTCTAAGATTTAAGATTTTCTTTCGGGGGAAGAATTTATCGGGGGATAAATTTAATCAGACCGGTTTTCGGTTGAACCCCAATAATTCCGAAAGGGTTTATTGGTATGCGCGTGCTTAAAGTCGCTCTTATCTTGTGCACGCTGGGGATTCTCACAGCGTGCTCCATCAACATTCAAGCGCCCGAAGCTCCGCTGGGCGCAGGAAGTGCATCCGCAATTGATAGTGGACAAGAAATAAATGATGACACGACAAGCAGCGGAAGCGATGAAGAAGGTAGCGGCTGGTCGGGTGTGGAGGATTCCATTCCGCTTCCCTCGGAAGGAGCTGCGGAAGCGGCAGAATTTCAGGCCGGACTGGGTTCCTTCTTCTTAAATGAGACGGAAGTCGAAGCAGTAGGAGATCGCCGGATCTATCGCAACAGCTCCAAATTCCGTGACCTTGAAACCGCAGGCTACATGGAACCCGGCGCAAGCTACTTAACGTGGAAAAATACTGCTGACCGATGGGGCCAATGTTCTTTTGGCTGGTGGGTTGGCAACGATACAAAAATCTACAATCTCACTGCTGGTCACTGCGGCGAGGTCGGCGATAAAGTTTACGTTGATACCAGTGGTGGCGAACAAGTGCACATTGGCGAGTTTGTCTACAGCGCCTATGACGAGGGCGCGCTGGTCTCAGGTCCTGATTACGGTCTAATTGAGATCCACCCAGACTATTTCAGCTACGTTGTCACCAATCCGCGTGTAAGCATGTCTGACTCTCCGGTCCGATTGCAGGGAGTCGCCCGAACTGAATGGTTAGAAAGCGCTAAGCCTTATATGTGCCGCTTGGGATTCCGCTCCGGCCTATCGTGCGGTTCTTATGAAGAAATGGTCAACCATTACACGGTAAAATTCGCCAATATCACTGACCACGGCGATTCCGGTGGAGCCATCTGGGCATTCGACCCGCGTGATTCCACGCAAACTGAAATTTGGGCGGTGGCCGTCAATAGTTATGGCAGTGATTATGACGCAACCTTTGCGGCAGGGAAAGTTATCGAACCAGTGATGGATGAATTCGACCTTAAAATTTTCAACTAACCACTATTCCCCTACTAAGCACCGTTTTGCTCTGGCCCAGCACTGTCAGATTGCATTGCGGTTAGCTCATTAATCCCAGCAAGCCAGGGCTGAACATCACCATTTTCACGTTGCTCTGATCATGTTAGGCTATCAATTCGCAAAGTGGGATTTTGATCAGAGGAGGGCTTGATGTCGGCTTATGCAATAGTAATGACAGTCACGTACCTCATCCTGGGCATTGGCGCTGTGTCCATCGGATTGAGGGCACAACAAGAAAAGCTGCCAATGAACTCTTGGGCAGGGCTAAAAACACCTAAACTAATAGCCAACGAGACAGCTTGGATACAAGGCCACAAAGCAGCGGCTGGTTACATAATGCTTGGTGGAGTGCCATTTATTATCGGCGCTATTCTCTTTTTCTTTGTGGATGAATCCTATATCGCATTTATTAGTCTCCCCATCGTGCTTATCATGCTGATTTCCATGATCGCTTCTTTCAAAAAGGCTAATGACGCCGCTGAGCAGTACAAGGAAGCGGGAGACCTCAAGAAATCACGTTCTATGATGCACTGACAACGACGATTGCTTTGACCACGATTGTGCTGTGATTGCTCTTCCTTGAGCCGCTATTCTTAATCCTTTATTTGAAATACTGGCCTTTAGAGAAAACTTAATCTTCCCAGTCCAGGGTTCTTTCAACAGCCTTATTCCATTCGGAGTAGAGGCGGTCGCGTTCTTTAACATCCATATCTGGAGACCAGCACTTATCCGTTGTCACCAGGTTTTCTAATTCTTCAAGGTCAGCCCAAAATTCCTGCCCCAAGCCGGCGGCAAAAGCGGCGCCAAGCGCGGTAGTCTCAATCTCCCTCGGGCGAATCACTTCGGCATCCAAGATATCCGATTGCAATTGCATGAGTAGTTCATTGGCTACCATGCCGCCATCAACATGGAGCGCGGTGAGATCAATGCCTGAATCTGCTTCCATGGCTTCAACAACTTCACGGGTTTGAAAGCAGGTGGCCTCCAATGCCGCGCGCACGATGTGAGTGCGGTCAGCAAAACGAGTCAGCCCCACAATTACGCCGCGGGCATCCGGTCGCCAGCGAGGAGCGAAAAGGCCCGAGAAGGCTGGCACGATGTACACTCCGCCATTATCCTTTGCCGCAATGGCCTCACTTGATGTGGCATTCGGAATGATTCCGAGCTGATCGCGGAGCCATTGAATCAGCGAGCCGCCAACAGCAACGGAACCTTCCAAGGCATAGACCGGCTCTTTTCCTTCACATTGGAAAGCCACGGTAGTAAGCAAACCATTATCAGACCACCGTGGTTGCTCACCGGTATTGAGCAACATGAAAAGCCCGGTGCCATAGGTATTCTTCGCTTCGCCTTCGTAGAATGCGGCCTGCCCAAAGAGCGCTGCCTGCTGGTCCCCAAGAACTCCAGTAATTGGTACTTGAGATAAAGAACCTTGGGTTCGGACCTGGCCGAAATTACCAACGCTGGGGCGAATCTCGGGGAGGATATTGAGGGGTACGCCAACTTCCTGGCATAGTTCTTCATCCCACTGCAGAGTGCGAATATCCATGAGCAGTGTGCGTGAAGCATTGGTGACATCAGTAAGATGTACTGCTTCTTTGCCTTGGTCACCCCGGGCACCACCAGTGAGATTCCACAGCAGCCATGTGTCTATTGTTCCGGCGAGCAATTCGCCTTTCTCAGCACGTTCTCGTGCACCGTCAACGTTATCCAGAATCCACGCAATTTTTGGACCAGCTGGATAGGAGTTTGCCAATAAACCCGTGCGGTCGAGCCATTTATCATCAGGATTAATCGCATTTGAGGTGCGGGTATCTTGCCACACAATTGCGTTATAGATCGGCTTGCCGGTCTTCTTATCCCAGACTACAGCGGTCTCGCGTTGGTTGGTAATACCAAGTGCCGCGAAATCTTCCGGTGCGGCGTCTACTTCCACCATTGCTGCGGAAACTGCGCGGCGTGCGTTGTACCAAATCTCTGTAGCATCATGCTCCACCCAGCCCTGACGCGGCATGATTTGCTCATGTTCGAATTGCGCTGAACCACAAATCTCGCCGTCATGATTAACAATGACGCAGCGAGTCGACGTTGTGCCCTGGTCAATGGCTGCAATATACCGTGGATTAACCATTAGAACCACTGCTCAAGAATGTGCGCGACACCTGCTTCAGCATTAGAGACCGTGACTTCATCGGCTGCTGCCTTCACAGACTCATGAGCATTCGCCATCGCAATGCCCCGACCAGCCCACTGGAGCATTTCAATGTCATTGGGCATATCACCAAAGGCAATAACGTCCTTCTGCGCAATCTCGTAATGATCCGCCAAGTACTCCACGCCAACTTCCTTAGTCACGCCAGGAGCAGCCACTTCCAACATTCCATCTGGCATAGAGAATGTCACGTGCGCTTTCTCTGGATCAACATGTGGGTTGATCAGCTCAAATAGCTCCGAAGAGTCCATCGCGGTATTGCGGATAATAAGTTTAACGGCAGGAGTCCCCACTACACCCTCCACTGATTCCACGCCAAAGCCGTGAAAATCAGTTTGGGATGCGTACATCTCATCCACCACATACAGCGTATCCAGTGGATCATTTGCGGTCATACCAGCACGTTCGACGGCGAAAGACACACCACCATGACGGATCATGATCTCCTGGGCGGCGGTAACAATATCGCCCATTGCTTCGGTCTCGAGCTCAATCGCGCGAACCACGCGGTCCTGATCGGAGTCATACACGACCGCACCATTAGAGGTCACGCATAATGGGCGAATCGGAAGCTGTTCCAACACCGGCTCAATCCAGCGGTGTGGGCGTCCCGTTGCCAATGCAAATTTCGCGCCAGCTTGAACAGCATTCACAACCACGTCGCGGTTACGCGGGACGACTCGGTGGTCAGGGTTCAGAAAGGTCCCGTCAATATCCGAGGCAATGAACTTCGGAGCATTCACGCTATTTCTGTTCCTTCCGCGCTCGCTTCGAAAGCTTCTTCAACTGCTTTTGTGCCCGCTTAGCCAGTTTTTCTTCGTCTTTGCGCTCGGCCTTCGCGGCTTGCTGCTCAGCTTCTTTAGCTTTCTTGGCGGCACGCTCAGCGCGCACAGCCGCATCAATGCGTGCTGCCTCTTCCAGTGTCGGCGCGGTGCCATTCATGGACGCCGGGCGCCAAGGCAGACCATCCTCAAATGGGCCATAGCGCTCATCATAGAGGTCCCGCACCTGCTCAAGCATCGACTTCATAGCAAAGTACAAAGCATCAATATCTTTATCCGCATCACCGGTAGTCGGGATGGGCTCCCCGACCATCATGATGATCGGTGTCTTTGAGCGCCCCAGATCCTTCTTGCCGCCCTTTGGCCAGATACGCTGCGAGCCCCAACACACCATCGGAATCAACGGAACATCCGCCTTATTGGCAATACGCGCCGCACCACTTTTCATGTCCTTAATCTCATAAGAACGCGAGATGGTGGCCTCCGGGAAAATACCCACGAGGTTGCCCTCGGCAAGACTCTCCAGTGCAACGTTGATCGACGCACCGCCGGCGGGACGGTCCACCGGAATATGCTTCATCTTCTTGCCCAACCAGGTGATGAACGGATTGACAAAGATTTCTTTCTTCGCCATGAACCGCACCATCCGCTTGCCACGTAAATGCGCAGGCACACCGCCTAATATGAAGTCATAATAACCAGTGTGGTTCATCGCCAACACCGCACCACCATCAGCAGGGATATTCTCCGCACCATAAACGGTGATTCGCAGTCCCTGCGCCGTCATGATGTTTCGCGCAAGGCCGATGATGTTGCGGTAAATCAGCTCCCGCCACTCTTTATGCGCGGGTAGTTCCTCTAAATCAGTAGGCACCCAGAAAATTCCCTGACGCAGCTCAAGCGCGCAGTTCGTATCAACCATGAGGAATCCTTGCTAATTCGTACTTATCTGACGGTATGCTGCGAAAAATGACAAGATCTACTTGATTGGCTCAAGTACGTCCTTACCCATCATTGGGCGCAGAGCCTCAGGGATAACCACTGTGCCATCAGCCTGCTGGTTATTTTCCAAAATTGCCACGAGCCAGCGGGTAGTAGCCAAGGTACCGTTAAGGGTTGCGGCAGTCTGGGTCTTACCGTTGTCATCGCGGTAACGGGTCTGCAGACGTCGTGCCTGGAAGGTGGTGCAATTCGAGGTCGAGGTCAGCTCGCGGTATGTGCCCTGGGTTGGTACCCATGCCTCAGTATCAAACTTGCGGGCTGCCGATGCACCCAAGTCACCACCAGCGACATCGATGACGCGGTAGTGCAAGTTCATGGCATCGAGCATTTCGCGTTCCATGCTCAATAGCTGCAGGTGCTGCTTCTCTGCATCTTCTGGCTTGCAGTAGGTGAACATCTCCACCTTGTCGAACTGGTGAACGCGCAGGATACCGCGGGTATCCTTGCCGTGGGAGCCAGCTTCACGGCGGAAACAAGAAGACCAACCGGCATACTGGATAGGACCATTGGACAGGTCAATGATCTCATCCTTGTGGTAGCCAGCAAGCGCCACCTCGGAAGTGCCCACTAGGTACAGGTCATCACGCTCAAGGTAGTAAATCTCATCAGCGTGGTCACCCAAGAAACCAGTACCGGCCATGATTTCTGGACGGACCAGAACTGGTGGAATCATCAGGCTGAAACCAGCTGCGCGTGCCTTCTGTGCAGCCAGCACCATCATGGACAGCTGCAGGAAAGCGCCGTCACCAGTGAGGTAGTAAAAGCGTGCGCCACCAATCTTCGCACCGCGCTTGGTATCGATGAGCCCCAGGGACTCACCGAGCTCCAGGTGGTCTTTTGGCTCAAAGTCGAACTCTGGCTTTTCGCCGTAGTGTTCAAGGACCACGAAGTCATCCTCGCCACCGGCTGGCGCACCTTCGACGATATTGGAAATCTTGTATTGCAGGGTTTCTACCTGCTCCTCAGCCTCACGCTGGGTTTCTTCAGCCTGCTTGACCTTGTCTTTGAGCTCATTGGAGCCTTCCAGCAGGGCTGGGCGTTCTTCCGGAGATGCCTGACCGATCTTCTTACCAAATGCTTTTTGCTCGGCACGCAGTTCATCAGCAGCCAAGATAGCAGATCGGCGACGCGTATCAGCTTCCAACAGCTGGTCTACCAGCTGCGGGTCCTCACCACGGGTGACCTGGGAGGTACGTACAACGTCTGGGTTCTCGCGCAAGAATTTAAGATCAATCACGGCGCTAATCCTACCGCACCCCTATTACTAATACGCCACAACCGCCAGCACAATGCAGCCAAACTTTTTAGTCCATAACAAAACGGTTGCAGTGGTAATAACCAGAAGCCTAGGATGGACATATGTCACAGGCACCGATTTTGCCCCAACGGGAGATAGTGGATGGGCCAATTCCCAAGCACGCCCAATTGCGTGAAATCTTAAATGAACTGTGCCGCACCACATTGAAACCGGGCGATCTACTTCCCGGTGAGCGCCTGCTCGAAGATGTTTATGGAGTTTCGCGCATTACTGTTCGCCGCGCGATTGGAGATCTTGTCGCCGCCGGCCGTTTGCGTCGAGTAAGAGGTAAAGGAACCTTCGTTGCCCCGAACCCTTTGGTTTCGCGGCTGCACCTAGCATCATTTTCCGATGAGATGGGCGCCCAGGATGTCTCTGCTAGTTCTCGCATCTTGTTATCCGGCCGCGCTAGCGCACCGGAAGATGTCTTCAAGTTTTTCGATACTGATGAATCCACCCCGCACATTCACTTGCGCCGCTTGCGTTTGGGCGATGGGGAGCCTTATTCCATCGATGATGGTTGGTATAACTCCGAACTCGCGCCAACCCTATTAGAGAATGACGTCTACAACTCCGTCTATTCCATTTTAGAAAATGACTTCCACCTGCCGATTTCCGCCGCCGATCAGACAGTAACCGCAGTTGCGGCTGATGAAGAAGTCGCCGCCCTATTGGATGTAGAAGTTGGCGCACCTTTATTACACATCATTAGATATTCCAGCTCAGGGGATAAGCCCGTAGAGTGGTGTTCATCCGTTTATCGCACTGACCGGTACCGACTATCCACTCGAATCGGCCGGGCTTTAGATTTTTAATGATTCTCGGCTGAAACAACTGGTCGGCTAAACTAAGGTTTCTTATGACTAATGCAAGCACCCCAAAGCCCTGGCGTTCTGCGGCTGCACCACGCATTGCACTTGTCGCTGCTGCCTGTGCAGCGGCATTCCTCGGCGCCTATGACTATTTCAGCGGCAATGCTGCCAGCATCGCTGAGGAATCACCCGTGATTGACACGACCACCTCTTCGCCTGGAGTCGGGGATGAAAGCACACCTTTCACCACGGCTTCTGAGGGTGATTGCCTGACATGGCAGGTCGGTTCTGACGGCACTTTTAGTGATTTTCAGACCACTGACTGCGCCTCAGATCACCGTTTTGAGGTCTCCACGGTAGAAAACCTAGCCATCTACCCCACCAGTGAGTTCGGTCCAGATGCCGAAATGCCAAGCATGGAGCGCCAAGCGCAGCTCCGTGAGGAACTCTGCCAGGGTTCCACGCTGAATTACTTGGATGGGCAATTCGACCCAGCTGGAAAGTATTCCATTGCCCCAATCTTGCCACCTACCGAGGCCTGGGCGAATGGCGATCGCACCATGCTGTGCGGCTTGCAGACCACCGATGAAAACGGCATCCCGCAAGAGACCCAAGGCCGGGTATCTGAAGTCGACCAAGCAAATATCGCCGCCCCGGGCGCCTGCCGCGAGATTGGTGATGACCAGGTGCTGCGCACTGTAGACTGTTCCGAGCCCCACCAGCTCGAAACCGTGTCTGTAGTTAACTTGGCCGAGCATTTCACCGACGGCACTCCTTCGGTCGAGGATCAGAACGATTACCTCGCGCAGCGCTGCAATGATGACGCCATCGCATACATGGGTGAGGAAGAAAACCTCTACCAGTCCACCCTTCAGCCATACTGGGATGCCATTTCTGAGACCTCCTGGAATGGCGGTACCCGCTCGGTCAATTGCTCGCTCATCCACGCAGGTGAGGATGGAAATTCCTTCTCTGAAATCATCGGCACCGCTCAGGACGGTCGCGATGGTCTGACCATCAATGGCGCGCCACCAACCGAGCAGCCAGAGCGCAATCCGCTGCGCGAGAACTCTGGTGATGACTCCGAACCCGCGGATTCCAACTCCGACACTGATGCCGGCGACAATGCCGGTGACGCTGCCGAAGCCGTCCCAGCACAGTAAGATGCCCACTTAAGCGGATTTCTATGGTTCAGGTTTCGGAAGAGCGCTTTGATGAGATGGTCAATGATGCGCTCGATAAAATCCCCGATGAATTCGTGGACAAGATGCGCAACATGGTCATCTTGGTCCGGGACTTTAACGAGGACAATCCCGAAATCCTAGGCCTCTACGAAGGCGTGGCGCTCACAGACCGCACCCACCATCACACGGGCTTTTTACCCGACGCCATCTTCATTTATCGTGGCGCACTACAAAATATGTGCTCCTCCGAAGAAGAGCTTGCCCACGAGGTCGAAGTTACGGTCTTTCACGAGCTCGGCCACTACTTTGGCTTCGAAGAAGAAGACTTGCATCGCCTCGGCTGGGGCTAAATTCCACCACCCAATCTGGGACACCTCTAGATTTTAAAGTAATGGGCTTCACAAAGATTAGTGATGTGGGTTATACTAATCTCGTTAATTGTTCAACAAGCTTAGGGGTGGTGCTCGATGTCGTCGATATTCATTGATCTCAATGCAGATTTAGGCGAAACAACCGCTGGCAATCCAGTTGCTGATGACCAGGCAGTGCTGGAGCTAGTCTCTTCTGCCAACGTGGCGACCGGTTTCCATGCCGGTGACCCGCACTCGATTGCCGGCACACTGAAGGCCGCTGCCGCAGCCGGCGTCACCATCGGTGCACACATTGGTTATAACGACCCAGCTGCATTCGGACGGCGTTTCATTGAATACGTTCCAGCCGAGCTTGCCGATGAAATTACGTACCAAATCGGTGCACTGGAAGCCCTCGCGCGTGCGCATGGCACACGCGTGTCCTATGTAAAGCCACATGGTGCGATGTATAACGCGATTGTCCACCACACGGCACAGGCTGAAGCAGTCATCGCTGGTGTCAAGGCCTATGGCGATTTGCCTGTGATGCTGCTCCCTGGCGGCGTGGCCGTCGACATCGCGGAGAAGTCCGGGATGACTGTTATCCGCGAGGCTTTCGCCGACCGCAATTACAATCCCGACGGCACTCTCGTGAGCCGCACTAAAGACAACGCTGTTCTCCACGATCCGGAAGCGGTAGTTGCCCGCGTACTGGAAGTTGCTGAAACCGGCTCCATCACAGCTGTTGATGGCAGCGTGTTGAGCGTCGACGCCCAATCCGTGTGCACCCATGGGGATTCACCCGGTGCAGTGAATCTGCTGCGGGATGTGGTTGCGGAGCTGCAGCGCCGTGATATTGAGATTCGGAGCTTCGCCTAATGCAGATCCACCCCGTTGGAACGCGCGCGCTGCTTCTTGATCTCGCTGGCCTCAGCCAGGTCATGGATTATCACGCAGCACTCACCGCGCGCCCGCTCGCTAACCAGGTGGATTGCATCGCTGCCGCCACCACGGTGCTGCTCACCTTCGAAACCCCTGATTCGACCCGGCGCGCCCAAGAATTCTTAAGCGATTTCACCCCTCCTAAAGCGCAAGCTGCTGACTCCCGCACGGTGGAAATTGATGTGCTTTATGATGGCGAAGACGTCGATGACGTAGCTGAGCACCTGGGCATTTCCCGGGAAGCACTCATTGACTGGCACACCTCCACCGAGTGGTCCGCAGCCTTTGGCGGCTTTGCGCCAGGCTTTACATACTGCGCACCAGCCAATCCGGAAGATATCCGCGAGATTCCCCGCCGCGCCAACCCACGCACCGCGGTTCCCGCAGGTGCAGTCGCCATCGCGGGTGATTTCTCAGCGGTTTATCCACGTAAATCACCGGGCGGCTGGCAGTTGCTGGGCACCACTAATACCCCGATGTGGGACTCGCATGCTGAGCCACCTGCGCTGGTGCAGCCTGGTGACCGCGTGCGTTATCGCGCGGTCACTACACTGCCTGATATTTATGACTCGGGCTCACAGTCCAAGCGTTCTCCTGCACGTCTGCCGCGCATGGAAGTCATTGACTCCGGCCTGCTCACTCTCTTCCAGGATCTCGGCCGGCCTGGCTACGGCGACCTGGGTGTCACCTCATCCGGTGCGGCAGATAGAGCGTCGGCGGCAACGGCCAATATTGCTGTGGGCAACCCACGCCAATCAACAGTGCTGGAGAATATCGGCGGTATCTCGCTGAAGGCGCTCAGCGACACCGTCGTCTGTGTCACCGGTGCTGCTGCCGGCGTCTACCTCGGCGATATGCCTGTTCAGCTCGCCCGCCCAGTGCTAGTCACCGCCGGGCAAACCGTTCGTATCACCGGTGCTGAGTATGGTTTCCGCAGCTACATCGCCATCCGCGGTGGGCTCATCGCTGAATCAGAACTCGGTTCCTCATCCACAGATGTACTTTCAGGTCTGGGCCCCGCCCCCGTGCAAGCCGGCGATATTCTCGGTGTGCTTCCGCGCTCCACCGGCATGACCGATGGTCAGCTAACCAACCCGCTGCGGATTCGCCCTACCGCCAATGGCGGCACCACTGCCACGCTGCGCTGCGTCCTCGGCCCCCGTGATGACTGGTTCGGGGATAACGTTGACAGCTTCCTAGACGCGGAATGGACTATCAGCTCCTCATCCAACCGCGTTGGTATTCGCCTGGAATCCGACACCACCGTCGAGCGAATTGTTGAAGGCGAGCTTCCTTCAGAAGGCATGGTGGCTGGCTCCGTGCAGATTCCGCCCAATGGCAAGCCGGTGCTTTTCCTGCGTGATCACGCAGTAACCGGCGGCTACCCAGTGGTGGCCACTGTATTAGAAGAAGACATTGATATCGCCGCGCAGCTTCCACCGGGAGCCACCGTGCGCTTTGAAGTAGAGGACAACACTCATGACCATTAAAACCATCCTCATCGCCAACCGTGGCGAGATTGCCGTTCGTATCGCCCGCGTCGCCCGTGACTTAGGCATAAAATCCATCGCGATTTACTCCGATGCTGACGCAGGTGCTCTGCACACCCAGGTCGCGGATGAAGCCTATGCGTTGCCTGGCAACACAGCCTCCGATACCTATATGAATGTCCCTGCGCTGCTGGATATCGCTGCTCGTGCCGGCGCTGATGCCGTGCACCCCGGCTATGGCTTCCTTTCAGAAAATGCTGACTTCGCCCGTACCGTGGCAGAAGCAGGCATGATCTGGATTGGCCCTCAACCAGAAGCGATTGAGCTGCTCGGTGACAAGATCGCTGCACGCCGCGTGGCAGAAGAAGTCGGCGCGCCTCTCGCCCCCGGCACTTCTGATCCAATTGGGGATTGGCAGGAAGCCCGCGCTTTCGCTGAAGAGCATGGCTTGCCGATTGCCATCAAGGCTGCCTATGGCGGCGGCGGGCGCGGACTCAAGGTTGTTCATGACTTGGAGGAAATCGAAGGCGCCTTTAACTCCGCTGGACGTGAGGCCATGGAAGCTTTTGGGCGTGCTGAATGCTACGTAGAGAAATTCCTCACCCATCCCCGCCACGTTGAGGCGCAAGTGCTTGCCGATTCCCATGGCAACGTCACCGTCCTAGGCACCCGCGATTGCTCCACGCAGCGTCGCTTCCAAAAGCTTATTGAAGAAGCCCCAGCTCCATCGCTTACCGATGCCCAGCGCGAAGGCATCATCGAAGGCGCCCGCGCCATTTGCTCCAAGGTGAACTACACCGGCGCTGGCACCGTGGAATTCATTGTTTCTGAAGACGGCACCATTTCCTTCTTGGAAGTTAATACCCGCGTGCAGGTGGAGCACCCAGTCACTGAGGCCGTCACCGGCGTAGATATCATCGCTGAGCAGATCCGCATCGCTGCTGGTGAACCGTTATCTATCACAGAAGATCCGGAAGCTCATGGCCATGCCTTTGAATTCCGCATCAATGCTGAAGACATTCTCAATGGATTCGCACCGTGCCCAGGCACGATTCTCACCTTTGAACCACCGACAGGCCCTGGCATTCGCGTGGATTCCGCTGTGCGTTCCGGTTCCATCATTCCGCCGTATTATGACTCGCTCATTGCCAAGCTCATCGTGTGGGGACCGACCCGTGAAATTGCGCTGACCCGCGCCCGCCACGCGCTGCGCGAGTTCACCATCTCCGGTGTACGCACCGTGCTGCCATTCCACCGCGACATGATGGATGAACCAGCGCTGACTGGTTCTCAGCTGGGGGTCTATACCGACTGGGTGGACCATAACTACCGCCCATCTGCTGCACACCAGGTAGATAAGGTGGAGGCCATCTACGCACCACGGCAAAATATCGCGATTGAAATCGGTGGCAAGCTCGTTAACGTCGGACTGCCAGTCGAGTTCCTCAATTCCGCGGCTGGCGCTTCGACCAGCGGTGCACCAGCAGGCTCGACACCGGGAGGTGAGGCAGCTGCAGGCAACGGCACCACTAGTGATGGCGATGTCACCTCTCCCTTCGAAGCCAACCTCGTGGCGTGGAACGTCACCGACGGTGATGATGTTACTGAGGGCGACGCAATCGCTACCGTCGAGGCGATGAAGATGGAATCTGCCATCAAAGCACCGCGCACCGGAACCATCACGTTGCACGCCAAAGAAGGCGACCGCCTGGATTCCTCGACGGTCATCGCCACCATCAAGTAGCCAGACGTCCCGCACGGTTTCGATATACCCCAGTATTCAGGTCTTTCCGCTTGATACTGGGGTGAATTCGTTAGACTTTGCCTATGCTTTCTCAGTCTGTCGCATCCGCTATCCGGGATGCAATCTCTGCTGGTGAATTCCAGCCTGGTCAGAAGCTCAGCGAAGTGAAAATCGCTGAACGCTTCGAATGTTCCCGCAATACCCTTCGGGAAGCATTTACGGAACTGGCTTCAGAAAGACTGATTGAACGCATCCCCAACCGTGGCGTATCCATCGCTGTGCCAGATCCTGAGTACGTCAAAGACCTCTACCTCGCGCGCATGGCGCTGGAACACGCCGGTGTCCTGTGGGGCGATTTCCCAGCGGCAGACCGGCTTGTTGAGTTGGCCTCATCTGCGCGCCGCTTTGCTGATAAAGGTGAAGATCAATCGGTATCAAGCATCAACCAGCTCTTCCACCGCGCGCTCGTGGCATCGCTGGGTTCACAGACTTTGGATGAGCAGATGCAGAATCTGCTCGCGCGCATGCGCCTAACATTCCTGCTGGTACTACCCAAGATTCCAGAAATCCACAGAACCCACATTGATTACAATGTCCAGGTTGCCACGCTCATTGCTGAGGGAAAACGTGAGGAGGCTGCCGCAGTCTCCCGCGACAGCCTCCTCAAGGCTTATCATTCCATTCGCTTCGTCCTTTAAACGCGCACTCGTACAGAGTGCGCTTAAGGGACTTGGTATTCCACATCCCGGGCATCAGTAACCAGCATTTTCCCTGGCTCATGAGTAATGGCCAGCCGTGGACGTGAATTCATCACCACAGCTTGTGGCGTCACTCCGCATGCCCAGAATACTGGCACATGACCTTCGGGAATCTCCACTGCCTCACCAAAATCCGGGGAATCAAGGTCTGAAATTCCAATCACCGCCGGGTCACCAATGTGCACTGGTGCGCCATGAACTGATGGATAGCGGGAGGTGATGCGCACTGCATCAACCACCCGGTCTGCCGGTATCGGCCGCATGGATACCACCATCGGTCCAGAGAACACACCTGCAGGCGCTGATTCGATATTGGTCTTATACATGGCCACATTGCGGCCTTGTTCGACGTGCGCAAGCGTGATGCCATTGTCTACCAGCGCGGTTTCAAAGGTAAAAGAACAGCCAATGAGGAATCCGACCATGTCATCGCCCCAGTAGTCGGTGGCATCATTCACCGATTCCACCAGCTCCCCATCTTTGAAGATACGATAGCCGGGAATATCAGTACGGATATCACCACCAGGAAGCAACGCTGAGCTAAATTCGCCGGCTTCCAACACGCCAACTATCGGGCAGGATTTCGGGTTGCGCTGGGCAAAAAGCAGGAAATCAAACGCGTATTCTTTCGGGACCGCCAGCAGGTTTGCTTGCATATACCCTGCGGCATAACCGGAGGTTGTAGCCATCGGCTCAGTCCGTGCGATCTCACGAACCTGCGCTGCTGTCATTGCTGCCTTATCCATTGCTAGCTCCACATATCCATGATGCCCGATAGTGCCTTAAAGCCAATGAAGATTTCCAGAATCAGTGCCACGGCACCCACAATCAGCAACCACTTTGGGTGCTTGACGCCACCAAGCAGGTCAGGGCGGCGGAAGGCTACCCACATGACCATCGCGAATGCGATTGGCAGGATGATTCCGTTGAACGCACCTGCGAAGATGAGCAGCTGCTGCGGTGCGGAGTTCAAGATAACGAACAAAATGGTACACACCACGATGAATCCCACGGTGAGGAAGTTGCGGGTACGTGGTGCAACCTTCTGCGTGGTAACGAAGCTAATCGAGGTGTACGAAGCACCGATGACGGAAGACAGTCCAGCGGCGAAGAGAACCACACCGAATGCACGCAGGCCGAACTCACCAGCAGCGTGATAGAAAGCATCAGCCGCGGTGTTGTCTTCAGACAGGGCAACACCAGTGCTGACCACGCCAAGCACAGCCAGGAAGAGCAGCACGCGCATAATGCCGGTAATCATCACGCCCATGACGGAGGTAGTCGTGATGTCCTTGACGTGCTCGCGGCCAGTCATTCCATTGTCAATGAGACGGTGCGCACCGGCGAAAGTGATGTAGCCGCCCACTGTGCCGCCAATCAAGGTGGTGATGACAAAGAAGTCGATTTCTTCTGGCATCACGGTATTCTTCAGGGCCTCACCCACTGGTGGCTGGGAAACAATGGCTACATAGAGCATGAGCAGAATCATGATGGCGCCCAGCGCCGCCACGATCCGGTCCAGCGCGATGCCGGCCTTCTTGGATAAGAATATGAAGATAGCGATGGCAGCGGCAATCACGCCACCAATACGGGCATCAATCCCCAGCATTGCATTGAGGCCCAGTCCTGAACCAGCGATATTGCCGATATTAAACACCGCACCGCCGATAAAGACCAAGATGGCCAGGAACCATCCCAGTCCTGGAAGAACAGTATTTCCCAGCTCATTCGCACGCATGCCGGAGACACAGAGGACGCGCCACACATTGAGCTGGATGCAGATGTCCACAAGGATGCTCAGCAGGATCGCGAATGCGAATGAGGCGCCCATCTGGACGGTGAATACGGAAGTCTGGGTCAAAAAGCCCGGACCAATGGAGGAGGTTGCCATGAGAAACATGGCGCCCGCCATGGCGCCTATGCCACGTGGCGGATTCTTAGCCGCAGCTACTGTTTCATCACTCACGGTGACTCTCTTTCGTGATGGGGGTCGCATTAAATTGTGATGCGCATCATGATAGGCGACTGTTGAACAATAAGAAAGAATTACACAGGAAAGAAAGTTAAACCACTGGTCAGAAAGGCGCGTAAGGGGTATTTCAGCTACCCCCGGCAATAAAAAAATGCTCCATCATGAAAATCTCAATTCATGATGGAGCAAAGCGCAGGGACGGGTTAATCTTCCAGCTCAGTATCGGCCCAGCGGGTAATGGTCCACTTACCAAATTCTTCCGCGCGCGGTTCGAGCACAATGTAGCGGCAATTTTGCAGGTATCCGGTAAAAGCAAAGTCTGGGTCAATACCGGAGGCATGAGTAGCAACCAAACGAATAGCCGCGCCATGAGAGACCACGACGACGTCTTCCTCATCGCCTAATCCAGCAGCGATATCTTCCAGTACCGGCTGGTAGCGCGCAAGTACGTCTTCGTAATTCTCACCGCCTGGGCAGCGCGCGGCCTTGTCGCAATCCAGCCAGCCGCGCAGTGCGGTCGAGTATTCACGGTGAGTGTCTTCGGAATTGGACATCTCATTGTCGCCCACAAAGACCTCATGGATGCCCATAGCAACGTCCACATTGACGTGGAATTCAGGTAGTTCAGCTGCTTGTTCAAAAGAACGCGCGGCCAGCATCGCGGTTTGTTGTGCACGCAACGCGACAGAACAGACGAATCCGCGCAGACGCCCCTGATCGCCATTATTGGCACCAACCAAGTGGGATAATTCAATGCCCACGTCATGCGCCTGCTGGCGGCCGCGCTCTGTCAGCTCGGCCCCGGGTGGACGAGTATCCAGCAAACGCTCAACGTTGGAAAAGGTTTGGCCATGGCGCAGCAGGATGATTCGTCCAGTCATGCATACAAATCTAATGCCCCTTGCGCACCCGCGCTACCCAATCGGTGGCTTTATCAAATTCCGTGGTGTCCAACTGCGGGCGTGACTCATCAGCCGCCGGCCACGACCCAATGAAGCGCAAATCATCGGTGCGCAACCACAATGCACGCAGGGCTTCTGCCAAAGGCTCATCATCCACGTGCCCCACCAGGTCAATGAAGAAGTGATAAGTACCGAACTTCTTGCGCGTCGGGCGGGATTCAATGCGCGACATATCCACGTTGCGGTAAGAAAATTCTTGCAGGATGCTCGCCAAGCTACCCGGCTCATTTGGCACGGTAAAGACCACCGAGGTCCGATCATTGCCAGTGCGCGGGGTGGGCTTGCCCGGCAATCCCACCAGCACAAAGCGGGTGGTCGCACCCTTAACATCTGCCACTGAAGAAGCGAGCACATCGAGACCATGAATATCTGCCGCGCGCTGTGGCGCGGCCGCCGCGTCTACTTCCCCACGGGCAACCGCCTCCGCTGCCGCGCCATTGGACGAGGCCGGCTGGAATTTCACGTCTGGAATATTTTCAGCCAACCAACCACGTACTTGTTGGTAGGCAACCGGGTGGGTGGCAATGGTTGTCACATCGGCCAGCTGCATGCCCTTTTGCACCATGATGGCAAAGGCGACCTCCAGGTCCACCTCACGGTAGACCTGCACCGGCTCGCCTTCCGTAAACGCATCAAAGGTAGTGGTCACCGCGCCATCAACGGAGTTTTCAATCGCCACGCACGCGTAGTCCGCGCGCCCCTCGCGTACCGCGCGAAACGCTTCAGATGCCGAATTCACCGGCATCTGCTCAACGTTGTCAACGGCGCCACTTTGTTCAAAAGCAACCAGCGCTGCCTCAGTAAACGTTCCACTAGGTCCCAAGAAAGCCACGGTTGAAGTCATGCCTACCAATTTAAACTACTAACGTTAATCAGTATGGATTCACGGTTTAGCCTTTCGCAGCTGGCACAAGATATCTCAGGGCTAACGCCTGAAGAGCATGGCTTTACCTATATTGATCTCACCCGCCCCGCACCAGGTGAGGGCCGATTAAAGGGGTGGATCATGTCCGCGAAAGACCTCAATGATGTCGCAGGTATGCCCACATCCTTGGGTTCGCGGCACCGCGCATATAACTCGATGGTCACAGATCCCCTCATCGAGAATCTAGAGGCCCAGGGCGCCCATATCATTGGCAAGTCTTCCACGCCTGAGCTGGGCCTGCGTGTGGATTGTGAGCCCGTGGATATGCCGCATCCGGTTAATCCGCTACATCCCGGCGCGACCCCGGGTGGGTCTTCCGGTGGTGCAGCGGTGCAGGTTGCCCGCGGTTTGGTCCGCGCGGCGCAAGGCTCCGATGGTGGCGGTTCGCTGCGTGTCCCGGCGGCAGCGTGCGGCGTGGTGGGGTTTAAGCCAGCCGGCAATGACTTGGGCGTTTCGGGGTTTATTACCCGCAGCGTTGCTGATTCCGCTTTCTTGCATGACATCACACCACGCAAAGCCCCGGCGCGCGTCGGTGTTTTGCGCACGCCGCTTTTTGCACAAGTCAACGTGGACCCGGTGCATCTGCGTGCGGTGGATGAAGCCGCTGCGACACTGAAAGCTGCTGGCTATCCGGTGATTGACATCAATCCTTATCCCACCGCGGACGTCACCTTTGAGGCCTTCCGCCATATCTTCACTTCCCGTCTGGCGGGCATGGCACCTGGTGAAGGCTACTTTGAATGGGTACGGCAACAGGGGTTAAAGGTGTCAGTAGCCATGCTTGCCGATGCCCTCCGCCACGCCCGCGGTCTTCCCCGCCTACTAGCTGATGCATGGCAGGTCGATGCCATTCTCACGCCGATGCTGGCCTATACCCCGCCGCCAATTGGCACGTTCTTAAACCTGTCACATGAAGAGAATTTCGCTGAGCAAACCCGATGGTCCCCGTGGGGCTCACTTTTTAATGTCGCCCGCCTGCCCGCAGTTTCAATTCCATGGTCGGTTGATGCCGCACAAGACCCCACTGGCCGCTCGCGGCCAGTGGGGGTTCAAGTAGGCTCAGTGACATTAGATGAAGCCCAGTTGTTGGCTGTGGCGTTAAACCTGCATGAGTAAAGGTCCATCAATAGTGCCCACTCATTCACGCATCCGCGCTGAGATCCTCATTGTCTTAGCCATTACTTTTGGCATTTCTGGCGTGCGCGCCATTTTGCGCCTGGTGGATTCACTACTAGATCCGGCGCCCTTGAATGAGCAAAGCGTCACGCTGAATGCGCCGCAATCGGATTTAGCGTGGCTCGATATCGCGCTCCAGCTGTGTTCTGCCGGAGTGCTCTTTGCCTATGGCGCACTCGCGCTCTTTTTGCTCGCGGGGTCTGGGGTAATACTCTCGCGTCCAGAGAGCAAAGATGCCGCCTGGGGCGCAGGGCTTGCTGCGCTCATTGGCATTCCGGGCTTAGTCTTCTATGTCTCCGCAGTACACCTGGGACTATCCAAGGAAATCATCCCCACCGCTTTTAGCAACCCCTGGGTTGAAGCGCCCACTTTGTTGTTGTGGTCCGGGGCTAATGCCTTCGGCGAGGAAATCGTCGTAGTCATGTATCTGATGACGCGCCTGCGATACCTCGGCTGGTCGCTTCCCGCCATGATTGCCGCATCATCGATATTGCGTGGTTCCTATCACCTTTATCAAGGTGTCTCCGCGGGCTTCGGCAATATCATCATGGGTGTTGTCTTCTGCTACTTCTATCACCGCACCGGACGCATCTGGCCGCTGGTTATCGCACATTTCCTTATTGATGCCGTCGCTTTTCTTGGCTATTCATTACTTGGGGATCTCTCTATCTTTGGCCTTTAGACTTATCCCGCTTCACGCTCGAATAGTTCTGGATCGTTGCCTACGGCTTGTAGTCTTAAGGCCATGAATGATTCCGGCCGTGATCCCCGCCGCGAGTCCCGCCGTGCTGGCGAAGGACCGGCGAATGATTCTTCACGCTATGTTTTAGGCGCCGATGGCAAACCGCTCCGCGACCGCTACGGCCGCCCCGTCATGCGCCGTGAGTCTTCCAACTCCCGATCTTCAAGTGGCCTAGCCAATGGCGGACGCGCCAACGACGGACGCGCTAGCAGAGGACGCACCTCGCAATCGCGCGCGAATAATACCAACTCCCCGAGCCAGGGATCCTTTCGCGCTGTTAACCCGCGTTCTTCGAGCCAGCCTGAGCAAACCCGTTATGACATCGGCCCTCGCGGTGCTGCTGGTGCCGGAGCGGCCGGCGCCGGCGCAGCAGGCCTGGGTGCTGGCACAGCTCACGGCCGACCCCGTCAGCAGATGCCGCCGCAGGGCTATCAGCCAACACAGCAGTCTCAGCAGCCCGGACAACCACCACAGGCGCAGCAAGCACAGGCTCCAGTCCAGCGCCAATACCAAGGCGCGGGCTATGTCGGCGATCAGTCACCACGGCAACCGCAGCGTCGCGGCGGCGCACGCCGTGGCGGTGCACGCCGTAAGCGTGGTAATCCGGTCAAGCGCTTCTTCGGTTGCACCGGTTGGATCGTCTTTGCACTTATTATCGCGCTCGTCGCATTTGTGTTGTGGACCGATTCCCGCCTGGAGCGCACCGATGCGCTTCCGGTAGGTAGTTCCTCCAGTGGCTCCGGCACGAATTGGCTCCTGGTCGGCTCTGACTCCCGTCAAGGCTTGAGTGAAGAAGAACAAGCTCAGCTGGGTACCGGCGGCGACGTTGGTGTTGGGCGCACTGACACCATCATGTTGCTGCATATCCCGAATTCCGGCACTGCCCAGCTGGTATCTATTCCACGCGATAGCTTAGTCAACGTCCCCGGCTTTGGCGAGGATAAAATCAACGCTGCGTTTACCTATGGTGGCCCGCAGCTGCTTGCGCAAACCGTGGAACAAGCAACCGGTGTGGGTATTGACCACTATGCCGAAATCGGCATGGGCGGCCTGGCCAATGTGGTTGATGCCGTCGGCGGAGTCAATATCTGCCTGGATGAACCGATTCTGGATCCGCTCGCCGGCATTGATTTGGCTGCTGGCTGTCAGGACTTGGAAGGCTCTGATGCGCTCGGTTATGTCCGCACGCGCGCCACCGCTATGGGTGATTTGGACCGCGTGGAGCGCCAACGCGAATTCTTCGCAGCGCTGCTGGATAAGATCACGTCTCCCGCCACGCTAGCTAACCCATTCCGCGCGGTCTCCTTGGTCAACCACACAGCATCATCATTCTTGGTTAATGAAGATGACCACGTCTGGCACTTAGCCCGCGTTGCGCTGGCAATGTCGTCGGGTGTGGAAACCCAAACCATTCCAATTTCGGGATTCATGGACACCGCCGTCGGCAATGTCGTCCTATGGGATGAGGCAGGCGCGCAAGAGCTCTTTAGCTCGATGCAGTAAATCCACAAAGCAGAAAACCTGCTTTCCTTACTCCTTAAGATACGGAGAAAAGGAAAGCAGGCTTTTCGTTGCTACAGCGTGATTAGCGCAGGGTCACCTGACGGGACTTGAGGTTTTCTAGCTGCTTGCGCTCTTCAGGATTCAGCTGAGCATCATTGTCGATCTCAGCCTTCAACGCCTTCTCCACACGGGCAAGCTCAGCGTCATAAGAGTCATAAGCAACGTCCTGCTGCACGTCAAAGACAGGTGCAATCAAACCGTGGGTGCGGAAGACACCAGCGAACTTGGTGCCCTCGCCCAGGTTCATTTCACCACGGGCAGCAACTCGAGCAATCGCGTTCAGAACACCGGTTTCATTCTCGACTGGGAAGACCCAACGAACATGTGCCTTGTCGCCACCGGAGGCTGCCCAGAACAACGTACCGTCAATATCCGCACCAACCTGGTGAGATTCAATAACAGTCTCATTCGCCTGGTTCAGGGTCTGAGCAATCTCAGGGGTCATCTGGGTGCCTTCTGGCATCCACCATGCGAAGTCCTGGTGGTCAGTGATTTCTAGGACCGCGGACTCATCCAGGATGTCCTTCAAATCTGGCTGCACGCCATCAGCAGCGGTGGATTCTAGGGTATCGCCATCATTGGCGTTCTTTACCCAGTTCAAAGCATAAGCCAGGTCGCGGCCTGGGTTGTGGGTGTGGGTACGAACCTGCAGCGCAACATATGCGTCGCCGCCAGCTTCCGTATCGCGCACCATAGCTGCCGATGCACCCGGCAAAATCGTGCAAACATAAACGTCGCGGTCAATGCCCTTAACACTCAGCTTCGCGGTTGCGGAAGGAACGAATTCCTGCATCGCAATAAGCTGGGTTTCAGACGCGAAACCACCAAATGGTCGTGGGTCCTTTTCCAAAGCCGCACGCTCTGCCGCACGGGCAGCAAGCTTGGCTTGGCGGCGGGACATACCCTCAGGTAGTTCTTCTTTGTTCTTTTTCTTCTTGGCCATGCCCTACACGATACAGTGAGGTATTTAATGCCTGCTGCACAGAGTAGAAGTTTCCTATATTTGAATCGCGTGGAGCGCTATTTCCGGCTGATTGGTCGCCAGGATATCGACTCCATTGGCCCACGCCCACTTCATGTCCTCGGGCTTATCGATAGTCCACATGTACGTCGGCAACCCATGCGCCCCAATATCCGTGGGCTGCAGCTTTCCGCGCAAAAGTGACATCCCAAGACCGGTCGGTTCCGACAGCAACAATTCCGCCTTCTTAAGATGCCGCTGCCAATCGCGCCGCAGATAGATCCGATCCATGTCCGGTGCCAGGGATTTCATCCGGCGAATAGCTCGATGGGAGAAGGAGATGATGTGGATGCGGGGGTCATCGGCAAGCCCTGCATAACGCAGGCGAAGCACCACCTGCTCCTCGAGGATGTCACCGCCAGCTCCGGGGTGCTTCGTCTCAATATAGATATGCTGCCCGCTGGGTTCCCACATCTCTAAAAGCTCATCCAACAACATCGGGTACTGCTTGGGGTGCTTATCGCTGCCGATATCGGCGAGCTTAATCTCAGCCCAATCCAGCGCCGAAATCTTACCGTTGCGGTTGGATGTGCGATCCAATGTTGCGTCGTGGTTGACCACGACCTTGCCATCGCGTGACATGCGCACATCGCACTCGATGCCATGAATAGG
This sequence comes from Corynebacterium sp. L4757, assembly GCF_043673995.1. Lineage (NCBI taxonomy): Bacteria > Bacillati > Actinomycetota > Actinomycetes > Mycobacteriales > Corynebacteriaceae > Corynebacterium > Corynebacterium sp. L4757. Next base: position 30,235 of record NZ_JBIMEN010000003.1, on the reverse strand, counting down.
CAGCTCCAGAGCCTTTTCAAAAGCCAACGGGCTCAGCTCCGGGTATTTTCCCGAATAGCCCCTGTGCGCAACAATCTTCAACGTCGCCGTCCCTCGCAGTGCCTTTTCTTCACGCCCCACGGCGCTGTACGTGCGCGTCCAACTGTAGTTCAACATCCACTGCGGCGCTGGCCAATGCTACGGATCAAAGAAAAGAACAAGCGTCACAAACTCGAGCACAAGAGTATGAATTACCGCTGGAGTTTTAGCAGTTCAGACCGCATCTTAACTTGGGATCAGGCAAGATCGAAACCTAGATCGAGCACTCGACTGGAGTGGGTCAACGCGCCAACGGCGATGTAATCAACACCGGTATCCCGATACGCTGCAACGCTGTCGAGTGTGATGCCTCCGCTGGCTTCTGTGCGCACACCAGCTGGTCGAGTGATTGCGACAGCTTCTCGAACAATGTCGGGTGCCATGTTGTCCAGAAGAATCAGCTCGGCGCCGACGTGTACCGCCTCGGCGACCTGCTCCAGGGTGTCGCACTCGACTTCCACGGGAAGATCTGGGAATGCGCTCCGCACAGCGGTAAAAGCTGCGGCTAGAGAACCTGTAGAGGCAATGTGATTGTCCTTAATTAGCGCGCTATCGCCAAGCCCCATGCGGTGGTTTTCTCCGCCGCCGCAGCGTACTGCGTATTTTTGCAAAATGCGCAGGCCTGGAACTGTCTTGCGGGTATCACGAACAACAATGCCTGTTCCCTGAAGTGCTTGGGTCCAGGCATAGGTTGCCGTGGCTACGCCCGATAGCTGGGAGACATAGTTCAAAGCGGTGCGCTCCGCGGTCAATAATGTGCGTACTGAGCCCGTTGCACGCAGAATCGGCTGGCCGGTGTCAACGGTTTCACCGTCATCTTTATGTAACTCGATATCCAAGTCCACGCCATCACGCTCAGCAGTGATTTGCAGGGCTAAGGCTGCGATGGGCACCCCAGCCAAACAGCCGAGCTCACGGGAGACAATCTCCGCGGTACCGGTGGCATCACTTCCGATGGTGGCAATGGTCGTTGCGTCTGGTCCCCAGGCAAGATCCTCATCGAGAACTGCAGAGACGTGAGCGCGGGTTGCATCCCAATCAAGGCCAGCTCTTTCTAGTGCTTGACGGATTGTGGCGGCTAGTGACGTAGTCATTATCGGACTCCTGCGTGGTGGTATTTGGTAGCTGCTATGGGCGCATCATCGCTTCGGCGGTGACAGCCTAAAGATTGGGTTCGCTCACGTGCGGCACTGGCGATGGCAAGTCCAGCCCAAGCCATATTTGTTGAATCTAAGCTCGCGTCATTCAGTTCCGAGGCCTGTGGCAACGATGAGAGGATTTCTATCGCGATGCTCAGACCGGCATCGTTGCGGCTGACCCCGATAAACTCGTCCATCGCAGCACGGATAGATGCAGCACCGTCAATAGGCGCGATGTGCCGGCGAGCGATAGGGGTTTGCCGTGTCGTGGCGCGCTTGGGGGTTGCCAGGCGTATCCCGCAGCGATGTCCTGCCACGAGGGCTTCAGTCAAGGAGTTTGAGGCGAGCCGATTCGCTCCTTGCACCCCGGTGCCAGCAACTTCGCCGATGGCGCTAAGCCCAGCAAGACTAGTCCGTCCGTCAAGATCCGCCGCGATGCCACCACAGTGGTAGTGCGCGCCAGGGCGTACTGGAATGGGATCGACAGTGGCATCGATGCCGCGCTTGAGCAGCTCTGCATGGATGGTTGGAAAGCGCGTTGGGAAATCTTCAATAGAACGAACGTCGAGAAAGACGTGGTCGGTATTGGTTTCCTCCAGATGTGCGAAAATTTCAGCGGAAACCACGTCACGCGGTGCAAGCTCTGCCTGCGGGTGACGGTGGAGCATGAAGCGGGTGCCGTGGGCATCGGTAAGCACTGCGCCTTCACCGCGGACTGCTTCGGAAATGAGCACATCACGCCCGCCGGTGCGTGGGACAGCCAGCACCGTTGGATGAAATTGCATGAACTCAATATCCCGGGTTTCAGCTCCCGCGCGTATTGCCATGGCCAGTCCATCGGCGGTGGCCACGGCCGGGTTAGAAGTCAGCGTCCACAGGGCACCGGAGCCGCCGGCGGCGAGCACGACGTCATCGGCAAGCAAGCTGCCTACCTGACCGTTGCGGAGCACGCGCGCACCGCAGACAGCGCCATCAGTAGTAGTCAAAAGGTCAATCGCGCGGGTATGGGACATAATGCGGATGCCGCTTTCAGCCGCGGCATTCAGGAGGGTCTTTTCCACTTCCCAACCGGAGTGGTCCCCAGCGTGGATGATGCGACGAAGACTGTGCCCGCCTTCCAAATGAAGGCCGGCATCGAAGTGAGCACCATAGGATTCAAGGCGACTGATGGATTCTCCAGCCTGGTGGACGAGCTCGCTGATGCGATCGGAATCGCCGTGAAAAGCGCCGGCGGCCAGTGTGTCCTCAATGTGGGAATCAAATGAGTCTTCCGGTGAAGTAACCGCTGCCAGACCACCCTGTGCCCACGCGGTTGAACTATCAGCAGGATCAGCTCTGGTGATGATCGTGATGGGACGGTCTGGGTCGGCTTCACGCAGAGCGAGCGCGGCGGATAAACCAGCAGCGCCCGAACCAATAATCAGCACACCGGTGGTCTCGGTAAATACCTCACGCGGGGTAATAAGTTCTGCTGTCATGGGCGCTTACTCGCCTCCGCCCGGGTTGCCGATTGCGATCATTCGCTCGACCGCACCGCGTGCTGCGTTAGCGATGTCTTCAGCGACGAAGACTCCATCACGGCCATAGCGCAGGCAATCGAGCAGCTTCGCCGGGGTAATCATCTGCATGTACGGGCACGCTGCCTGCGGATTGACTGGCATGAACTCGGTGGTGGGGTTGGCTTTGCGCAGTTGGTGCAGCATGCCAATCTCGGTGGCAACCAGAACTCGGTTACTGGTGGTCGTCTTAGCTTCTTCCAACATGCCGCCGGTCGAGAGAATCTTGGTGCTATCCCCAGGGATTTCGCCAGATTCCGCCATCCACAAAGCACTGGTGGTACAACCGCATTCTGGGTGAACATAGAGCTCTGCACCCTCGTTGGCGCGAACGGTATCCACCAAGTCATGTGGTGAAATATCAGCATGAACGTGGCATTCACCCATCCAGACATGAATATTGTCACGACCTGTCACACGCCGCACGTGCGCGCCCAGGAATTGATCTGGCAGAAAGAGAATCTCCTTTTCTGGGTCGATAGAAGAAACCACATCTGCCGCGTTTGAAGAGGTGCAGCAAATATCCGTCAAAGCCTTCACTTCAGCCGTGGTATTGACGTAGCTGACCACGACCGCGTCCGGGTGTTCTGCTTTCCACTCGCGCAGTTGCTCCGCATTAATCGTGTCCGCCAAAGAACATCCAGCATTTGCATCGGGGATAAACACACGCTTGTCGGGCGAGAGAATCTTGGCGGTCTCAGCCATGAAATGCACGCCGCAAAAGATCACTTCATCGGCGTCCGTTGCAGAGGCGATGCGTGAAAGTCCCAAGGAATCTCCGACGTGGTCTGCCACGTCCTGAATCTCAGGCAGCTGATAGTTGTGCGCCAAGATCACCGCATTGCGCTCGCGCGCTAGTTGCCGCACTTCCTTCGCCCAGTCGCTATCCATCGAGTTATCTACGCTGGCTGAATCAATCGCAGCGGTATTCAGGGTGCTTGCCTTAGTCACTGTGCTCCTCCAGAGTCCGCCGGGATGGGGTGCCCGACTTTCTAGTATTTGCCCTATAGGCGATAACCCCGGAAACGCTATCAGGGTCCTATCGAAAACAAAAAGTGACCCACCGCACCTCGTTGCAGCCTTCGTCCTCCACAACCCTAATTATGGTGGACTTTTAGAGAATTAGCCCGAGGGGCTGAAACTGAATTTATATCTGTAGCGGTCACCATTTCCTGAAGCAGCCCCGAAATGGCATCCAGGAAAGCCTCCTGGGTTTTACACGAACTGTTAAGCAGCAAGTCGCCTAATGTTTCGTTGCAAAAAGCTGTCTGGCAGCTGCGAATGTGCGAACGGGCTCAAAACATCATTGCTGGTGACAAGATTCTAAAAGCGCAGAATCACGGCAAAAGGCCAGTTTGAGCCGGCAAGTTCCTTGACGCTGTCTTCACCGCACTCCTACGTTGAGGAAGGCCAAATGCAACGACGAAAGGCGCTACATAGTGATACTTAACCTCATCTTTTCTATCCTCAGTATGGTCATCTCCATTGCCATCCCGATTATCTTGGTGTGGATAGCACTCACGTTGAGAAGCATCAATAAGAAGCTCCAGACACGACAAGACAACGCGGTTGCGCCAAGCTACCCAGCGCCAGCGCCAATTGCCCCGGCTTCCGCCGAGGCGCCCGCCCAAGAACCTGCTCAATCTCCTGCGCAGACAGCCGAAAAGGCCACCGGGAAGTCAACCGGGCGATCAGCCGGGCGATCAGCTGGGCAGACTCAGGAGCAGGCTTCGAAGTCTGCCCAGTAACCAGCCATCGGACTGGGGCTAGGGAAATGCCCGAGTCCGCTCAACTACTGAACGTTTAAGTGAAAATCTGGTGCTTGATTTCCAGCAAGGTATTGACTGAGGCCTCAAGGCGTTCTTTCTCATGAGCGTCGAGGTCGAGTTCGAGTACCCGGGCAACGCCATTTCGGTTGATGATTGCTGGGGTACCGAAGTAAATATCGTTGTAGCCGTAGTGGCCATCAATATACGCCGAGACCGGAAGAGCGACGTCTTGGTTTTGAACAATGGCACGGGTAATGCGAGCGAGTGCCATGCCGATGCCATAGCTCGTGGAGCCTTTCGCATCAATGATGTGATAGGCCGCATCACGGGTTTGTTCAAAGATTTCTTCAATGCGCTCATTGAACCCTGGCTTCTGCTCCGCCTGACGAGCCAGTGGGACACCGCCGATATTCGCCGAGGAGACCACGGGCAATTCAGAATCACCATGCTCACCAATGATGTAGGCGTGCACCGAGGTCGGTGCAATATTGGCCATCTCACCGAGCATGTAGCGATAGCGCGCGGAGTCCAGCACCGTGCCCGAACCAATAACGCGCGAAGATGGCAGGCCCGATGCTTTCCACACGGCGTAGGTCAGCAGATCTACCGGGTTGGTGGCGACAAGAAAAAGTCCATCGAAGCCGGCTTCCATGGCAGAGCCAACGATGGAGTTCATGATCGCAACATTTTTATCCACTAGGTCCAGACGGGTCTCGCCTGGCTTTTGCGCAGCACCTGCGCAGATAACCACGATGGCTGCATCCTGGCAATCCTCGTATGTGCCTTCGGTGACGCGCGTACGCGAAGGCGCCCACACCACGCCATGGTTTAAGTCCATGACGTTTCCTTTAAGCTTCTTCTCATCGATATCAATAATCGCGAGATGGTCAACGGTTCCTTGATTTACCAGTGCATATGCATAGGCGACGCCAACATCGCCTGCTCCAATAAGAACGACTTTGTTACCAACCTGTGGGCTCATAGTCCCCATTATGCGCAAAGCCTTGACGAACCGCTCGCCCAATCGCAGTCGGATACTTCACATGCACGAAGTTTCTTATTCTGGGATAATCGCTGTCATGACCAATCAAGTGCGCACACCGCGTTTAAAGCAGGTTGCGCATTCGGTATTGAAGAAATTCTCCAAGGCAACACCCCGTGGTGGCGTCAAATATGACGCGACCACGGCATCGGCAAGCACTGCTCCTGCGCCCCGAGCATTTCGGCGGCTGGCCTATGGCACGGCATCCGGCGCACTAAAGCTAACCTCAGAGGCACTGCGCGTATCCATTATTGGCCTGGAAATTTTAAGTGATATCACCCCGGCGCTACGCATGACCCGGCGTAACCGGCTGCCGCGCAATATGGCGGCTGGAATGTTGGGTGCGGAAGCCGCGACTTGGGCTGCGATTTGGCCATCCCTTCTGCCCCGCCCCTGGTGGGTAACGGCCTTGAATGTATCTATTGGCCAAGCTATTGGGCACTTCTTTGCTTCATCGGCTGCATTTGGACTGAAGAATGCTTTGCGCGCGCTCGGCCGCCGACCACAAGACCACCTGACGCCGCAGCTCAAGCGCAACGCACACTGGGTAATGGGTGTCATCACCCTAGCTGCGATGGCGAAATCTTTGCAGAACCAGCGCATTCAGGCTGATTTGGTAAGCAAATCAATTGACCGCGGACCTGTCCAGGCTGCGATTGGTATGTCACTAGGAACGGTCGGCTATGGCGCATTATTGCTCATCGGTGAGGCCGTGCAATTTACCGTCAGCCGCCTATCACGCCAATTCGGCCGCGCGGTGCCCATGTTGGTGGCCTGGCCACTGGCGATTAGTACCTTTATTTTTGTCATGGTTGCGCTTTCTGACCGCGTGGTGCTGCGGCGTTTTATTCGCTCGGCCTCAACGCGTGCGCAAAAGCTCAACCAGGCGGTCTTTCCTGGTTCGATGATGCCCTGGGAGCCGGAACGCTCCGGCAGCCCGTGGTCTTATGAACCGTGGACCGCAGTTGGTGCACAGGGTCGGCGCTTCTTATCCTCCGGCCCGCGGGCACATGACATCGCTGAGGTCATGGAATTCGATCGGGCACGCGAACCGATTCGTATCTACGCCGGGCTGTTGTCTGGACGGTCTTTGCGTTCGCAAGCCCGGCACGTGATGAGCGAGCTAGAACGCACGGGTGCTTTTCACCGCGACACCATCGTGATTCAAATGCCGGCTGGTTCGGGCTGGATTAATGAGTGGAGTGCTACCGCACCGGAGTTTCTCACCAAGGGCAATTGCGCCACCGTCACCATGCAGTATTCGATTCTGCCTTCGGCATTTTCTTATGTTGTGGACAAGCACGCACCGCTGGAGGCCGCCCAGCTGTTGGCGCAAAGTATTAAACATCGTCTGGAGTCTATGCCTGCTGATAACCGGCCCAAACTCTATTTGGCCGGTGAGTCCCTAGGCGCATACGCGCATCTAGATAATTACGCCGACCTGCATGAACTGCTTAATGCCTGCGATGGCGCAGTCTTTACCGGCCCGCCGAGCATGACTGAGTTTATTAAAAAGCTGCAGCCAGATGCCGGTTCTTTAGAACGCGTACCCATCATTGATGGCGGAAAGCATATTCGTTTTGCCGCTTCACCAGCGCATACGCGCCACGATGCCTTCGGCCGCAGCTACGCCAACACGTGGCAGCGCCCGCGCGTACTGATTGCGCAGCACACCTCAGATCCCATCGTGTGGTGGTCCCCGAAGCTGATCTACTCCCGGCCTGGCTGGATGCACGAGCCGACACCATCAACCCTGTACGCGGATACTTTCCACGCATTGGGCTGGGCGCCGGTCATCAGCTTCTGGCAGATCGGCCTTGACCAGATCAACTCGCTCAATGTGCCAGGCGGGCACGGACACAACTATCACGAGGAAGTGCTCTGGTACTGGGATTCAGTGCTAGGTTCCCAATCCCGAGTTCCGCTCACCCCGCGAATTGCGCAGCGAGCGGAAAAGTGGATTCGCGATCACCCAAGCTAACGCTAATCAGCTAGTGCTAATCGCACTTCACGCCGGTGGAGTGGTGCGGGCAGTAGCCATTAGGCACCTTGTAGAGGTACTGCTGGTGCTCATCTTCCGCCAGGTAGTACTCACCAGAGTCCGTATCACTGAGTAGTTTCACCTCAGTGGTCATATCGCCAAAGCCATTATCTTTAAGCTTCTTGGCATAGCTATCCACCAATTCCTGGATGAGCTCAAGCTCTTCCTGGGTGCGCGGGTAAAACGCCGAACGGTATTGGGTGCCCACGTCATTGCCTTGCCTAAAGCCCTGGGTTGGGTCATGAGCTTCCAAGGCCATGACCACCAGCTCGCGCAGGCTAATCTTTTCTGGGTCATAGGTAATTTCCACAACCTCAGCGTGATTGGTTTGACCGCGGCACACCTCAAAATAGGTGGGGTTCGGGGTGGTGCCACCGGCGTAGCCCACGGAGGTGGATTCCACGCCTTCGGTTTCCCAGTACATCTTTTCATGACCCCAGAAACAACCCAGGCCAACGATCAATGAACGCTGGTAATCTTTCCACGGACCAGTAATAGGGGTGCCCAGCACAGCATGCGGACGAGGATTCAGAATAGGTTCAGCGCGCCCTTCGAGCGCATCTTCTTTTGCAACAAGTTGAGGGGTGGGAGCAAATAAGAACGACATTAAAATCGTCTCCTTTCTGTTTTTACTCAACTTACACGACTCCCAAAATATTCCACTACCAGCTGGTTCCCAGAATTTAGTCACACTATCGTTGATAAAAGAATCAAACTGCTTATCATGGGACACGTACCCAACGAAAGGAATACAAACTCATGGCTGTATATGAACTACCAGAGCTCGACTATGCATATGACGCACTAGAGCCACACATCTCCGCTGAAATCATGGAGCTGCACCACTCCAAGCACCACGCAACCTACGTTGCTGGCGCTAACGCAGCTCTTGAGGCACTCGAGGCAGAGCGCAACGGTGACGCAAACCCAGATAAGATTCGCGCACTGTCTAAGAACCTGGCTTTCAACCTGGGTGGTCACACCAACCACTCCATTTTCTGGAAGAACCTTTCTCCAAACGGTGGCGGCGAGCCAACCGGTGAGCTGGCAGAAGCTATCAACCGCGACTTCGGTTCCTTCGAGAAGTTCCAGGCTCACTTCAACGGTGCAGCTCTTGGTCTGCAGGGTTCCGGCTGGGCAGTTCTCGGCTACGATTCCATCGCAGGTCGCCTGGTTGTTGAGCAGCTGACTGACCAGCAGGGCAACACCTCCATCGGCCTGACCCCACTGCTGATGCTCGATATGTGGGAGCACGCTTTCTACCTGCAGTACAAGAACGTTAAGGCAGACTACGTCAAGGCTGTTTGGAACGTCTTCAACTGGGATGACGTTGCAGAGCGTTTCGCAGCTGCAACCAAGTAATTAAGTAAGTCTTCGCGCAGGCTTTAGTGCGCGAAGCTTTTCACAATCGCCCTCGTGTTTTAACACGAGGGCTTTTGCGTGCCACAGCTTCTAGGATGGGCACATGACGGAATCAATCACGGATCTCGCCCACGCCCTAGAAAACCTCACCCCTGCTGAGCACGGATTTGCCCACCTTGACCTCGAACGCGAACCAGTCGCCGAGGGCGACCTTTCAGGCTGGATCATTCCAGCCAAAGACCTCTATGACGTTGAAGGCATGCCCACCACTTTCGGTTCCAAGGCACGCACCCGAATGGCCACGGAAACCGACCCTTTCATCGCTGCTTATGAAGCGCGCGGCGCGCGCGTTCCCGGCAAGTCAGTGTCCTCTGAGTTGGGGCTGACCGTGGATGCTGAGCCGCGCGACCTGCCTGCGGTAGATAATCCCATTTGGCCAGGCCACACCCCAGGTGGTTCCTCCGGTGGTGCCGCTGCCATGGTGGCCCGTGGTCTCGTGCGTGCGGCGCACGGTTCTGACGGCGGCGGCTCTATTCGCATTCCGGCAGCGGCCTGCGGCATTGTTGGCTTTAAGCCCTCTGCCACCACGCTCGCAGTCCATGGCTATCTCACCACATCTGTTGCCGACCAGGCTTTCTTACATCAAATCCAACCGAGTCTCGGGCGTAAGCTGCGGATCGGTGTGCTCACCACGCCGATCATCGCCGAAACTGAAGTCCAAGCTGAATACCTCACTGCAGTGTCCGAGGCAGCACAACAGCTTGCCGATGCCGGCCACGAAGTCATCGAAGTCGGCGGCTGGCCCGAAGCCGAGACCACGTTTGAGCATTTCACCAATCTCTTCTCCTACCGCCTGGCAGAGCTAGAACACTATGACTACATTGCCGAGTGGCTACGCGAAAAGGGTTTGACTGTCACTCAAGAGCAAGTCACAGAGTCCGAAACTTATGCCCGCGCCCTGAAAGGCAGGTTCACTGAACACTGGGGCGTGGACGTTATTCTCAACCCCACGATTGCCTCTGACCCACCGAAAATTGGTGCGTTCACGTCACTATCACCGGCAGAGAATTTCGCTGCTCAAGCCCGCTGGGTGCCGTGGACCTCACTCTTTAATATCGCAGGTACCTGTGCTATTTCCTTGCCATGGCCAGTGCCAGGACGCCCTCAGCCTGCCGCCGTGCACCTCGGCGCGCTCACCATCGATGATGCAGAACTCCTCGCCCTGGCCAGCGACCTGCATATTTAACATTCTTGTAAAGCTCCCTTGACATGTAAAGGGTGCTTTACCTACGGTGGAGGTAGTTCACCTCTTTTGTCTACCTTCGAAAGTTTCATCATGGACACCTCCACCACACCCCGCCCGCAGCGTTCCCGTTTTGGCCGCTCCAAATATGGCGGCACCTCCACCGCGTTGATGGTGGGCTCTTTCGCCGCCGGACTGGTCGTTTCTGTCGCTATCGCGACAGTCCTGTGGGCGATTATCCAGCCACCTGAATCAACCGCGCTCTACCTCGGCGTCTTCACGTTGTGCCTCTTCCCAGTCGCGATGGCTGCCTCGTGGGCTTTCCTCGTGGACCGCAACACCATTCGCGGCGCGACGGAGAACCCGGAAAATTCCATCGAATCCACCTGGTACGACAATGCCGCGCAGTCGACCTTTCACATCATTTTGGTAGCCATTGGTGCACTTGGCGTCGCCAGCGTCTTCACCGATATTCGTGTCACGCTTGGCACCGTCGCGATTGCCTCCTACGTCTTCATCCTGGTCACCTTCGCCGCCAGTTACCAGCTGTTTAAGCGCCGTGATTCATAGACCATGAACAATAATCTCAAAGCGTATCGGGAACAGCAGGGCCTCTCACAGCAAAAGCTTGCCGATGCCCTCGGCGTCTCCCGCCAAACCATCATCAGCATTGAAAAAGGCCGCTACGACCCATCCTTGCCGCTCGCCTTTCAATTAGCGGCTCAATTTGATTGCCACATCGAAGACCTCTTCATTCCTGAACTTCCCGAGACACCTGCGACTAGCGCGAACGAATAAAGGCCCGAAACTGCGCCACCGGCGGTGCATCATCACCGCTACGCCACACCGCACCAAGCTCCCGGTAACGCACCGGTTCCAACGGAATTAGATTCGTGGCATTCAAATACGGATCATCCAACGGCAACAACGCACAGCCCAAGCCTGCTTCCACCAGACCCGTCACCGTGGTCAGCTCCATCGACTCAAACACCAGACGCGGCACAAAGCCCGCCTCTGCAGCCAACGCATCCAACAGCATGCGCGTGCCATAGCCCGGCAGCATACCGATGAATGCTTCAGCGGCCAGCTCCGAAATAGCGATACTTTCCTTGCCCGATGCCCAGTGCCCCTCCGACACACCGATGGCCAAGCGCTGCAATTTCAACTGATGCCATTCCAAGTCGACATCATCATTTAGCTCCTGCGGCTTGGGTCCTACCAGCGCAATATCACTCAGTCCCTGCTGAATACGATCCACGAGAAGTTGGGCGGCTCCTTGATGCAGACCGAATTGCACGTGCGGATGCAGCTGCCGGTAGCTTTTCAGCAGATCCGGCACCATCCACGTACCCAACGAGTGCATGAAGTCCAGCCGCACACGGCCACGTTCTGGATCCATCAATCGCGAAACCTGTTCAATCCCCGCCGCCTGTGCATCAATCATTGCGCGGGCGTGAGGTAAAAAGGCCTGCCCACGGGTATTGAGCACCAATGTCCGGCCACGGCGTTCAAATAGCGTGGTACCCAGCTCTTTTTCCAACCGCTGTACGCGCCTAGTCAATGCGGATTGGGATAAGGCGAGGTCATCGGCAGCATCACTGAGGCTCTCCCCGGCGTCCACCGCCCGCACGACGCCAAGGAAGCCTTCCACATCCACCAGATTCATCCGCGCACTCCTTCTTACCTATGCATGACATGCATACTCACGAGCTCTTTCCTGCATTTTACTCATTAACGCACGTGGTGGATGATGAACACATGCAAAGAAATACGCGCGCCATGGTGGCCATGCTCTTTGTCGGCCTGGCCATCTTTTCCGGTCTCTACTCCACCCAGGCCATCCTGCCGACATTCGTAGACGAGCTCGGATTTAGCCACACCGAGGCTGCATTAACAGTATCCGCGGCAACTGGTGCGCTGGCACTGTGCATCGTGCCGCTGTCTATCTTGTCTGAGCGTTTCGGCCGCGGCCGCTTGCTGATTATCTCTGCCGTATTAGCCACAATCCTTGCCTTCATGGTGCCGCTGGTCGGTGACAATGTCTGGGCTATTATCTCCATCCGCGCACTCCAAGGCGCGGTACTCGCGGGCGCACCGGCCGTGGCCATGGCGTGGCTGTCAGAAGAGCTCGACGAAGACGTGCTCCCACGAGCCATGGGCTTATACATCGCTGGTAATACCCTCGGCGGCTTGACCGGACGCCTGATTCCCACCGGCCTTTTGGAATTTACCGGATGGCGCGGGGCCCTTTTAGGAGCAGCCGCAGTCTCCGCTTTCTTCGCCGTGCTATTTATCATCCTGCTTCCCAAGCAACAAAACTTCCAGCCTAAACAGCTGCGGTTTAAATCCGAGCTGCGCGCGATGGTTAATCACTGGCGCAATCCACAAACCGGCCTGCTCTTTGTCTTTGCGTTCTTAGGCATGGGTGCATTTGTGTCCATGTATAACTTCATCACCTTCCGGCTCATCGAACGCTTCGGACTGCCCATTACCCTGGCAGGCCTAGTGTTTTTGATGTATCTTGCCGGCACCTGGTCTTCCGCGCGGGTGGGCGCCATCATCAACCGTTATGGACACGGGAAAACCTTCATCGGCTCCGCCCTGCTCTACGCACTCGGCGTGGTCATGACGCTCGGTCCCCTGCCGATGCTGCTCGCGGGCATGTTCATTTTCACCGCCGGCTTCTTCGCCGCTCACTCCACCGCATCCGGATGGGTAGGACAAGCCGCATATAAAGACCGCGCCGAAGCATCAAGCATGTACCTATTTTGTTATTACGCCGGTTCTTCCATCATCGGTGCCATCTCCGGCTTGGTCTTTGAGGCCACCAACTGGACTGGCTTCATCGGCTTCATCTCCTGCTTTACCATCGCCGTCATCGTTATCGGCCTGTGGCTGCACAAAACTACCGCCCGACGCACGGAAGATGCGACCGCGCTGAGGGTTTAGTCACCTAGCTATCTAAGCGAGGCACATTAGGTGCATTTGCGCTCATCCACTCGCGTACAGTGAAAGTCGCCTGGACATCATCGGCGTTATAGATGAGCAGCTTCTCCCGCGCCGCCATCGCCGCGGCATCACTACCTATGGCCACCCGGCGCGCATTGACGGATTCCTCTCCATCAAAATCGCCTTGCTCCCAATGAAAACCAGCTTCCGGCGCAACTACTTTGAGGCTGAGCCCGAAAGGCCCCACGAAATGGGCTTTGACGTGGACGAACATATCCACCCATTCATCTGAGTTGATAAAGGCGTTGACTTCCTCCAACGATGGCACGCCCGGATTATGGCCGTGGAAACGTTGCGCCGACATGCGCATCCAGTGGTTCTCACCATGCGCCGAGTAGCAATATGCGGCAAAAGTCTTGCCCGCCGCATGCGCATCAGCTCGCTTTTCCATCAGCCAGGACCAGAACTCGGCGAAATTCCGAGCCTCTGCCTTTGCGCCCAAAGGTTCCCAGGTCACGAAGTCGTGGTAGGCCCCGTCCAACCAGGAACCCCATAAATAGGCACCTTGGTCCATGTAGGCTTCCATGTCCACATCAATTTCGACATCCGCACGCGGCACAGCAACATCACCGCGTGCCAGCAGCACGGTGCCATCACGCCACGCGGACGCCAGCTGCGAGGGCAGCCCTAAGTCCGCATCAATAAGCCCCTGCACGGTGTTGATGCCGCGCTCCCGGTAAGCCCGCGCGCGGTCACCGGGCAAAAAGAGGCTGATTTCATCCATGGCTTCAAGCTCAGGGCGGCATTTATCCCAGAATTTACATGTCGCGCATTCTTTGACCCGTCGTGGCTGCGTTGGCAGATTCTGCGGCTCCACTGCCTCCAATGCCGTGCTAAGCGCCGGCTGATAGCTTGCCGTATCCGAGTAAAAAGCCAGGTTTTTATCCTGACCAATGAGCACCCCGCGCCCAGAATTCTTGCCCAGCTCTTCCAAAGCACGCGCGGCCAAAGCCAGATGGTAGCCATCAAGCACGTGGTGGCGCGGCTTATATCCCACTTCCAAAGGTTCGCTCAACCCAAGCCGATGCGTGGGCACACCCAAAGTCTTGACCGTGTCATGTTTGCGCGCCACGCGGTGGCTGGAGACGATAACGGGGGTATAAGCATCGCTTGCCGATGCGCCAGCCGATGCTTCCTTAACCAACATGTCCACCCCCACTATCCACTCATCAGTAGCGAAAACCGCACCGGTAATGTGCGTAGCGCCCACAGCGAGGGCTTCGAGAGTTTCCAGGGAGCGGGACCACGGATCTTCGGCGGGCAGAGGGCCTAAATCAATGCGGCGAAACGGTGTCCTGCGGGAATCTGATTTTTGGGGGAATTTTTCCCACACGCTTTCGCGCGCGGCATCATAACGATCTGCGCGGGCCTGGGCGGCTTCGGTGCGGGGGACATCAGGGAATGCTCGACGCTGGACCAGCCGATAATGGCAGCCCACTAAGTCTGACGCGCGCACCTGATTTTCCACTCTACTGAGCTTAACCCAGCTATCAAGGTAATGTTGAATGGAGTCAACTACTGCACTTGATGAACAAAAGAAATGAACGGACTTAATTGATGAGCATTCTAAAGAAATTCCGCAAGTCACGTCGCGCTGCTAAAGCTGAGTTCAAGGCTGCTAAGACCAAGGCAAAGGCCGAGGTCAAGTCTGCTGATAAGGCACGCCGCCGCCAGGAGAAGCTTTTGGCTCAACAGGAAAAGCAGCTGATCAAGTCTGAGGAAAAGGGTTTGAAGCAGCGCCGTAAGCATGAGCTCAAGCTTGCGAAGACCGAGCTGGAGAAGCTGCGCGCTGGCCGCTTCAATACCGATAATGTTAAGCGTTATGCTGGGGCGGCCCGTACTGCAGCGCCACTTTTGTTGCCGCTGGTTTACCGAGCGATTGTGACCGGCCGTCAGCAGCTGGAGCAAAGCCGTGCGAAGAAGGCCGGTGTCACCACCGACCAGCTCGCGTCTTTCGCAGGCCACGGCGCATCCATTAAGGCACGCACCCAGGGCATTCGCAACACCATCGAGCAGAACTCCAGCCTGCCGGCTGGTTTCAAGCGCGATGTGAATGAGCGCCTCGATGACCTGGATGCCGCAGTCGATAATGCTGAGCTGATGACCCCGCAGCAGCGCCGTCGCGCGCACGGTTCCATCAACCGCGACATTGACCAGGTGACCCAGGAAATCCAGTCGCGTATCACCGCAGGCTAAAGCTCGTCCTGAACAATAAAATAGGCTGCATCCTGGTAATTCTAGAATCAGTACAGTGCGGCCTATTTTTCAATCTTGATGTGAACCCCGCCGGAATCAATATCAATGTGAAGTCAGCTAAGATCAGGAATAACTTCATCTGCTTCAGTAAGCAGATCCATGCTGTGTGACGTAGCCACCGCAATAACCGTGGCACGACTTGCTTTTCCGGCAGCTATACCTGCCGGAGCGCCCTCTATGACCACACAGTTTTCTGCCTCAACTGCTAGCTCCGCTGCGGCCTTGAGATATCCCTCAGGATTCGGTTTTCCTTCTTTGACATCTTCTGCCGCAATCAGTATTTCAGGAATTGGCAGTCCGGCAGCGTGCAGCCGAGCTACCATCAGGTTCCGTCCGCCCGAAGTGACTGCCGCCCACCGCTCCGGAGGCAATGCATCCAACAATGAGTTCGTGCCCGGAAGCGCTACTACGTCCCCCAAATCTTGAAGCTCCAGCTCCTCTAATTCCTGGGCAGCAGATTCAATATCGTCTTCCCTCAAGAAATCTGCGAGGGTGTCTTGGCTTCTCCGTCCATGGGAAACCCGAAGTATCTCTTCGGGGTTTAATCCTCGCGCTCGTGCAAGTTTCTCCGTGCACGTTCAACAGCAGGCGTTGAGTCAATCAGTGTTCCATCGATATCGAATAATAGCGCATCAACCTTCAACTCCAAGGGCATTCAAAATCTCCTCACTCTAATCGGGCCCGTGATGGTCATTTTCTCTCAACTGTAGAGCCACACGCATCGGTTTTGTGGTGCTTGTGAGAACTGGATTCAAGGCTATTAGGGACGATGGTGCCGCCCGTCGCTTCCAAAATGAGAGCGAAGTCGGAATGGTTGGAATCAACGTATCCATCCCGGTTCCAGTCGCGACGCTGGCCAGATCCATGCCACGGCGAGACTAACCTGAGATTTTCTCAGAATTAACGAATATGCTCCCTTATGCAAATAAGGGAGCATTATCAGGTACGCCAAGAACATCCCGTCAAGGAGATCTTTGGGCGTATTCAGCAAATTACTTCTACAGCACACCCTGTTCACGGGCGGCTGCGACAGCTGAGGTGCGGGAGCGCACGCCGAGCTTGTCGTAGATGTGCACCAGGTGCGATTTCACTGTGGCCTCTGAGAGCATCAATTCTTGGCCGATCTCACGGTTGGAGGAGCCGCCGGCGACCAGTTGAAGGACTTCCAGCTCTCGTGGCGTGAGCGAGGAGCGTGGCGTGCGCACACGGGTCATCAAACGGTCCGCCACCATCGAGCTCAATGCCGAATCACCTTCCGCAGCCGAGCGCACCGCATTGGTCAGCTCCAGCGGGGGTGCATCTTTAAGCAGGTAGCCCACCGCACCCGCCTCAATAGCGCCGAGGATATCCGCATCCGTGTCATAGTTGGTCACGCATAGCACCTTCGGCGGATTCTCCATGGTCTGGCGAATCCGCTTGGTCGCTTCCGCGCCGCCCATGACGCGGGTGCCCTCAATGCCTGCACCGAAGCGCAAGTCCATCAAGATGACGTCAATTCCGCCTGCTTGAGCTACAGAAATCGCGGCTTCTGCCGTGGCGACTTCCCCGACCACCTCGATGTCTTGTTCTGCTTCCAAAATTGCACGAAGGCCCAGACGAACGATTTCATGGTCATCAGCCAGCAAGACGCGAATCACTTCATCACTCCTTTTTGCTATCTCTCATCCATCAAAAGTTTAATCTTCTACCTTTGTTAAGGGTACACTAACGCTGACTGCAGTTCCGTGTCCTGGGGTTGATTCGATAACCACGTCGCCGCCAACTTCTTCTGCCCGCCGCTGCATGGCAGAAAGACCAATATGCCCCAGGCCAGCAGGTTTTAAGGCCACCGCTTCGGCATCGAAACCCTGGCCATTATCCACCACGTCCACGCGCACTTCATCGGGACCATAGGTAACGGTGATTCTCGCGCGCGTCGCATTCGCGTGTTTGGCCACATTACCCACCGCTCCCTGGGCAATCCGCAACAACACGGCTTCCAGCTTCATCGGCAGCTGAGTCACCTCGCCCTCACAATCCACCTCGATATCGACGTCACCGGCCGCTGCAAAACCTTCGGACATGCGCTCCAGCGCGCCCACTAGTGAGGTCTGCGAGAGCGCCACCGGCTGCAGCGCCGCAATCATCGCGCGAGCTTCCTGCAGGTTATCTGAAGCCGTGTGCCGCGCTAGGTCAATGCGCTCGCGCGCCTTGGCCACGTTGCCCGCCCCATCCAGGTCACGGTCAGCCGCATGCAAGAGCATCTGAATGGAAGACAGTCCCTGCGCCAGCGTGTCATGGATTTCATGCGCAATACGTT
Source organism: Corynebacterium sp. L4757 (assembly GCF_043673995.1). Lineage (NCBI taxonomy): Bacteria > Bacillati > Actinomycetota > Actinomycetes > Mycobacteriales > Corynebacteriaceae > Corynebacterium > Corynebacterium sp. L4757. The sequence continues at coordinate 12,441 of NZ_JBIMEN010000003.1, read as the reverse complement.
GACGTTCCCCCGCAACACCTGCCGCGCGCTCGGTCTCCGCTAGTTGCTGGCGGGTGTCCATGAGTTCCTGAATCAAGGCCGCGCGTTCACGGTTAATCTCATGCAGACGTTCTAAAGCATAGAAAATCGCGACGGTGACCAGCGCTGAGACCACCGGCCCCATCACGCCACCAAAGCTCAATCCTTGTGGAAATTGCACACCCACTGAGACCGCGGTACCAAAAATCACCGCGATAACGCCCCACACCATGCCCAGGACGCGCAGGTAGAAGAAAAAGAGAACGAAGAGCAGATACATTCCGGCGGGCGCGAAGAGAATATCGGTGATCCAAATGATCGTCAGCACCGTCAGCCAGACGAGCTTCCACGTAAAACTCATTCGGTCTAGGTAGAAGCTCCCCGCAAAATACACAACAGCAAAAAGCGCCAATAACACGAGGTTGATGGCGGCTTGTTCCAGCGGCATGCGCACCGAGGTCAAAATCGCTACCACGAGGATGGTTGCAGTCAGCACATGGATGCCATTGCGCAGCACATCCGCACCCTCTGTTGCTGCGAGGGTTTCTTCCTCCCGCTGATCTAGACTATTGCTCATGTCAAAGAGCCTACTTCCCCGCGCGCTCTCGCTGGTTATCGCAGCGAGCATTCTCACAGCCTGCGCCGAAGAACCCGCTCCTGAAGCTCCCACCGAGGCCACCGAGGCCACCGAGGCCACCGAAACCACCGCTATCTCCGCCGACGCCCTTCCCCAGGTGGAACGCGGCACCATGGAGGAATGCCCTTATTTGGATACGCAATTTGTGGCAGAGACCAATGGCCAGCGCATGGTTGATTATGGCGTTGATGAGCGCTTTGAAACCCCGGCTTGTGTGTTTTGGTCTTATCCAGACCTGCCGCAAGCAACGGTTATGGTGCGCGAGATGAATTCTTTTGACCAAGCCATGGACGTTGTGGACTTCGCAGCGCCTATTGATTCCACCTCACCCGCCGAATTCGGCGTTTGGCAAGGCGGGCGCGGACCAGTCACCGGCGGCCCATCGCAAGGCGGCAGCGTCTATGCGGTCGCGAAAGACTCCACGGCCGTAGTGGTGTGGAGCAACCAAAAACAATCGGTGAAAGCCGAAACTCTCGCACATGCGGTGATTGAGAACCTCGGGCTTTAAATCGCGACGTCGTTATAGGGCATCATCAACGATACGTGCGGGAAGATAACTTCCATCAGTAGGAAAAATACGCCGACCGCAATCGCCAAGGCCAGAATGATTTTTACCGGCTTCGGTCCAGGCAAAAGATTCCATAATGCTTGATACATGAATGCTCCTTCCTAGGCCTTCGCGATATTGCTGGTTTCCATCGCATGCACAATCATGCGCTCAGCATTAGAAAATTGCGGGTGACACGTGGTCAGGGTGAGGATGGATTCGGTGGGTGGGGCATCGGCAAGCACTGGCTGTGCGGCAATGACCCCGACATCACCCGGCGTGGTGATGTGACGCCCGGCCATGGAATATTCGCCATCCAACTTCGCCTGCTGCGTAGGACTTAGGCAGTCCGCCGGCGCGCCATCAATGGGCAGCACGCGGTAGGTAATCTTGCGCGTCGCGGTTTCAATAATGATCTCATCGCAGGTGTCCAACGCGCCTAAGTCATTAAAGGGCGCGCCCTTACCCACGCGGTGACCTGCGACCGCAAAATTTCCCAGCTCGCCCGGCATCTGCGTATTTTCATAATGACCCGGCCCCCGCAACAGGTCATTTTCATCGGTGCCTTCGATGATTGCGAATTCAAAGTCCGACCCAAACGCCGGAATATGCATCTTGGCAAAAGCCTCGCCCAACTCTGGGTCCAGCTCCCCGCGCGGATTGTGCCACTGCTCATCCAGCTCCGCTTGTGCCTCCTGCTGCAGCTTGCCCGATGCCACATTCGTCCAAAACGCTTCATAAAACGCGAAAAGCAACAGCAGCACACCGGCGGTTAAAAGCAGCTCACCCAGGATTTGGCGCACGCTGATGCGGGACTTCGTCATATCAGAAATTATAGTGTCCTTAGACGCCCATGCAGAAAGGCAGAAATGCTCGATATATTTGTCTACCCCGTGTCGGGAATCATGAAGCTCTGGCACATGATCACGCATAACTTCTTCGATGAACAAACCGCGTGGTTAATGTCCATTGTGCTGCTGGTTCTCACCGTCCGGACACTCTTGGCACCCCTGACGTGGTACTCGGTGCGCAGCGGGCGCGTCGCAGCACTGCTGCGCCCGGTGAAGGCGGCCATTCCGCCCGCCACCACCGCGGAGGAGTACCAGGCGAATAAAGACGCTATCGACAAGCTGCACAAAGAGCATAACTACAACCCGGCTATCGGCTGTATTCCGCCGCTGATCATGATCCCGGTGTTTATCGGTCTCTACCAGGTAGTACTGCGCATGGCCCGCCCCAGTTCCACGGGCGATATTGGCTTCATTAGCGCCGCGGAAGTGGAATCTTTCCGCCAAACTACACTCAATGGTGTGCCACTACCGGCGTTTATCTCTATGCCGGATTCCTGGGCCATGGACTTGGGTGTGGACCCAGCAAATGTCCGCGAAGTGGCCATGCCGTGGCTGCTTCTGGCGCTGGCCTTCACCGTCATCAACATGTGCATTTCCACCACACGCGCCTTCTGGACCACCAATTTCAACGCGAAGCTTTCCCGCCGCCTGTTCTACGTCTCCCTCGCAATCATGGTGTTCATTCCGATTCTGCTGTGGAATGTCGCTGTACACGGCCCTGGTCCGCTGGCGGTTATCTTCTACTGGTTCTGCACCAATCTCTACACGCTCACGCTCACCATCATCTGCCAGATCGTGCTGCGTATTAAGTACCCGCTGAATGAAGAGGTACATGAGATGCGCCGTCAATCCATTCGCGATTTCAAGGCCTACCGCCAGCTCAATTCCGAAGAAAAAGCCGAGCACAAAGCCACTGAGAAAGAAAATAAGAAGAAGGACACTGAGCTGCGCCGCGAGGCATTAAAGATTCGCTCCGCCCAGCGCCGCGCGGAGCGGGAAGCAAAGAGGAAAGAATCCGAAGACTAGATCGTGTAATCCGCTGGCGGTTCTGACAGCATCTGAACGGCCAGCTCGCGTGCGGTATTAAGCGGGTTAATCTTGCGCATCAAACGCGCACCAGATGTGCCGCCGTCTAGGAAAATGAGCAACTCATCTGCTTGGCTTTCCGATGGATAGCCATTGATCTCATTCAACAATCCCGTCATGGTGGAATGCATCCACCGACGATGTTCCAAACAAGCTGCGACAATACCGCGCTCCGCGTCTGTTTCTGGACGTGGATATTCACCAGCCGCGTTCAAGAAGTGCGAACCGCGGAATTCTTTACCGGGTTCTTCTTCAATCGCCATGTCGAAGAAAGCCAGAATCTTCTGCTGTGGTTCTTCCACATCTGCGGTGCGCTCTTGCCAGGCCTCACGGTATTGTTCATCAAGGGCCTCGACATAAGCGATCACTAGTGCGTCTTTGGAGCCAAAGAGCGAGTAGAGCGATGCCTTGGCGACATCAGCTTCGCGCAGAATGCGGTCAATACCGATGACGCGGATGCCTTCGGTCGTAAAAAGGTTTGTTGCGGATGCCAGCAGACGGTGACGAGGACTCGGACGGTTTCGGCGAGACTTCTTCTGAGCCACGTGGGACATCCTTTCTTCAAAGCAAAGCGCGCAGACGCTTTAGACACAAACAAACCGGTTCATCTACACAATATAGACAAACCGGTTTGTTTGCTACCAACTGGGTGGGTTTAATTCATCCCAGCCGGTGAGAAGTAAGTGTTAGTTTGCGCTCTTGGAACGAATAGCGCCCACAATCCACAGCAGGATACAAGCACCCAGAGTTGCGGTAACGAGCGTCCAGATCCAGCCGCCGCTGCCCAGGCCGACCAAGGAAAGCAGGAAACCACCAATGACGCCGCCGATGATACCGACGATAATGTTGGTCAAAAGTCCGTGGTCACGCTTCATGATCTTTTCTGCCAAGAAGCCAGCGATAGCGCCAATAATAATCCAGCCGATGAATCCCATGATTTTCTCCTCCTCGTGGACTGAAACAGTCACATCGTTTAAGTGTGAGACAACAGTTCCAGCTCGATTTAATCTCTTTCGATCATTAGTAAAATATTTCTACGCTGCCATAGTTAGCCTATGAAGCGATATCTCCATCCTGCCACTGTTTACGGCCCACGTAAACGCAAGCGCACAATTGTTTAACAAATGTAATAAAGCCCTAACCTTCGCGTTATAGCGAAAATCAGGGCTTTCGGTGCCGCATCAGGCAAAGAATGCTTTAAGAAGCTTCCTCTTCACCAATGTAGGACTCAGGGCGAACAACCATCAATGGGCACGGTGCAGATTGCAGCAGCGCTCGGGAGGTGGAGCCCAGGAGCATGCCGCGGAAACCGCCACGGCCGTGAGAGCCAACAACAACCAGCTGCGCATCGGCAGCAGAATCAGTGAGCGCACGCACTGGACGGTCACGCGCAATAATGCGGGTCACCTTAACATCTGGGTACTCTTCCTCGAAAGGCGCAAGGCGCTCCGAAAGCAGCTCGCCCTGCTCACGCTCAATCTCAGACCACTCTGCTTGTGCTGCAGCCAGACCTGCCAGGGATGCCTGCGCCTGCATGTCCATCCAGGTGTGGATAGCAATCAGCTCAGCGCCTCGCGCCTGTGCTTCGCGGAATGCATAAGCGGTTGCCTTCTGGGAAACCTCAGAACCGTCAACACCAACGATGACTGGGCCGTACTTATTCTTCTCGGTCACAGCGTTATCTTCACGGACCACAACAACTGGGCAGTGTGCGTGGGAAACAACGTTGGCAGAGACAGAACCCATCACCATGCCGGACAGTCCGCCCATACCGCGGGAGCCCATAACAATCATGGTGACGTCATGTGACATCTCCAGCAGCATGTCAATTGGGGAACCTTCAGCGATGGTGTGACCAATCTTCAGATCTGGGAACGCCTCATGCGCTAGAACGCGAGCGTCCTCAATCTTCTGAGCGGTCTCATTCTGGAGATCTTCGTACAGTTCTTTTGGTGGAACCATGCCTTCCGCGTACAGGAATTGCGGCATGGTGTAGCTGGAAGCAAGGCGAAGTGGGATTCCGCGCTTGGTTGCAGTGTTTGCAGCCCAGAGGACTGCGTTATTCGAGGCCTCAGACCCGTCTACTGCTACTACTACGATGTCTTCTTTTGCCATGATGTTCCCCTTCCTGAAGTGTCTGCCAGCATACGGCGGTTCCGCTCTGGTCAGGTGAAAATCTCCGGAATGATAGATTTCATTTCCTACACTTAAGTATAGCTGCTTATGACCAATGAAATCAGTTGTTATACCCTACAAAGTGGGCAACCGGTCCAAGAAGGACACTAGATAGTGCTATTTGGTGACGGCGTCAATCGCGTCAGCAACCCCATTATCAGGGTCAAGTGTTGCTCCCTCCGCATTGGATGGGAAGAGCAGCATGTAGAGGAATTCGCCTGCTTTCAGTAGCTGAGCTCCGATACCCTCGGAAGAAAATTGAATTGCTGGTTCAAGGAGTGCATTAAAATCCATGGGAAATAGACTATCGCATCAGCGAAAAGGGTACAGCCCCTTGCCGATTAAGGACGGGCTGAACCCCACCCGTGTGCGGGTACCAGAAGATATCACCCAGATCGTGGCATTCGATTTCCTAGAGCAAGTCATCATGTCACAGCGACATCGTCATCCTTTGGACAATGCCGATGCCCTGCTAGAACGCTTCAAAGCTAATGAAGTAGTGATTTTTGATGCCACCCCGATTTCGCCGGAGACCATCCTCCGAGCCAACCAGGATGTGTTCTTTTATCGCACTCCCGCGCCTGAAGAACCCGTCCCTTATGACATTCACATCGTCTATGAGGACGATGACATCATAGTGGTGGATAAACCGCCCTTTATGGCCACGATGCCTCGGGCACGTCATATCACTGAGACCGCCACCGTCAGGTTGCGCCGATCTACCGGTATTGATGAGCTCAGTCCAGCACATCGCTTGGATCGACTTACCTCAGGACTATTGCTTTTCACTAAACATCGGGGTGTGCGTGGCTCTTACCAAACACTTTTTGCTCGACGTGAAGTCTCAAAGACCTATATAGCGATTGCCGAATACGCGCATTTCACCACACCGCTGACGTGGGCATCCAGAATGGAGAAGACCCCCGGTGAGATTCAGGGACGAATTGAAGAAGGCGAGCACAATGCAATAACGCAGCTTGCCGATGTCACCCCACTCACCCATGACGAACAACAAAAGCTCGAAGCAATTCACGGTGAACAAAAGCCTCTGGCTCGTTATACGCTCAAACCTCAAACCGGCAAGACCCACCAATTGCGCCTTCATATGTGGGCCGCAGGAGTCCCCATCCTGGGCGACCCGGTTTATCCTGTTATCCACCCAGTCGATGCAGAGGATATGAATATTCCGATGCACCTCACTGCGGCAGTTCTAGGCTTTACAGATCCTATTAGCGGCCAGGAACGCGAATTCCGAACCACATTAGACTTCTAGAAACCCGCGGAAAGGCGAATGCTACCCGCGGGTCATAAGATATGTGCGGATACAGATCTTCAATATGAAAAACGAGAAGACTGTAAAACGCAGAAGAAGGCTAGGACCCTATGGGTTCTAGCCTCTTCTTGGTGTATGTAGTTGTTGTTGTTTTATGTCGGCGGTAACTTACTCTCCCACACCCTCCCGGGTGCAGTACCATCAGCGCGGGCAGGCTTAGCTTCCGGGTTCGGAATGGGTTCCGGGCGTTTCCCTGCCGCTATGGCCACCGACAAATCATCGGAACAATAGTGTTCTGATGCTGTGGGTGTTGTGTCAGATACTGCATAGTGGACGCGGTGGCACGGGCAAGACTGTGTCTTGTCGTGTTTTCTTATGTTGTGAGTGTTTTTCTCGTTACGATTGCGTAAACCAAACCGCACATCATTATGTGTGTTGGTTGTGTTTGTTTGTTGGTGTATTAGTACCAGTAGCCTTAACATTTTACAATGCGTACAGGTCTGGCCTATCAACCCTATAGTCTGTAGGGAACCTCAACAGAAACCTCATCTTAAAACAGGCTTCCCGCTTAGATGCTTTCAGCGGTTATCCCTTCCGTACGTAGCCAACCAGCGATGCTCCTGGCGGAACAACTGGCACACCAGAGGTACGTCCGTCCCGGTCCTCTCGTACTAGGGACAGCCTTCTTCAAGTTTCAACGCGCGCGGCGGATAGAGACCGAACTGTCTCACGACGTTCTGAACCCAGCTCGCGTGCCGCTTTAATGGGCGAACAGCCCAACCCTTGGGACCTACTCCAGCCCCAGGATGCGACGAGCCGACATCGAGGTGCCAAACCATCCCGTCGATATGGACTCTTGGGGAAGATCAGCCTGTTATCCCCGGGGTACCTTTTATCCGTTGAGCGACACCACTTCCACAAGTAGGTGCCGGATCACTAGTCCCGACTTTCGTCCCTGCTCGACTTGTCAGTCTCACAGTCAAGCTCCCTTGTGCACTTACACTCACCACCTGATTGCCAACCAGGCTGAGGGAACCTTTGGGCGCCTCCGTTACATTTTAGGAGGCAACCGCCCCAGTTAAACTACCCACCAGGCACTGTCCCCAACCCAGATCATGGGCCAAGGTTCAGGTATCCAATCCGATCAGAGTGGTATTTCAACAACGACTCCACACCCACTAGCGTGAATGCTTCACAGTCTCCCACCTATCCTACACAAACCGAACCGAACACCAATACCAAGCTATAGTGAAGGTCCCGGGGTCTTTTCGTCCTGCCGCGCGTAACGAGCATCTTTACTCGTAGTGCAATTTCACCGGGCCTGTGGTTGAGACAGCAGAGAAGTCGTTACGCCATTCGTGCAGGTCGGAACTTACCCGACAAGGAATTTCGCTACCTTAGGATGGTTATAGTTACCACCGCCGTTTACTGGGGCTTAAATTCTCAGCTTCGCTCATAAAAGCTAACCGGTCCTCTTAACCTTCCAGCACCGGGCAGGCGTCAGTCCATATACCTCAACTTCACGTCTTCGCATGGACCTGTGTTTTTGATAAACAGTCGCTTCCCTCTATTCTCTGCGACCCACACCAGCTAAAGGAGTAAATCCTCTCACCATTGCAGGTCCCCCTTCTTCCGAAGTTACGGGGGCATTTTGCCGAATTCCTTAACCACAGTTATCCCGAACGCCTTAGTATTTTCAACCTGACTACCTGTGTCGGTTTAGGGTACGGGCCATATACACACATCGCTAGAGGCTTTTCTCGACAGTACAGGATCACCAACTTCACCATAACGGCTACGCATCACGCCTTGACCATAAAAGTGTACGGATTTACCTATACACCGGTTCACACGCTTACACCAACAATCCAATAAGTGGCATGGCTACCTCCCTGTGTCACCCCATCGCTTGGACCACATTTCAGGCCCCACGCACGCACACACCACCGCGGCCCGAAGGCCTAAGTGAGGTGTTTGTGGGTGGTTAGTATCAATGCTTTACCACGGGCGCGCATATACGGGTACCAGAATATCAACTGGTTGTCCATCGACTACGCCTGTCGGCCTCGCCTTAGGTCCCGACTCACCCTGGGAAGACGAACTTGACCCAGGAACCCTTAGTCATCCGGCGGGACAGATTCTCACTGTCCAATTCGTTACTCATGCCTGCATTCTCACTCGCACACAGTCCACAGCTCCTTACAGTACTGCTTCAACCCATGCACGACGCTCCCCTACCCAATAACAAAAATTATTGCCGCGGCTTCGGCGGTGTGCTTGAGCCCCACTACATTGTCGGCGCAAAACCACTCGACCAGTGAGCTATTACGCACTCTTTCAAGGATGGCTGCTTCTAAGCCAACCTCCTGGCTGTCTTCGCGATCTTACATCCTTTTCCACTTAGCACACCCTTAGGGGCCTTAACCGGCGATCTGGGCTGTTTCCCTCTCGACTATGAAGCTTATCCCCCACAGTCTCACTGCCGTAGAACACATTGATGGCATTCGGAGTTTGGCTGATGTTGCTAAGATGATAGTCCCGCTCAACCAACCAGTAGCTCTACCTCCACCAAGCTACTACGACGCTGCACCTAAATGCATTTCGGGGAGAACCAGCTATCACGGAGTTTGATTGGCCTTTCACCCCTACCCACAACTCATCCCCGCAGTTTTCAACCTACGTGGGTTCGCGCCTCCACGACGTCTTACCATCGCTTCACACTGGCCATGGGTAGATCACCCCGCTTCGGGTCCAGAACATGCCACTTGACACCCTCATTAGGATTCGGTTTCCCTACGGCTACCCCACACGGGTTAACCTCGCGACATGCCGCTGACTCGCAGGCTCATTCTTCAAAAGGCACGCCATCACACACAAACGGTGCTCTGACGGATTGTAAGCACATGGTTTCAGGAACTATTTCACTCCCCTCCCGGGGTACTTTTCACCATTCCCTCACGGTACTCATACACTATCGGTCACACTGAGTATTTAGGCTTACCGGGTGGTCCCGGCAGATTCACAGCAGATTCCACGAGCCCGCTGCTACTCGGGCACCACAACACACACACCACAATGTCTTCACCTACAGGGCTCTCACCTTCTACGGCCAGGCATTCCAACCTACTTCGACTAACATCATACTGCGCGCTTTGTCCTGGTAGGAACAAAAAATCATGGCCCCACAACACCGCATGCACAACCTCTACCAAGTATCACATACACACGGTTTAGCCTCATCCACGTTCGCTCGCCGCTACTAGCAGAATCATTAATTTATTTTCTCCTCCTGCAGGTACTAAGATGTTTCACTTCCCCACGTATCACCCCCACACCAGCTATGAATTCACTAGTGGGTACCTACCCATAACGGCAGGCGGGTTTCCCCATTCGGACATCCTCGGATCAACGCTCAATTGACAACTCCCCGAGGCTTAACGCAGCCTTACACGTCCTTCATCGGCCCAGTATGCCAAGGCATCCACCATGCGCCCTTAAATAACGAACACACACCACACACAAACAAACCGCGAAGAAAAACCAACAGCCTTTCTAGCAGTATCTTATTTATGTGGGTGAACAACCATAACTAAAGAAAAATACTAAACACAACCAGGCTCACACCTGGCTGCGCGTTCTCACAGAAAAAATAAGAAAAATTACACACACCACACAACAACCCAACACAAAGGAAGAATCATTATGTGGTGGATGCTCGCGTCCACTATACAGTTCTCACACAACACCCCACACACCCAACCACAACACCCAGCAAAAGCTGTACCGTGCTGCCATTATCGTGTGTGAGCATCAGGACCAACCCAAAATACTGGATTGTTGTCCCAGACACCCAACAGTGCACCAACATACATATTCAAGTCTTAGTTATATGTTTTAGATGTTATTACCAGCATCTTTTACTGGCGGTGTGTTTCCACTCCGATTCAATCTCGTGGCATGACCACACTCGGGCCATCAACCACCATCACCACCATCATTAACAACTGTTAAGAGATGGATTTTTTATAATAAAGCTCCTTAGAAAGGAGGTGATCCAGCCGCACCTTCCGGTACGGCTACCTTGTTACGACTTCGTCCCAATCGCCGATCCCACCTTCGACAGCTCCCTAACAAGTTTAGGCCACTGGCTTCGGGTGTTACCAACTTTCATGACGTGACGGGCGGTGTGTACAAGGCCCGGGAACGTATTCACCGCAGCGTTGCTGATCTGCGATTACTAGCGACTCCGACTTCATGGGGTCGAGTTGCAGACCCCAATCCGAACTAAGGCCGACTTTCAGGGATTCGCTCCACCTCACGATGTCGCTGCCCACTGTATCGACCATTGTAGCATGTGTGAAGCCCTGGACATAAGGGGCATGATGATTTGACGTCATCCCCACCTTCCTCCGAGTTAACCCCGGCAGTCTCTCATGAGTCCCCACCATAACGTGCTGGCAACATAAGACAAGGGTTGCGCTCGTTGCGGGACTTAACCCAACATCTCACGACACGAGCTGACGACAACCATGCACCACCTGTATACAGACCACAAGGGAAAGACTATCTCTAGCCCGATCCTGTACATGTCAAGCCCAGGTAAGGTTCTTCGCGTTGCATCGAATTAATCCACATGCTCCGCCGCTTGTGCGGGCCCCCGTCAATTCCTTTGAGTTTTAGCCTTGCGGCCGTACTCCCCAGGCGGGGCGCTTAATGCGTTAGCTACGGCACAGAAGACGTGGAAGCCCCCTACACCTAGCGCCCACCGTTTACGGCATGGACTACCAGGGTATCTAATCCTGTTCGCTACCCATGCTTTCGCTCCTCAGCGTCAGTTACTGCCCAGAGACCTGCCTTCGCCATCGGTGTTCCTCCTGATATCTGCGCATTTCACCGCTACACCAGGAATTCCAGTCTCCCCTACAGCACTCAAGTTATGCCCGTATCGCCTGCACGCCCGAAGTTAAGCCCCGGGATTTCACAGACGACGCGACAAACCACCTACGAGCTCTTTACGCCCAGTAATTCCGGACAACGCTCGCACCCTACGTATTACCGCGGCTGCTGGCACGTAGTTAGCCGGTGCTTCTTATCCAGGTACCGTCACAAAAACGCTTCGTCCCTGGCGAAAGGAGTTTACAACCCGAAGGCCGTCATCCCCCACGCGGCGTCGCTGCATCAGGCTTGCGCCCATTGTGCAATATTCCCCACTGCTGCCTCCCGTAGGAGTCTGGGCCGTATCTCAGTCCCAATGTGTCCGTACACCCTCTCAGGCCGGATACCCGTCGCCGCCTTGGTAGGCCATTACCCCACCAACAAGCTGATAGGCCGCAGGCTCATCCCACACCGCAAAAGCTTTCCACCATCGCATCCAAACAATGGTCATATTCGGTATTAGACCCAGTTTCCCAAGCTTATCCCAAAGTGCAGGGCAGATCACCCACGTGTTACTCACCCGTTCGCCACTCGAGTACCCCTAGCAAGCTAGAGGCCTTTCCGTTCGACTTGCATGTGTTAAGCACGCCGCCAGCGTTCATCCTGAGCCAGGATCAAACTCTCCACAAAAAGGCTAGTGAAAAGCCCAAACCTAACTTAAAAAAGACAAACAACACACAGACATCTCTACCTGCATGAAGCTGACCAAAAATTACTACATAAAGAAATCAACACGTGAAACAGGCTAAAGCCAGTTTCACGTTTAAAAAAATAAATCCGTATTAAATACAGAACTTAAACAATGTTGATAAACAATATGCACCGTTAAAAATAATTACAATATTTTCAATGCCGAGTATCTAACAACCCCCGACATCCGGCACACACCAACAACCAAACAACCCCGAAAGGCCATCCA